>JBBJMF010000050.1:0-20614 GCA_037719575.1 Nocardioidaceae bacterium
GCACTCCGCTCGACGTCGGCACCGCGATCGGGCCCAGCGTCGACCGGCTCGGGAAGATCTCGCCGGTCGTGGGTGGAGAGGCGAACAACGCGGGAAGCGCCGTGGTGACCCATCCCGCGCCCCGACCGCCGTCGAGCGGGGGGACAAAGGGCAGCGACACCTCCCCGAGATCCCTGGGTTCGCGCCACTGAGCGGCTACAAAAGAACTCCAGTCACACGGTGCACTCTGGCCCCAGAGGCACCGGTCCGGATCCGCAGCACGGCGGCGCGACGCTAAGGAGCCCTGGTGAGTCAGCGGACCCCGCGAGACCCGGGCGAGCGAAGCGCCAAGCGGCCGGTGGGCGCCACCCGTCGCACTCGGCGACCCCAGCCGGCCGCCGCCCGGTCCCCCGCCCCCCGGCCCTCGCGCCCCCGTCCCCGGCGGACGATCCGGCTGGCGACCGGCCCCTTCCGGTTGTGGAGCGCATTCTGCGTCGTCGCGTTCGTGCTGTCGCTCTTCGCCGCCCGGCTGATCCAGCTGCAGGGGATCGACGAGAACGACTACGCGGCGCTGGCGGTGGCAAAGGGCGCGCAGACAATCACCCTCGAGGCACGACGAGCCCCGATCTACGACCGCTTCGGGGTGAAGCTCGCCGAGAGCGTCGACGCCGCGAAGCTCGTGGCGGACCCGACGTTCACGAGCGCGCACGCCACCGAGATCGCGGTCCTCCTGCACCGCCGCATCGGCGCCGACTACCTGGAGACCGTCGCGCTGCTCCGCACGAAGGACACCCGCTACGTCGAGCTCGCGCGCCATCTCTCGCCCCGGACGGCAGGTGACACGGTGGCCCGGCTCGACCAGCTGAAGCTGCCGGGGATCTACTCGGCGCACGACACGCTGCGCGTCTACCCGGGCGGTGACGTCGCCGCCAGCCTGCTGGGGTACGTGGGGACCGACGGCTTGGGTCTGCAGGGCATCGAGTCGTCGTACGAGGACATCCTCAAGGGCCACGACGGAGAGGCGACCTACCAGGTCGAGGCCGGTCAGATCCTGCCGCTGGCCGACAGCACAGTCGTGCAGCCCAGGGAGGGCACCGGGGTGCGGCTCACGATCGACCAGGACCTGCAGTTCCTCGCCCAGCGCCGGCTGGCGGCGGCGGTCGAAGGGGCCAGCGCCGACTCCGGGGTCGCGGTCGTGATGGACACCCGGACGTCCCAGGTGCTGGCCCTTGCGGACTACCCCACGTTCAACTCGAACACGTTCCATGCGACCGAGACGGACTTCGGCATCTCCGCCGGGCTCGGCACGGCCTACGAGCCGGGCAGCGTCGAGAAGGTCCTCACGTTCAGCGCGTTGATCGACGGAGGCTACGTCACACCCAGGACGAAGATCGTCGTGCCGTCCTACCTGTCGGCCGGCAGCGACATCGTCCACGACTACTTCGGACACGACACGCTGCACCTCACGGCAGCCGGCGTGGTGGCGAAGTCGTCCAACATCGGGACGGTTCGGGCGGCCGCCCAGATGCCGAACGCGGAGCTTTACCGCTACCTGCAGAGGTTCGGGATCGGCAGCAGGCCAGAGGTCGGTATCGGCGGGTTGTCCGCCGGCCAGCTGGCGCCGCCGTCGACCTGGCCGGAGATCCAGCGGGCCAACATCGATTTCGGACAGGGGATGAGCGTCAGCGCGCTCCAGATGGCGGCCGCCGTCAGCGCGGTCGCCAACGGGGGCGAGTACATCGCCCCATCCCTCGTCCAGGGGACCGTCGACGACAGCGGACACGTCACGGCTGCGCCGGCAGCAGAGCGGCACCGGGTGATCAGCCCGGAGGCGGCGCACGATGTCGCCCGGATGATGGAGACGGTCATCGGCCCGGAGGGCACCGCGCCGGTGGCCGCAATCCCGGGCTACCGGGTGGCCGGCAAGACCGGCACGGCGCAGCGCGCCAATCCCGACTGCGGATGCTACGACGGCACGTTCACCGTCTCGTTCGCCGGTTTCGCCCCGGCCGACGACCCCCGCTTCGTCGTCTACGTCGTCATCCAGAACCCGCGCCAGGCCGAGGCGGGCGGTGGGGCGACGGCGGGTCCGGTCTTCCACGACCTGATGGTCTCCGCGCTGCAGAAGTACGGCGTCCCGCCGACCGGCACGCACGAGCCCTTGCTGCCTGCCACCTGGTGACCGCGGCTAATCTTCGGCTGTGATGCGCACTCAGACAGCGGGGGCGTCATCATCGCGGGGCGGGAGGCCGCGGTGACGGTGGACGAGCGCCCGCGCCGCGTGGTCCCCGTCTCGCTGTCGGCACTCGCGACCGTGGCCGGCGCCGGTGAGCCGTCACGCGACGTCGAGCTGACCGGGGTCAGCATGCGTTCCGGTTCCGTGCGGCCTGGCGACCTGTACGCCGCGCTGCCGGGCGCCACGACCCACGGCGCCCGGTTCGCCGAGCAGGCGGGAGCGTCCGGAGCGCGAGCCATCCTCACCGACGAGGACGGGGTCGAGCTGGCGCGCGCGGCGGACCTGCCTACCCTCGTGGTGGAGCGCCCGCGGGCGGTGCTCGGGCGGGTCGCCGCCGCCGTCTACGGGAGCCCGGCCGAAGCCGTCACACTGGTCGGCGTCACGGGCACCCAGGGCAAGACGACGACCACCCAGCTGCTCTCCCGGGGTCTGGCGGCGGCCGGTCGTCGTACTGCCGTCATCGGGACGATGGGCTCCTGGGTGGGCGGGAAGCGGGTGTCGACGTCGCTCACCACGCCGGAGGCGCCGGACCTGCACGCGCTGTTCGCGGTGATGCGGGAGCGTGCGGTCGAGGTCTGTGCGGTGGAGGTCTCCAGCCACGCCCTCGTGATGGGGCGCGTCGACGGGGTGCGGTTCGACGTGGCGGTGTTCCTCAACTTCGGTCGAGACCACCTCGACTTCCACCGCGATGTCGATGACTACTTCGAGGCCAAGGCCGGCCTGTTCTCGAGCGGACGGACCCGCCGCGCCCTGCTGAACGCCGACGACCCCTCGGTGGCCGCTCTGGGCAAGCGGCTGGACGTCCCGGTTCGCACGTTCTCGCCGAGTGGGGAGGTCGCCGACTGGCGGTGCCGTGAGGTGCGCCTCCGCGCGGACGGGTCCGACTTCGTGCTGGCCGGGCCGGACGACGTCGAGACCGCTGTCTCGATCAGCCTCGCCGGGGACTTCAACGTCGCCAACGCGGGAGCGGCACTGGCAGCCGTCGGTGAGGTCGGACTCGAGGTGGGAGCGGCGGCCGCCGGCATCGCGCGGGTCGAGGCGGTGAGTGGGCGGCTCGAGCGCATCGACGTCGGCCAGTCCTTCGCCGTCGTCGTCGACTACGCACACAAGCCCGATGCGGTCACCGCCGCGCTGCGGGCGCTGCGAGCTGTCACGCCGGGCCGCCTGCTGGTGGTGCTGGGGGCCGGCGGGGACCGCGACCCCGGCAAGCGGGAGCTGATGGGGGCCGCCGCGGTCCGCCTCGCCGACCTCGTGGTGGTCACTGACGACAACCCGCGCACGGAGGACCCGGCCCAGATCCGGGCGGCGCTGCTCGCCGGAGCACGGGCTGCGGCGGGTCCGACCGTCGAGATCCGCGAGGTGGGCGATCGGAGGGCGGCGATCGAGCGGGCGATTCGCGCCGCCCGGCCGGGAGACACCGTCCTGGTCGCGGGCAAGGGCCACGAGACCGGGCAGGACGTGGCCGGGCGGGTGCTGCCGTTCGACGACCGGGTGGTGGTGCGCGAGATCCTCCGCGCGCCGGCCGGGACGGGTGCCGGCTCATGATCCCCATGACCCTCGGCGAGATCGCGGGAGTCGTCCGGGGCACGGTGGAGCCGTCGGCGGCCGATGTCATGGTGGCGGGGGACGCGTTCGTCGACTCGCGGTCACCCGTGGCCGGTGGGCTGTTCGTGGCGTTGCCCGGTGAGCATGTCGACGGCCACGCCTATGCGAAGGAGGCCGTCGACGGTGGCGCCGCCGCCGTGCTCGTCGCACGTCCGGTCCCAGCACCCGCGGTGGTCGTCGGCGACGTGCTCGACGCGCTCGGGTCGCTCGCTCGGCACGTGATGCGGCAGGTCACCGGCACGACGGTCATCGGCGTCACCGGATCCCAGGGCAAGACGAGCACCAAGGACATGCTTGCTGAGGTCCTGGGCTCGGTCGCGCCCACCGTGGCGGCACGAGAGTCTCAGAACAACGAGATCGGCGTGCCGCTGACGGCCCTTCGCGTCACCCCCGGGACCCGGTACGTCGTGTCGGAGATGGGCGCCCGAGGGATGGGCCACATCGCCTATCTGGCAGGGATAATGGCGCCGACCATCGGCATCGTCCTGAACGTCGGCGTCGCCCACCTGGGCGAGTTCGGCAGCCAGGACGGCGTCGCGGCGGCAAAGGGTGAGCTCGTCGAGTCCCTTCCTGCAGACGGCTTCGCCATTCTCAACGCCGACGACCTTCGGGTCGCCGCGATGGCCGCTCGGACGGATGCGGCCGTGCTCACCTTCGGGCGGTCGCAGAATGCCGATCTGCGCCTGGCCCGAGTCGGGCTCGACGCCCACGGCCACGCGACTCTGCGGCTGGAGTGGCGCGGTACGTCGACCGACGTCACCTTGACGTATGTCGGGGAGCATCAGGCGGCCAACGCCGCAGCTGCGGCCGCGGCGGCGCTCGCCGCCGGTCTCGACCTCGACGTCGTGGGCCGTGCGCTCGAGTCGGCCCGACAGCTGTCGAGGTGGCGGATGGACGTCGGCACGGACCCCGAAGGGCGGGTGGTCATCAACGACGCCTACAACGCCAACCCCGACAGCATGCGCGCGGCGGTCAAGGCGCTCGTCGACATCGCGGCGCGACGTGGCCGGGGGCGGACGGTGGCCGTGCTGGGGGAGATGCGCGAGCTCGGCGACACCAGCCGCCTCGAGCACGAGACCATGGGCCGCTTCGTCGCGGGCCTCGGGGTCGCGCACCTCGTCGTCGTCGGCGAGGCGGCGCGGCCGATGTACGAGGCGGCGGCAGGGGCTCCGTCGTGGGAAGGCGCCGCCGAGTTCGCGGTCGACAGCGACGAGGGTCTGGGGTTGGCCCGTGGCGCGTTGCAGGAGAACGACGTCGTCCTTGTGAAAGCATCGCGGGCAGCGGGCCTCGAGGGGTTGGCCGCCGCTCTGCTGGCGGGGGAGCAGCCGACGACGCGGACGGACGGTGGGCGATGAGAGCGATCCTGCTCGCGGGCAGCATCGGTCTCGTTGGCACCCTGCTCGGGACCCGCTGGGCGATCTCCTTCCTGTCGAAGAGGGGCTACGGGCAGCTCATCCGGGACGACGGTCCCACTACGCACCACACCAAGCGCGGCACGCCGACGATGGGTGGTGCCGTGATCATCGTCGCCGTCGTCGTCGCATACACGGCGGCCAAGCTCCTCACGGGGTCGATGCCCTCGGTCTCCGCGCTCCTGCTGCTCGGGCTCTTCGTTGGCATGGGCACGGTGGGGTTCGTCGACGACTACATCAAGATCGTCAGGCAACGCAACCTCGGTCTGCGGACCAAGGCGAAGTTCATCGGGCAGACCGTCATCGCGGTCACGTTCGGCTGGCTCACCCTTCAGTTCCCAGACAGCCGTGGCCAGACGCCGGCGTCAGCTGCGGTGTCGTTCATCCGGCTTGTCGACTGGCGGCTGCCGACCGTCGTGGTCATCCTGTGGGTCCTGGTGATGGTCGTCGGCGCCACCAACGCGGTGAACCTCGCTGACGGTCTCGACGGACTTGCCACCGGAGCCGCGATGATGGTCTTCGGCGCGTACACGATCGTGGGCATCTGGCAGAACAACAACTTCTGCATGATCAAGCCCGGGCCCCAGTGCTACAACGACGTCCGCGACCCGCTCGACCTGGCTGTCGTCGCGGCCGCCCTCACCGGGGCCTGTTTCGGCTTCCTCTGGTGGAACGCGTCCCCCGCCCGCATCATCATGGGCGACACCGGCTCGCTCTCTCTAGGCGGTGCGATGGCGGGTTTCGCGGTCATGACCCGGACCGAGCTGCTGCTCGTCGTGCTGGGCGGACTCTTCGCGGTGATCACCGTCTCGGTGATCCTCCAGGTCGGCTTCTTCAAGATCACCAGGGGCAAGCGGCTCTTCCTGATGGCTCCGCTCCACCACCACTTCGAGCTGTTGGGCTGGGCGGAGGTCACCATCGTGATCCGGTTCTGGCTGATCGCCGGGATCTGCGTCGCGGCCGGTCTCGGGATTTTCTACGCCGAATGGGTGGTCGGCGCGTGAGCGGGCGATGAGCCCAGCCGGCCTGTCCTGGTTGGGCGCCGCGGCGCGAGCCTCGCCGTGGCACGAGGCACGGGTCTGTGTCGTGGGTGGCTTGGGGGTCTCGGGTTTCGCGGCCGCGGACGCGCTGGTGCAGGTGGGCGCGAACGTCGTCGTACTCGACGACGCCACGACCGACTCGGCGCGGGAGAAGGCAACCCTGCTGGAGATTCTCGGCGCCGACGTGCAAATGGGGCCAGGGTCGACGGCGACGCTGCCCACTGGGCTGGACCTCGTGGTGACGACGCCCGGTCTGGCGCCGAGCACCCCGCTTCTCGTGGCTGCCGCAGCGGCTGACATCGCGGTATGGGGTGAGGTCGAGCTCGGCTGGCGGCTGCGCGACCCGGCGCGGGTGACTCCGTGGCTGTGCATCACCGGAACGAACGGTAAGACGACCACCGTCCAGATGCTCGCGAGCATGCTGCGTGCAGACGGGCTGCGTGCGGTGGCGACCGGCAACGTGGGGCTGCCGGTGTGCGAGGTCGTGATGGACCCCCAGCCGTACGACGCGCTGGCGGTCGAGCTCTCCTCCCACCAGCTGCACTGGATGCGGTCGCTGTCGGCGGAGGCGGCGGCGGTGCTGAACGTGGCGCCTGACCACCTGAGCTGGCACGGCGACCTGAACCGCTACGCAGCCGCCAAGGCACGGATCTACCACGACTGTCGGCTGGCCTGCGTCTACAACGTGCAGGACCCTCGTACCCGTGAGATGGTCGAGGCGGCCGAGGTCGTCGAGGGGTGCCGCGCCGTCGGGTTCACCCTCGGCGTCCCGGCGGTGGGCATGCTCGGCCTCGTCGACGACGTGCTCGCCGACCGAGCATTCGTCGAGGGCCGCGCGCACAGCGCGGCGGAGCTCGCCGAGGTGCGCGACGTGCCGACGGGAGCCCCGCACAACGTGGCGAACGCCCTCGCCGCTGCCGCCTTGGCACGCGCCCACGGGGTGGCACCGGCCGCGGTGCGGCGAGGCTTGCGGGCCTTTCGCCTGGAGCGCCATCGGGTGGAGGCCGTTGGCGACGTGGCCGGCGTGCACTATGTCGACGACTCGAAGGCGACGAACCCGCACGCAGCGCAGGCCTCGCTTCTCGGTTTCGACCATGTCGTCTGGGTCGCGGGCGGCCTCGCGAAGGGCGTGGAGTTCGACGAGCTGGTGGCGGCGGTGCACGGCCGCCTGCGCGCCGTGGTCCTCCTCGGTGCCGACCGCGGTCTGATCGCCGCCGCCCTCGGGCGACACGCGCCCGAGGTACCGGTGATCGACATCGCGGGGACCGACACTGGAGTCATGGAACGCGTCGTCTTCGCGGCGGCGTCGGCTGCCGATCCTGGCGACACGGTGCTGCTGGCCCCGGCGTGCGCGTCCCAGGACATGTTCGCGGGCTACGCGGCGCGCGGAGACGCCTTCGGCGCGGCGGTCGAAGGGCTGCGCAGGCGCTGACCACCGTCAGCCGTCGAGACTCGAGGAAGGGCGGACGTGGCCACAGCGAGCGAGGAGAAGTGGCGCCTCGGCGTCGACGCCTCGGGCTTCCGGACGGCGCTGAAGCGCACTCTCGACAAGCCCTTGACGTCCTACCATCTCGTGCTCGGCGTCTCGGGGCTGCTGCTCTCGCTGGGTCTGCTGATGGTCCTCAGCGCCTCGAGCGTCACCTCGCTCAACGAGTACGGCACGTCGTACGCGATCTTCGCCAAGCAGGCCATCTGGGTGGCTGTCGGGGTCCCGTTGGCGCTCGTCGCCTCGCGGCTACCGATCGGGCTCATCCGTTTCGGAGCCTGGCCGGCGCTGGTGGTGTCCCTGGCGCTCATCGCGATGACCTACGTGCCCGGCTTCGGCGTCTCCGTCAACGGCAACCAGAACTGGCTCTCCTTCGGGGGGCCGTTCCAGATCCAACCTTCCGAGCTCGCCAAGCTCGCGATGGTGCTGTGGTGCGCTGACGTGTTCAGCCGCAAGAACCGGCTGCTCACGCAGTGGCGCCACGTGCTGGTGCCGATGATGCCGGTGTGCGCACTGGTCGTCGCCATGGTCGTCCTGCAAGGAGACCTGGGCACGGCACTCGTGCTCTTCGCGATCGTGCTCGGCATGCTGTGGGTGATCGGCGCGCCGGCTCGGTTGTTCATGGGCTCGCTGCTCGTGGTAGGTGTGCTCGCCTTCGGGCTCGCGGTGTCCCAGCCCGAGCGCGTGGAGCGGATGACGGGGTTCCTCAACCCCATCGCGAACTACGGCTCACAGGGCTGGCAGGCAAGCCACGGGTTCTTCGCCCTGGCCACCGGAGGTCTCTGGGGGTCGGGGATAGGAGCCAGCAACCAGAAGTGGGGAAACCTGCCGGGCGCCCACACCGACTTCATCTTCGCGATCATCGGGGAGGAGTTCGGGCTGTTCGGCACGCTCGCGGTGCTGGGGCTGTTCGTCACGCTGGCCTACGTCGGGATCCGCATCGCGGCCCGCACGCCCGACACGTTCGTCCGGTACGCCTCGGCCGGGATCGTGGTCTGGCTGCTCTCCCAGGCGCTGATCAACATCGGGATGGTGCTCGGTCTGCTTCCCGTCATCGGCATCCCGCTGCCGTTGATCTCCTACGGCGGGTCGGCGCTCGTCCCGACGCTCGTCGCTCTGGGCCTGCTGCTGTGCTTCGCGCGGACCGAGCCCGAAGCGGCAGCGGCGCTGCGCGCGCGTCGTCTGGAGCGTGGACGGCGATGGAGCCGGACCCGTCACCGGGAGGGCTAGCTCATGGGGGTGCGCGTCCTGCTTGCCGGCGGGGGGTCGGCGGGTCACACTTCTCCACTCATCGCGACCGCCGACGCGGTGAGGCGGCTCGCTCCGGAGGCACAGATCGTCTGCCTGGGCACGTCCCGTGGGCTCGAGACGCGGGTGATACCCGAGGCGGGCTACCGTCTGGAGCTGATCCCCCCCGTCCCCCTGCCCAGGCGGCTGGGCGGCGATCTCGTGCGCGTCCCCTCCCGGCTGCGGGCGGCCGTGCGGACCACCCGAGAGGTGTTCGAGCGTGTGGAGCCCGACGTCGTCGTCGGGTTCGGGGGCTACGTCTCGATGCCCGCCTACGTCACGGCCCGCCGCATGGGGCTGCCCCTGGTGGTCCACGAGGGCAACGCCCGGCCCGGACTCGCGAACCGCTTCGGTGCCAGGTTCTGCACCGATCGCGTGGCGACGTCCTTCCCGGACACTCCGCTGCCGCACGCGTCGTTCACCGGCCTGCCCATCCGCAGGTCGATCTCCACGCTGGACCGCGCCGCGCTCCGGCCGGTGGCCGGTGCCCACTTCGGTCTGGACCCGACGCTGCCCACGCTGCTGGTGACCGGTGGTTCGCAGGGGGCGGCCCGGATCAACGACGCCATGGCCGGCGCGGCGTCTGCCCTCGCGCGGGCCGGGGTCCAGGTGCTGCACGTCGCCGGACCCACGGGAGCGGTCGACCTGCCGGCCGACCGGGGTACCGACCCCCCTGCCTACGTCGTCGTCCCGTTCGTCGACAAGATGGAGCTCGCGTACGCCGTCGCCGACGCGACCGTCTGCCGGGCCGGGGCTAGCTCCGTCACCGAGGCCGCGGTCCTCGGGCTCCCCGCCGTGTTCGTGCCCCTGCCGATCGGCAACGGGGAGCAGCGCCTCAACGCCGATGCCGTCGTCCGAGCCGGCGGCGCGCTCCTCGTGGACAACGCGGACTTCACCGCGGCCTGGGCCGAGCAGACGCTGCCCGCACTCCTGGTCGACGGCCCCCGGCTCGCCCGGATGGGGCGAGCCGCCAGCGGGCTGATGCGCAACGACGCCGACGATGCCGTGGCCGACATGGTGCTGGCAGCGGTACGCCGATGATCATCCCGGTCCCCGACGTGGTCGCCCCTGCAGAAGAGCTCGGCTCCGTCCACCTCGTCGGCATCGGCGGAGCCGCGCTCTCCGGCATCGCGCGGCTGATGACAGCTCGCGGCATCCGGGTCTCGGGAAGCGATGCGCAGGACTCCGCGATGCTCGAGTCGTTGCGAGCGCTGGGAATCCGCTGCTCGGTGGGACATCGCGCCGAGCAGGTCCGCGGCGCCGACACCGTCGTGGTCTCGACGGCCGTGCCGGCGGACAACCCCGAGGTCCGCTGGGCGCTCCGCAGCGGACTGCGCGTCTGGCCGCGGTCGGCCGCTGTGCAGTCTCTCCTTCTCGGGCGTCAGGCAGTCGTCGTCACCGGCACCCATGGGAAGACCACCACCACGTCGATGCTCGTCACTGCTCTGCTTGCCTGCGGTGTGGACCCGTCGTACGCGATCGGGTCGACGCTCAACGCGTCGGGCCTCAACGCGGCCGCCGGTCGGGATCCGGTCTTCGTCGTGGAGGGTGACGAGAGCGACGCCGCCATCCTCGTCTACCAGCCGCACGGCGCGGTGGTGACGAACGTCGACGTCGACCACCTCGACTTCTTCGGCACCGCGGAGGCCTATGCCGACGTCTTCGACACGTTCGTCGGGCGGGTCGCTGCCGACGGCTTCGTCGTCTGTGGGGTGGACGACCCCGGCGGACGACGGCTGGCGGCGATCTCGGAGGCGACCGGACTCCGCACCGTCACGGTCGGTCGGCACGGGTCCGCGACGCTGCGCGCCGTGGCGGTCGAGCCGACAGCCGAGGGTTCCACGTGCCAGGTCGTCCTGGGCGGCGCACCCCTGGGCCGGCTCGCACTGCAGGTCCCCGGCCCCGCCTACGTCGTGGACGCCCTCGCCGCGCTCGCTGCCGGCCTCGAGCTCGGACAGTCCTTCGAGGCGCTGTCATCGGGGCTGGCCGCATACCGGGGGAGCGTGCGCCGGATGGAGCTCAAGGGCAGCCGGGGCGGCGTGCTGGTCTACGACAGCTATGCACACCACCCGGTCGAGATCGCCAGTGACCTCGAGGCCGCGCGCGAGCTGGCGCGAGGTGGTCGCGTCCTCGCCTGCTTCCAGCCACACCTGTTCAGCCGGACCCGGGCCTTCGCCCGGGAGATGGGCGCCGCACTCGCGGCCGCGGACGGTGTCGTGGTGATGGACGTCTATCCCGCGCGGGAGGCGCCGGTCCCGGGGGTCAGCGGGCGGCTGGTCGCCGATGCGGTGCCGCCCGGCACGACCGATGTCTGCTTCGAGCCCGACGCCGGCCGGGTTGCCGAACGAGTCGCCTCGATGGCGCGGCCGGGCGACCTGGTGGTCACCCTCGGTGCCGGCGACGTGACCGAGGTGGGCCCCCAGGTACTCGCGCAGCTGGCGGCAGGAGATGAGGAACCGACATGACGCAGAGCGTGGTCGACTCGCAGACACTGTTCGGGCGACGCCGGTGGAGGTGGCGACTGACGGTGTGGCGTCCCTGGCTCCTCACGGCCGCGCTACTCCTCGCAGTGGCGCTTGCTGGCTGGGTCGTCCTGTTCTCATCCTGGCTCGCGATGCGCAGCGTCGAGGTCAACGGAGCGCACGAGGTGGCCCGGTCGGACGTCACGACCGCTGCCCGGATCACACCCGGTACGCCACTCGCCCGGGTTGACCTCGACGCCGTCGAGGCACGTGTGGAAGCCATCCCCGAGATCGCGGCGGCTACGGTGCGCCGGGGTTGGCCGCACACGATCGTCATCACGGTCGCCGAACGTCAACCGGTTGCTACGGTTCATCGAGACGGGTCCTGGCGGCTGATGGACAAGGCGGGCGTCGTCTACGACACCACGGCCGGCCGGGACCCGGCCGAGCCGGTCGTGGAGATCGACGCCGGGCCGGCGGCGGAGATCCTCCCGCAGGTCGCCCAGGTGCTCGGCGTGCTGCCGCGGGACCTGGCGGCGCAGACCCGTCGGGTCACGGCATCGTCGGTCGACTCGATCACCCTGCATCTCCGCGACGGCACCGAGATCACCTGGGGAAGCGCCGCGGAGTCGGCGCAGAAGGCGACCGTGCTGCGGGCGCTGATGCGCCGTTCGGCGGCGGCGTACGACGTGAGCGTGCCCTCGCAGCCGGCCGCTCGCGGCTGAGTCCGCGGTCCAAGCTCAGCACGGGGCCGAAGCGACAGCTCTCGCGTGTTCCGGTTGCCGCTGCCCCCGCGAGTGTCCTAGGTTGATACCTGGCACCGGGTCCAGGGCAAAGTCTGACTCTGAGGTTGAGAGTTAGAACAGGATTCCTGATGTCAGCTTCCCCACCGCAGAACCCTGTCCGCTGCGCTTCGCGCATCGGTAATCCAACGTACGCGGCAGCTCCGGCTCGGAACCGCGACCGACGTGAGAGGCATCACCGTGGCAGCACCGCAGAACTATCTGGCGGTCATCAAGGTTGTGGGCATTGGCGGCGGTGGCGTCAACGCGATCAACCGGATGATCGAGGTCGGGCTCCGGGGAGTGGAGTTCATCGCGATCAACACCGACGCGCAGGCGCTGCTGATGAGCGACGCCGACGTCAAGCTCGACATAGGCCGCGAGCTCACCCGTGGTCTCGGTGCGGGAGCCGACCCCGAGGTCGGGGCGCGCGCGGCCGAGGACCACGCCGAGGAGGTCGAGGAGGTGCTCAAGGGCGCCGACATGGTGTTCGTCACCGCGGGTGAGGGTGGCGGCACCGGGACCGGTGGTGCTCCTGTCGTCGCGCGGATCGCCCGCTCACTCGGGGCGCTGACGATCGGTGTCGTGACCCGGCCCTTCGCGTTCGAGGGGCGGCGGCGGGCCAACCAGGCCGAAGAGGGCATCGCCGGGCTGCGTGAGGAGGTCGACACCCTGATCGTGATTCCCAACGACAGGCTGCTGTCGATCTCCGACCGGAGCGTCTCGATCCTGGACGCCTTCAAGCAGGCCGACCAGGTGCTCCTACAGGGGGTTTCCGGGATCACCGACCTCATCACCACGCCCGGTCTGATCAACCTCGACTTCGCCGACGTGAAGTCGGTGATGACCAACGCGGGCTCCGCCCTGATGGGAATCGGCCGGGCCAACGGAGAGGACCGCGCCGTGGTGGCCGCCGAGATGGCAGTGTCCAGCCCGCTTCTGGAAGCCTCCATCGATGGCGCACATGGCGTCCTGCTCTCGATCTCCGGTGGTTCGGACCTCGGTCTGTTCGAGATCAACGAGGCGGCGGCACTGGTGTCTCAGGCGGCGCACGCCGAGGCAAACATCATCTTCGGCGCCGTGATCGACGACGCCCTCGGCGACGAGGTGCGGGTGACCGTCATCGCGGCCGGGTTCGACGGCGGGATGCCCAAACGACGCGACCAGAGCCAGCCCGCGCTGCGACGAGAGGCTCCCGCCCCGAGCCAGCAGTCAGCAGATCCGACCGCAGGCGCCACATCGGCAGCAGCCAAGCCTGCGTCTGGCCCGGCGCAGCCCTCACCGGTGCAGGGTCAGCCTTCGGCGAGAGCCGGCGCGCCCGCTCAGCGCCAGCCTCGCGCGATCGAGTTCGACGACAACGAGGACCTGGACGTCCCGGACTTCCTCAAGTAGCCCGGTGTTCGCCACTCGCGACCATCGTCAGAGAGCAGACACCCGCGTCGACGTCGCCTTCACCGACAGGTGGCGCGGGGTCAGCGTCGGGTCGGGCGCGCCGCTCGACCTGAGCCGCAACCGCGCCGGCGCCGAGATCGGCAAGAGCTGGGCAGTGCTTGCCGACGCCTTCGGTGTCGAGGGGTTCACCACGATGCGACAGGTGCACGGAGCCGACGTCGTCACCGTCACCGGCCGCCTCACGTCAGAGCCGACGTGTGACGCTCTCGTCACGGACACCCCGGAGATCGCGCTGTGCGTGCGGGTCGGCGACTGCGTCCCCGTCGTCCTCGCCGACGTCACTGGGGGAGTCGTGGGCGTTGCGCATGTCGGGCGGGTGGGGGTGGTCGCCGGTGTCGTGGCGTCCACAGTCCAGGCGATGCGGTCGCTCGGAGCCGCCGGTCCCGAGGCATGGGTGGGCCCCCACGTCTGCGGCGGGTGCTACGAGGTCCCCGCCGCCATGCGCGACGATGTGTCGGACGTCGAGCCGGTGGCCTTCTGCTGTACGACGTGGGGCACCCCCTCTCTCGACATCGGTGCAGCCGTGGTGGCGCAGCTGCGACGGGCTGGCTGTACGCCCGTCAACGACGTCGCCTCCTGCACCCGCGAGTCGTCGGACCTCTTCTCCTACCGCCGCCAGGGCAGCGCGTCGGGACGCCAGGGCGGACTCGTCGTGCTGCGCCGGGACGCGCGATGAACGAGCAACCGCGCCGGGAGGAGATCGCTGCCGGGCTACGGACAGTCCGCGACCGGATCGCGGCAGCAGCCCAACGAGTCGGCCGTCACCCCCGCGACGTCACGCTCGTCGTCGTGACGAAGACGTTCCCGGCGAGCGACATCCGCCTGCTCGCCGGGCTCGGGGTGCGCGACGTCGGCGAGAACCGCCACCCCGAGGCGGGGGAAAAGGCCGCCGCGCTTGGCGATCTCGACCTGTGCTGGCACTTCGTCGGTCACGTGCAGTCCAACAAGGCCGCCAAGGTGGCGTCGTACGCCGACGTCGTACACTCGGTCGACTCCGTTCGGCTGGCGCATCGCCTCGGCGCCGGTGCCGAGGCGACCGGCAGGGTCGTCACCTGCCTGGTCCAGGTCAGCCTCGACCCGCCGTCGACCGGGAAGGGCCGGGGGGGTGCCGCGCGGGGTGCCGCGCAAGACGTCGCCGCTGCCGTTGCGGCGACCAGGGGCCTGCAGCTCGGGGGTGTCATGGGCATCGCGCCGCAGGGGGAGCCACCGACGGGCGCGTTCGCTCGGCTGGCCGAGATCGCCGCGCAGATCCGCGGCCTTCACCCGTCCGCGACGATGGTGTCTGCGGGCATGAGTGGAGACCTTGCGCAGGCCGTTGGGGCCGGCGCGACACACGTGCGTGTCGGCAGCGCGGTGCTCGGCCCGCGCCCTCCGCTCCGGTAGGGTCGGGCGGTACGGGCACCGCAGTGCGCGGGTGTGGGCGTGACAGCCAGCGGCTGAGACAAACGCTGAGTAAACCAATGGGAGGCGACGAGGTCATGGCGGGTGCGATGCGCAAGGTGGGGGTCTACCTCGGGCTGCTCGAGGACGCCGACCGCTACGACGACGACTACGCCGACGATGACGCGCCGCACGGCTCGACGGCACGGCAGCGGGCCGTCCAGAGCGTCCACGACGACCGACCGGCCCCCGTCTCCTCGATCTCCGAACGGCGTCGCTCAGTCGCACCCGTCCAGTCGCGGGTGGCGGAGCTCTCGCGCATCACCACGCTGCATCCGCGCACCTACAAC
This sequence comes from Nocardioidaceae bacterium, assembly GCA_037719575.1. Taxonomy (GTDB): domain Bacteria; phylum Actinomycetota; class Actinomycetes; order Propionibacteriales; family Nocardioidaceae; genus JAWWPG01. The sequence continues at coordinate 15,472 of JBBJMF010000050.1, forward strand.
GAGGCCCGGACGATCGGTGAGCACTTCCGGGAGGGCATCCCGGTGATCATGAACCTGTCGGAGATGGACGACAGTGACGCCAAGCGGCTCGTCGACTTCTCGGCCGGGCTCGTCTTCGCGGTTCGCGGCTCGATCGAGAGGGTGACCAACAAGGTCTTCCTGCTCTCGCCCCCCAATGTGACGGTGGCGGCAGAGGACAAGCAGCTCATCGCCGAGGGCGGTTTCTTCAACCAGAGCTGATCAATCTCCCATCGGGTCGTCGGCGGCGCGGCCCGCTTGGCTCGGCCGCTAGGCTTCGGGCGTGGCGGTCGTCGGCGGCATCATCGAGCTGGTCCTGTGGCTCTACATCCTCTTTCTGCTCGCCAGGCTCGTCGCCGACTGGGTCCAGATGTTCGCGCACTCGTGGACGCCGCGCGGCCCCGTCCTGGTGGTGCTGGAGATCGTCTACTCCCTGACCGACCCCCCGCTACGTCTGTTGCGACGCATCATCCCCCCGCTGCGGATCGGCGGGATGGCCCTCGACCTGTCGGTCCTGCTCGTGCTGCTGATCTGCTACGTGCTGCTCTACGTGAACCGCCGGCTGTTGCCCATCGGTTGATCGGTCGGCGGCTCGACGCGGTAGCGTTGCCTTGTCGTGAGGTGGCGACGACCGACCACCTCGCTGGATGACGCCCACTGGCAGCCAAGCCTGCAAACTCGACTAGTTGAGGTGGAACCGATGCCGTTGACGCCCGAGGACGTGCACAAGAAGACGTTCACGCCCGTCCGCCTTCGTGAGGGATACGACATGGGGGAGGTCGACCAGTTCCTCGACGAGGTCGAGACCGAGCTGGTTCGCCTGCAGCAGGACAACGAGGAGCTCCGCGCCAGGCTCGAGACCGTCTCGACGTCGGTCCCTGCGCCGGACTCGGCGATGCCAGCAGCCGTGGTCCAGCCTGAGGCGGAGGCCGAGCCGTCCGCCGAGCCTCCCGCGGTCCCTGTTGTCAGGACGGTGCCGGAGGCGTCGAGCGCAGCTGCCCGGCTGCTCGAGATCGCCACGAACAACGCCGACCAGCTCCTCAACGAGGCCAAGGACGAGGCCGACAAGATCATCGGCGAGGCCCGCACCAAGGCCGAGCGTCTCGAGAGTGAGTCGAAGTCCACGTCGGAACGACTCGAGTCCGACGCGCGAACGCGTGCGGAGATGCTCGACTCCGAGATCAGCGAGCGGCGGCACCAGCTGTTCGGTGAGCTCGAGCGGGATAAGGAGTCGATGACGCGTGAGCTCGACGACTTGCGATCCTTCGAGCGGGAGTACCGCAGCAGGCTGAAGGGGTACTTCGAGGCACAGCTGAAGGCACTTGACGACGACGCCGACGCCGGCGTCCCCCTGTCGCCGTCCCGGGACGAGGAGACCCCCCGCCGGCTGCGCGAGCTGCTCGGCGAGGAGACCTGACCTTCCCTCACCCCTTCAGGCCTTGCTGAGCTTGAAGGCGACGCCCAGGTCGTCGTCACGGGTCCATCCCGCCCTGTCGGTTCCTCCGGTGGCCTCGGCCATCGAGATGGCGAGCACCTCTGCCGAGATCATCGCCTGGTGCTCGCGCAGCGCACCCGCCGCCTCCTCGCCGGCCGACCAGGAGAGGTCGATCCGGTCGGTGACGTCCAGGCCACCCGTCTTGCGGGCCTCTTGGACGAGCCGGACGATCTCCCGCGCGAGGCCCGCTCGAACCAGCTCCGGAGTGAGGTGGACGTCCAGGGCCACCGTCTCTCCGTGCTCGTTGACGACCGACCAGCCTTCCCGCGGCCGCTCGGACACGATCACGTCGTCCGCGGTGACCTCGATGCCGTCGTCTACTCCCTCGACGTCCACGACGCTGCGGCCGGTCGCGGCCAGGTCGGTGGCGAGCCTGGAGGCGTCCGCCGCAGCGATCGCCGCTGCCACCACCGGAGTCTGTCTCCCGAACCGCTTGCCCAGGTTGCGGAAGTTGCCCTTCGCCGAGTGGTCGACAAGGTCGCCCGCTGAGGTGAACGAGTCGATGGATCCGATGTTGAGCTCGGCCGCGACCTCGGCGGCGAGCTCGTCGCTCAGCACGGCACGGGCGCCGGTCGAAACCAGGGCCCGGCGCAGCGGCTGTCGCGTCTTGACCTTGGCCTCTGCCCGGGCCGACCGGCCGAGCTCGACGAGCCGCCTGGCCAGGGCCGTCGCCCGTTCCAGATCGTCGTCCACGACGCTCTCGTCGTACGACGGCCACGCCGCGAGATGGACCGACGCGGGGGCGGCCTGGTCCGAGGCGCAACGCAGATCCTGCCAGACGCGCTCGGTAACGAAGGGGACCAGCGGAGCCAGCAGCCTCGTCAGCACGTCAAGTGTCTCGTGCAGTGTCGCGAGCGCCGCCGGGTCGCCCTCCCAGAAGCGGCGGCGGGACCTGCGGACGTACCAGTTCGAGAGGTCGTCGATGAACCCGGAGAGCAGCTGTCCGGCACGCAGCGTGTCGAACTGCTCCATCGACGCCGTGACGTCGCGAACGAGACGCTGGGTCGTCGACGCCAGCCATCTGTCGAGTACGGGCCGCTCGGCCACCGGCGGCGCGTCCCCGGGCGGCGCCCAGTCGGCCGCGCGGGCGTAAAGGATGTGGAACGCCACCGTGTTCCAGTAGGTCAGCAGGACCTTGCGCACGATCTCCTGCATGGCCGCGTGCCCGACGCGACGCGCCGACCACGGCGAGCCGGACGCTGCCATGAACCACCGCACGGCGTCGGCGCCGTGCTCCTCCATGAGCGGCATGGGCTCGAGGATGTTGCCGAGATGCTTGGACATCTTCCGGCCGTCCTCGGCGATCAGCAGTCCGAGGCAGACGACGCTCTCGTACGACGACCTGTCGAACAACAGCGTCCCGATTGCCATCAGGGAGTAGAACCAACCCCGGGTCTGGTCCAGGCCCTCGCAGATGAACTGGGCCGGGTAAGCCGCCTCGAACTCGGCGGGCGAGCCGTCGACATGCGGGTAGCCCCACTGGGCGAACGGCATCGAGCCCGCGTCATACCACGCGTCGATCACCTCGCTGACGCGTCGGGCCGGTCGCCCGCACCGACCGGACCCATCCGGGTGCCGGCAGTCGAGGACGACGTCGTCGACGTACGGACGGTGCGGGTCGAGCGAGGTGAGGTCGGCACCGGCGAGCTCACCGAGCTCCGCGAGGGACCCGACGCACGTGAGATGGCCTTCCGCGCACCTCCAGATCGGCAGCGGCGTGCCCCAGAAGCGGGTGCGCGACAGGGACCAGTCGACGTTGTTGCGCAGCCAGTCGCCGTACCGCCCCCACTTGAGCGTGTCGGGATACCAGTGGGTCCGCTCGTTCTCGCGGAGCAAGGCCTCCTTGACCTCTGTCGTGCGGATGTACCAGGCGAGCGACGCGTAGTAGAGCAGCGGGGTGTGACAGCGCCAGCAGTGCGGGTAGGAGTGCTCGAGCGTCACGTGCCGAAACAGCCGGCCCGTGCGCTCGAGCTCGCGGACCAGGTCGCCGTCGGCGTGCTTGAAGAACTGGCCGCCGACCAGCGGCACGTCGTCGGCGAAGTGTCCGTTGCCCAGCACCGGGTTGACGACCGGGAGACCGTAGGCGCGGCACACCTCCAGGTCGTCGGCCCCGAAGGCAGGCGACTGGTGGACCAGGCCAGACCCGTCGTCGGTGGTGACGTAGTCGGCCAGCACGACGTAGTGCGCCGGGGTCGGGAACGCGACAAGGTCGAAGGGGCGGTCGTAGCCCCAGCGCTCCATGTCCTTGCCCTGGTAGGTCGACACGATGCGCCAGCCGTCGCCGAGGACGCTCTCGAACAACGGCGCGGCCACCACCAGCGACTCCGTGCCGTCGGTGGCGACGACGTAGTCGATATCGGGGCGCACCGCGACCGCCGTGTTCGACACGAGGGTCCATGGCGTCGTCGTCCAGACCAGGAGGGCGGCCTCGCCGGCCAGCGGGCCGGACGTGACCGGGAAGCGCACGAACACCGACGGGTCGGTCACCGTCTCGTAGCCCTGGGCGAGCTCGTGGTCCGAGAGTGTCGTCTCGCAGCGCGGACAGTAGGGGGACACCCGGTGCGCCTCGAACAGCCGTCCCGAGTCGAAGATCTGCTGGAGCGACCACCAGACGCTCTGGATGTAGGAGGAGTCCATCGTCCGGTAGGCGTCGTTGACGTCGAGCCAGTAGCCCATCCGCTCGGTCATCGCCTCGAAGGCACCGAGATGGCGGATGACCGACTCGCGACAGCGGGCGTTGAACTCGGCGATCCCGAAAGCCTCGATGTCGACCCTGCCGGAGATCCCGAGCTCCTTCTCGACGCCGACCTCCACGTGCAGGCCCTGGCAGTCCCAGCCGCCCTTGCGGTCCACCCGGAAGCCTTGCATGGTCTTGAAACGGGGAAACACGTCCTTGAACACCCGCGCCTCGACATGGTGGGTGCCGGGTTTGCCGTTGGCGGTCGGGGGGCCCTCGTAGAACGTCCATCTCGGGTTGTCGCGGGCCTGCTCGAGAGAGGCCGCAAAGGTCGCGTTGTCGCGCCAGAGCTGCAGGATCTCGTGCTCGAGGCGGGGCAGGTCGACGTTGGCGGACAGCGGCCGGTAGCGGGGTCGATGCTGGTTCCCGGCGAGGTCTCGGTCCTCTGGGCTCATCGCGGTGTCACCTGATCCTCGTCGCTCGCGACATCGGCCGTCGGCCTGCTGTCGAGCCTGACGAAGGGACGACCCCGGCGGGCTGCCGGAACCGCGGTACCACCCTTCTTGGACCGGTCATCGGGTACGACGGCCGGTGCCCACTTCCTTGCGTGCCGCGGCCGGTTCTAGTGAGCCTGCACGTCCGTCGGACGTTGAGGCCGTTCTTCCGGCGGCTCCGAGGTGATCGCCTCATTCTCGCCGTGCGGCAGGGCCCAGTGTAGGCGACGGTTGGCTGCCGGCTCATCTCGTTATCCGAGGCTGCGCGCCGCCGTACCAGGGGTCGGTCGTTGAAGCAGCGCGCCCGACGCTCTATCCTCACGGCACTGCGTTCGCAGGGACCGCGCACCTCGGCGAGAAAGGCCCGCTCGATATGGCTGCTACGAAGCGCACCGCCACCGGCGTCGAGGTGGCCACCGACCGCCGTACCTCCGGGACCGCGAGAACGGCGAAGTCGGC
>JBBJMF010000129.1:0-6461 GCA_037719575.1 Nocardioidaceae bacterium
CGCGCCGGCATCCCGCTCATCGAGGTGGTGACGAAACCGATCGAGGGAGCCGGAGCTCGCACGCCCATGGTCGCCCGCGCCTACGTGGCGCATCTGCGCGACCTGCTCAGCGGTCTCGGTGTCTCCGACGTCCGGATGGACCAGGGGTCGCTGCGCTGCGACGTGAACCTGTCGCTTCGAGCAACGGCCGATGTGCCGCTCGGGACACGCAGCGAGACGAAGAACGTCAACTCGTTGCGGTCTGTCGAGCGGGCGGTGCGTTACGAGGTGTCGCGGCAGGCGGCGCTGCTGGATGCGGGCGAGCGGGTGGTGCAGGAGACCCGCCACTGGCACGAGGACACCGGCACCACCACTTCGGGTCGGGAGAAGTCCGACGCCGAGGACTATCGCTACTTCCCCGAGCCCGACCTGGTGCCGATCGCTCCCGACCGGGTGTGGGTCGACCAGCTCCGCGCGACGTTGCCTGAGCCACCGGCGCAGCGGCGTACGCGCTTGCAAGAGGCGTGGCAGTTCAGTGACCTGGAGATGCGAGATGTGCTCGGCGCGGGTGCGCTCGGGCTGATCGAGCAGACGGTCGCCGCCGGCACCGGCCCGACCGCGGCCAAGAAGTGGTGGCTGTCCGAGCTGGCTCGGCGTGCGAACGATGCGGGCACGACGCTCGACGAGCTGTCGATCACGCCGACCCAGGTCGCCGGAGTCCAGGCCCTGGTCGACAGCGGCCGCGTCAACGACAAGCTCGCTCGGCAGGTGCTGGAGGGTGTGCTCGCGGGCGAAGGTGAGCCGGAGGAGGTCGTGGCGGCGCGGGGGCTCGAGGTGGTGTCCGACGACGGCGCGCTGACGGCTGCGGTCGACCGCGCCATCAAGCAGAATCCCGAGGTTGCTGCGAAGATCCGCGACGGCAAGGCGGCCGCGGCGGGCGCCCTGATCGGCGCGGTGATGAAAGAGATGCGCGGCCAGGCCGACGCCGCCCGGGTGCGCGAGCTCATCGTCGAGAAGCTCAGCTAGGACACAGTGACGCGGAAGATCCGGTCGTCGGTCGGGGCGGGATCCCCGCGGCCGTCCCGGTTGCTGGTGCCGAGCCACAGCGAGCCGTCGGGAGCAGCTACCACGGTGCGCAGCCGTCCGTAGGCCCCGACGAAGTGCGGAACCGGTCGGCCAAGCGTTCCGTCGGCCTTGATCGCCACCTGCCACAGCCGCTCTCCCCGCAGGCTGGCTACCCACAGCGATTCGTCCGCGAAGGCGACACTCGACGGCGACGCCTCGGCGGGGCTCCACTGCACCTGCGGGTCGACGTACCCCTCGAGGTTGGAGTCACCCTCGGCGAGCGGCCAGCCGTAGTTGTTGCCCGGCTCGATCCGGTTGAGCTCGTCCCAGACCTGGGAGCCGAACTCGCTCGCCCACAGCCGGTCCTGGTCGTCAAAGGCGAGTCCTTGCACGTTGCGGTGGCCCGCGGTCCAGACCGGCGACTGCTCGTCGGGGTTCCCGGAGGCCGGGTCGCCCTCGGGAGTGATGCGCAAGATCTTGCCGCCGAGTGAGTTGTCGTCCTGCGAGAGGTCTTCGTCGCCGGTCTCACCGGTGGAGACGTAAAGGAAACCGTCCGGCCCGAACGCAAGTCGGCCCCCGTCGTGGATGTCGCCGTTCGGAATGCCGGTCAGGATCGGCGTGATGTCGGAGATCGAGCTGCCGTCGAACCTCATCGACAGCACCCGGTTGTCCTCGAGCGTGGTGACATAGACGAACACCTGTCGGTCGGTCGCGAAGTCAGGCGACACGGCCAGTCCCAGCAGGCCGCCTTCTGAGGTCGGTGCGGTCTCGTCGATCGTGCCGACCTTGCGCACGCTCGCTCCGTCGATGAGGGAGATAATCCCGCGGTCCCGTTGGGTCACCAGGGCAGTGCCGTCGGGAAGAAAGCCCAGTCCCCACGGCGCTTCGAGGTCCGTTGCGATGGTGTCTGTCACCCGCACCGGGTCGTTCTCATCGATGGTTGGCGTGTCCTTGGTCAAGGTCTCGGTGACCGTGACGGTGCCGGGGTCGCTGGGACGTTCGTCGTTGCTCTGTTCCTCCGGCCCGGTGCATGCCGTCAGGAAGCAGGCCAGCACGGCCGCGCAGGCGATGGTGGTGCTCCGTGTCGGTGTCAGCCGTTCCAGCGTCATGGTTTCCATGGTCGCAGAGCCGACCAGAGCCGGTGGCGAGAAATGCCTCGACCTCTTCACGCACTCTGCGCGCCGTTAGGGTTCCCGGGTGAAGATCCTTGTGCCGTTCTCGCCGGATGAGCTCGACGACGTGCCCGACGGTTTCGAGGTTGCGTACGCCGACGCGATCGAGCAGTGGCCGGACTCGGCTGCCGACACTGAGTTCTATGTCCCGACCTACCGGTTCACCCCCCAGGTCTTCGAAGTGATGGCGCAGCTGCCTGCCCTCACCACTGTGCAGCTCCTCACCGCCGGCTACGAGCACGTGCTGCCCCACCTCCCTGAAGGTGTGATGCTCTGCAACGGCGCGGGCATCCACGATGCAGCCACCTCGGAGCTCGCCGTCGGACTGATGATCAGCGCACAGCGACGGCTCACCGAGCTCGCCCGCGCGCAGGCCGAGCACCGATGGGACCAGCAGATGTCTTCGTCACTGGCCGACCGTCGGGTGCTGGTCATCGGCGCCGGCAACATCGGTCGGGCGATTCAGCGTCGACTGGAGGGCTTCGAGTGTGAGGTCACCTTGGTCGGGCGCACCCCGCGCGATGACGTCCGGGGCATCGGCGAGCTTCCCGACCTGTTGCCGTACGCCGAGATCGTCGTGCTGATCGTGCCGCTGACTCCGGACACCACCGGCATGGTCGACGCTTGGTTCCTGTCACGACTGCCGGACGGCGCGCTGGTCGTGAACGTGGCGCGCGGGGCCGTCGTGGTCACCGAGGACCTGGTGGCCGAGGTCGTCAGCGGTCGGCTTCGGGCGGCCTTGGACGTCACCGACCCGGAGCCGTTGCCTACCGACCATCCGTTGTGGACCATTCCGGGGGTCATCATCACCCCGCATGTCGGAGGGGCAGCCACCTCGATGTGGCCGCGTGCCCACCGGCTCGTCGGCGACCAGCTGCGTCGACTAGCCGCCGGCCAGCCGCTGCATCACGTCGTCGTACAAGGGACTTAGTCCTCGACTTCGGCGAGCCGCCGGATCAGCTCCTCGACCATGACGCGTTCGGACTCGTAGTAGTCAAGTCCCCAGTCGGCGACCATGCGCGGGAACCGGGATCGGCCGACAGGGCTTGTTGGGTCCACGGTCAGCGAGTCGTGGACCGCCTGCAGCTCTGCACGTCGTTCGGCAAGCAGGGCAAGGTAGTCCTCCAGCATCGACCCGGATGTCTCCGGCTCGACGAGATGTCCCATCAGCAGGCGAAGGGCGATGGGATGCTTCAGAGCTGGGAACTCGACCGTGGCGGTGCTCAACCAGCGTTGAAGATCGCTCTTCCCGGTTGTGGTGATCTGGTAGCGCCGCGTGCTGCGGGTCGGTGCCGTGGTGTCCTCGCGCGCCTGAACCAGTCCGAGCTGTGTGAGACGTGCCAGCTCGGTGTAGACCTGGCTCATCGCTGGTGAGACCCAGTAGAAGCGCAGCGTCCGGTCCGCGCGCTGCTTGAGCTCGTAGCCGCTCAGGTCGTCGCCGAACGACAACAGCCCGAGCAGCGCGTAGGACGTTGTGGGCAGGTCTTGACTCATGATGCGCCAAGGGTACTATTCCTACTAGGAATACACTCGCCGGTGAAGGAAATCAGGGAGGATCTCGATGTCCGACGCGGTGCTCTTGATGGTCGGGACTCGCAAAGGACTGTGGTTGGCGCGGTCGGATGCGGCCCGCGAGTCGTGGTCGCTCGACGGCCCGCACTTCTTGATGAACGAGGTCATCGCCTGTGCCGTCGACCAGCGCGGCGGCCAGACACGACTGCTCGCCGGCGCGATGAGCAGCCACTTCGGTCCGCAGGTCTTCCGCTCCGACGACGGCGGGGCGACGTGGGACGAAACTCCCAACGGCGCGGTCCGCTTCCCCGCGGACACCGGCACCTCCCTCGTACAGGTGTGGCAACTGACCCCGGGACTCGAGAGCGAGCCCGGCGTCGTGTATGCCGGCACGCAACCGTCGGCCTTGTTCCGCAGCACCGACCGCGGCGAGACGTTCGAGATGGTGCGTTCCCTATGGGATCACCCGCACCGCGAGCAGTGGGGGGCCGGCTACGGCGGGCAGGCGATTCACACCATCCTCCCTGGTCTCACGGACCCGAACGCGATGAGTGTGGCCATGTCGACCGGTGGCGTCTATCAGACTTCGGATGGTGGACAGTCCTGGGCGCCCGCGAACGTAGGCGTGAAGGCATACTTCTTGCCCGACCCGTGGCCGGAGTTCGGCCAGTGCGTCCACAAGGTGGCGCGCCACCCCGACCGGCCGGAACGGATGTTCATCCAGAACCATCACGGCGTCTACCGCACTGACGACGGCGGTGCCCACTGGACCTCCATCGCAGACGGACTCCCCAGCGATTTCGGTTTCCCCATCGCGGTCGATCCGCACGACCCGGACTCGGTCTACGTCTTCCCACTGGTCGCAGACGCTGAGCGCATCCCGCCGGGCGGGCGGCCCCGGGTGTGGCGCTCCGACGACGCGGGGGAGACCTGGACGGAGCTCTCCAAGGGGCTCCCTGAGGACGGCTTCTACGCCGGCGTGATGCGTGACGCCCTCACGGTCGACACGTCCGACCCGACGGGCGTCTACTTCGGCTCGCGTGACGGCAGCGTGTTCGCCAGCAACGACCGCGGGGAGAGCTGGACGCTGGTCGTCGAGCACCTTCCCGATGTGATGTGCGTCCGAGCCGCCGTCCTGGACTGACCGATGCGGCCGCCAGGGCCCCAGGTCTGCCCGTCCGTGAGGTCGTAGGCTCGGCCCATGCCTGACATCAAGCCACGCAGCCGCGTCGTCACCGACGGGCTCGAAGCCACCGCCTCCCGCGGGATGCTGCGCGCCGTCGGGATGGGCGACGACGACTTCGCCAAGCCGCAGATCGGTGTTGCGTCGTCGTGGAACGAGATCACCCCCTGCAACCTCTCGCTCGACCGGCTGGCGCAGGCGGTCAAGCAGGGTGTGCACGCCGCCGGTGGATATCCGCTGGAGTTCGGCACGATCTCGGTCTCCGACGGCATCTCGATGGGCCATGAGGGCATGCACTTCTCGCTGGTGTCGCGAGAGGTGATTGCCGACTCGGTCGAGACGGTCATGATGGCCGAGCGTTTCGACGCCTCGGTGCTGCTGGCCGGCTGTGACAAGAGCTTGCCAGGCATGCTGATGGCGGCCGCCCGGCTCGACCTCGCCTCGGTCTTCCTGTATGCCGGCTCCACCATGCCGGGACGGGTGGGCGACAAGGACGTCACGATCATCGACGCGTTCGAGGCCGTCGGGGCGTGCCGCGCCGGGCTCGTCTCGCGCGACGAGGTGGAGGTCATCGAGCGCGCCATCTGCCCCGGCGAAGGGGCCTGCGGAGGCATGTACACCGCCAACACGATGGCATCGGTGGCGGAGGCGTTAGGCATGTCGCTGCCCGGCTCAGCCGCACCTCCCGCCGTCGACCGACGGCGGGACGGCTTCGCCCACAAGTCCGGGGCGGCCGTGGTCGAGATGCTGCGGCGGGGTATCACTGCGCGGCAAGTCATGACCAAAGAGGCGTTCGACAACGCGATCGCCGTGGTGATGGCGCTCGGCGGCTCGACCAACGCAGTGCTGCACCTGCTCGCGATTGCGCGCGAAGCCGAGGTCGACCTCTCCCTCGATGATTTCAACCGGGTGGGCGACAAGGTTCCGCACCTCGGCGACCTCAAGCCGTTCGGGCGCTACGTCATGACCGACGTCGACCGTATCGGCGGCATCCCCGTCGTCATGAAGGCACTGCTCGACGCCGGCTTGATGCACGGAGACTGCCTGACGGTCACTGGGAAGACCATGGCCGAAAACCTCGAGGGCATGGCGCCGCCCGATGTCGACGGCAAGATCATCCGTGGGCTATCCCGACCGATCCACGCAACCGGAGGTCTGACGATCCTGCGTGGGTCGCTCGCCCCTGAAGGCGCAGTCGTGAAGTCGGCAGGCTTCGACGACGACGTCTTCGAGGGGACCGCCAGGGTGTTCGACGGCGAGCGTTCCGCTCTGGACGCCCTTGCTGACGGGACGATCACCGCCGGCGACGTCGTGATCATCCGTTATGAGGGACCGAAGGGCGGCCCTGGGATGCGGGAGATGCTCGCCATCACGGGAGCCATCAAAGGGGCCGGCCTCGGCAAAGACGTGTTGTTGCTGACCGATGGACGGTTCTCCGGCGGCACGACCGGGCTGTGCGTCGGCCACGTCGCACCCGAGGCTGTCGACGGCGGGCCCATCGCCTTCGTCCGCGATGGCGACCGGATCCGTCTCGACGTCGGCAACCGAAA
>JBBJMF010000130.1:0-6207 GCA_037719575.1 Nocardioidaceae bacterium
TCGACGTCGTCATCTCCAACTGTGTGATCAACCTTTCCAGCGACAAGCCGGCCGTCTTCGCCGAGGTGTCCCGCATCCTGCGACCTCACGGGCGCATCGGTATCAGCGATGTCGTCGCCGAGGACGCAACCACCCCCGAGCAGCGTGCCGACACCGAGCAACGAGTCGGCTGCGTTGCCGGCGCCCTCACCATCAGCAACTACCGCAGCCTGCTGCTCGCGGCCGGATTCGTCGACCCTTCGATCACAGCCACTATCGACCACGGCGACGGCATCCACTCGGCGATCATCCAAGCAGGGTATGTACGTGACCGCCATTCCTGAACCTGAACTCCATCCCCTGTTGAGGAATCGCTGGAGCCCACGGATCTGGGACCCCACTCATGAGGCCACTCCGTCGCAGGTCACCTGCCTCCTTGAGGCGGCACGATGGGCCCCCTCCGCGGGCAACTCGCAACCGTGGTCCTTCATCGTCGGAAGGCGCGGAGACGACACTCACCGACGCATCGTCCCGCATCTGGCCGGCAGCTCCCAGCCGTGGGCACCCGATGCCAGCCTGTTGGTCGTGAATGTCGGTCACCTGTTCGTCGAGGACACGGATTGGGAGTACTCGGAGTTTTCGAGTTACGACCTTGGGCAAGCCGTGGCCCACATGTCGTTCCAGGCGCAGGCGATGGGGATGGCTGCGCGACAGTTCCGTGCCTTCGACCGGGATGGGTTGACCGAGGAGTTCGCCGTGTCAGCCCACTGGCAGATCATGACGATCACCGCATTCGGTGTGGTCCCCGCTCCGATGAGAGTGAGCCTTCCGGCGGCACCTCCGGACGAACTGGCCTTCCGCGAGCGCCGGAAGGTGGAGGAGCTTCTGTGGCGCAGTCCATGATCTCCTGCCTGACCTGGCCGTCCGTGTGCACCACCGCTCGACCGCTGAACCGCCAGCCCTTCGGACGATCCAGGGCCTTCTGCTGAGGGCGAACCTTTACTCCTGCTCTGGTCGGCGGATGGTTGACTCTCTCCGTGATTCTTTCGACGGTCATTCACGGCGAAGGCCGACCGGTAGTTCTCCTGCCTTGGTTCGGCCTGGACCATTCCGTGATGGAGGAGGCGTTCGAACCGGTCTTCTCGACGGCTCAGAACTGGCGGCGCATCTACGTGGACTTGCCGGGAACCGGAGGATCGCCGCGAGTCGATCCACAGTCAGACGCCGTACTGGACGCGATGCACGAGTCCGTCACCACATTGCTGCGCAGGGAGCCGTTTCTCCTCGCCGGATGCTCCTACGGCGGATACCTAGCGGCCGGGCTTGCCCGACGACTACCGCGTCAGGTCTCTGGTCTCTTCCTGGTGTGTGCGGGGGTGAAGATACGTCCCGAAGCGCGCAACCTCACCCGCGCGCTCCCGTCCAGTCCCGGCCGCGACTGGCTCGCCCAGGTACCCGATGGCCTGCACGAGCACTTCGACCAAGCCATCGGATGTCAGACACGTTCGGTGGCCACTCACATAGCTCAAGCACTCGGGCTCAACGGGCCGACCGACGACGACTTCCTCGACACCCTGCGGTCGACCGGCTATCCGCTCACCGATGAGACGTCACCACATTGCTTCGACGGCAACGTCACGATCCTCGCCGGCACCCGGGACCGGATCGCCGGGTACATCGACCAGTTTGACGCCCTTATCCACTACCCACGCGGCACCTTCGTTGCTCTGAGCGACGCGGGCCACTACCTGCCCTTCGAAAAACCGGAGCGTTTCAGGTCTGTCGCACTCGACTGGCTCACTCAAAGCGGACCAACGACGACGACGCCAGGACAACCACCCGAATGAGGGTCCGGGGCTCAGGTTGGGGATTGGCGAACACTCGTGTCGGTCGGTCGGTCGCCGAGGCGAGGACTCTGGGTCCTGTGCGCGGTCCAGTACCGTTGACGCATGGCAGATCTTCCCCAGCACCCCGACGACGAGGGCCGTGAACCGGCCGGGCAGAACCCCTTCACCGGAACGCCCTTCGAGCAGATGTTCAGCAGCATGGCGAGCGGCGACATGTCCGGCCTGCAGGCCATGTTCGGTCAGCTGCAGCGGATGTTCACCCCACACGAGGGTGCGGTCAACTGGGAGGTCGCTCGCGATCTCGCACGGCAGGTGGTAGCTCAGCAGCCGGACCGGTCGGCCGACGACGGGGACCGGGCCCGGCTCTCCGACGTTGGAAGGCTCGCCGAGCACTGGCTCGACGCCGCGACGGATTTCCCGGCGGGCACCAGCCAGATCACCGCGTGGAGCCGCGCCGAGTGGGTCGAGACGAGCGTGCCGGTCTGGCAGCGGCTCGTGGAGCCGGTCGCGGAGAGCGTCGTCAAGGCCATGGGCGCTGCCCTGCCGGCTGAGGCACAGGCGATGGCCGGGCCGATGCTCGGCATGCTAACCCAGATCGGCAGCGCGATGTTCACCCAGCAGATCGGGCAGGCGATCGGCGAGCTGTCCGGGGAGGTCGTCTCGGCTACCGACGTCGGCTTCCCTGTGGCGGACGCCGGTCCCCCGGCGGTGGTGCTGACGAACGCCACCGCGTTCGCTGAGGGGCTCGGGATCGACACGTCCGACGTGCTGCTCTACCTGGTGCTTCGCGAGTGTGCCCATCAGCGCCTCTACGCGCACGCGTCATGGCTGCGCGACTACGTGTTCTCGCTGATCGAGGACTACGGCCGGGGGATCACGATCGACACCAGCCGGATCGAGAGCACGCTCGGCGGCATCGACCCCACAAACATGGAGGCGGTCCAGGAGGCCATGAACGGCGGGCTTTTCGAGGTCGAGCAGAGCCCCGCGCAGGTCGCGGCGCTCCAGCGGCTCGAGACGGTGCTGGCGCTCGTCGAGGGATGGGTCGACGAGGTTGTCAGCCAGGCGGCCGCCGCGATGCCGCAGGCCTCCGCGCTCCGCGAGACGATGCGCCGCCGCCGCGCCACCGGCGGACCGGCGGAGGCGACGTTCGCGGCGCTCGTGGGTCTCGAGCTCCGGCCCCGGCGCCTTCGCGACGCAGCCACCCTGTGGGGGGCCTTGCGCACCGCCGAAGGCGCTGCGGCACGAGACGCCGTCTGGGCGCACCGCGAGCTGCTCCCGACCGCCGCCGACCTCGACGACCCGCTGTCCTACGCCGCCCGCACCAAGGAGGCGGACTCGATCGACACCGAGTCGGCCGAGTTCGACGCTGCACTCACCGCACTGATCGAGGACGCGAGCGGCTCGGCCGACGGCGGCAACGGCGACGACGACGACGGTCGGTGAGCCTGTACGACGATGCCGTCGCCGAGCTCACCACCTGGGTGCCGCCGACGGCGCAGCAGGCCGGCCTGCGGGCGTCGTACCTCGCTCACCTGCGGGAACATCCCGACGGGCTGACCCGCGACTGCCACCCCGACCACCTGACGGCAAGCCTGCTGGTGCTGAGCGCCGACCGCGAGCAGGTGCTGCTCGACCTGCACCGCAGGTACGGCATCTGGGTCCAGTTCGGGGGCCACTGCGAGCCGGGCGACGCCAGCCTCGCGATGGCCGCGCTGCGCGAAGGAGGAGAGGAGTCGGGCGTCTCGGGCCTCACCCTCGTCGGTTCCGGTCCTGCGCAGCTCAGCCGGCACGAGGTGCGTTGCGGGCCTGTCCGGCCGTCGCATCACCTCGACGTGCGGTACGTCGCGCTCGCCCCCGCCGGTGCGATGCCCATGGTCAGCGCCGAGTCGCTCGACGTGCGGTGGTTCGGCGTGGGGGCGCTGCCCGCGGAGCTGGAGCCCGAGCTGCGCGACCTGGTGGCGATCGCACTGTCCGCCCGCTAACCGATCCGGCGCCCGCAGCGGTGCGACAACAAGGCCCCCAGGCCGCGGAACGTTCGCCTTCCCCTTGCGAACGGCTCCGTTATCCCGGGGGCCTCATCGATGGAGCAGACGTTAGTTTGCCCGCCGTCGCCAGTCAACGGTCTCGTCCACGACCTGGGGATCGCCCTGTGGACGACGCGTCCACAACGCTCGGAAGGTGTGGACGGGCGGTGGAGAACGTCTCTCGTCCTGTGCACAACGCGCCCTCGACGCGTCGCAGGCGGCGTGCTGAGCAGGCGCCTGGGCGTCCACCCCCTGTGGAGGAGGAAAAGTTCGCTGTCCACAGCCAGTAGACGATGGCGGTCGGATGCGCGCCCCACCGGCGCAAACCATCCAGTCCGTCGGCGGGCCCAACTACGTTTGGCTGATGGGCCACTCGACTGCTCCACTCCGCGTCGAGGTGCGCCGCTCGGAGCGACGCACCCGCACCGTCTCCGCGCGTCGTGAGCAGGACGCCATCGTGGTGCTGATCCCGGCCCGGCTCAGCGCTGCCGAGGAGGAGAAGTGGGTCGCCACGATGGTCGACCGGGTGATGCGGGCCGAGCGCCGCCGTCAACCCGGCGACGACGACCTGGTTCGGCGCGCCACCACGCTGTCGAGCCGCTACCTCGACGGTCGGGCGAAACCGGTCTCCGTGCGCTGGGTCGACAACCAGCATGCCCGCTGGGGATCGTGCACACCGGCGGACGCGACGATCCGCCTCTCCGGACGGCTGCGCGGCATGCCGTCGTACGTCGTCGACTACGTCGTGCTCCACGAGCTGGCACACCTCCTGACCCACGGCCACGGCGACGACTTCTGGGCATGGGTCAACCGCTATCCGCTCACCGAGCGGGCCAGGGGGTTCCTGGAAGGCGTCTCGGCGACCGCACAGCTGGAGATGCGCGACGACGACGAGGAGCAGCCCGCGTGAGAGCGCTCGCGCGCCATGTCAGGCGGCGCGGCGGCCGTCGTCGCACGGCGGCCTGCCGCCCGCTGGCGGCCCTCCTGCTCGCCGGGACCGTCCTCGTCGCGTGCAACGGATCCGACTCGTCATCGGAGGGTCCGCCCACGGACACGGACAGCGCACCGGGACCGCCCGCGGTCACCCAGACCGAACGGCCCGATGGCCCTCCGGTCGAAGGGGTGGTGACGATCGCGACCCGGCTCGCCGTGCCGTGGGGCATCGCGTTCTTCCCCGGTGGTGACGCCCTCGTCTCCGAGCGCGACGAGGCAACGCTCCTCCGGGTGACGTCGCGTGGACAGGTCACCACGCTGGCTCGGGTCGACGGGGTGACCCCGACCTCCGAGGGTGGCCTACTCGGGGTCGCGGTCTCGCCCGACTACGAGCGAGACCAGCTGATCTTCGCCTACGCCACGACCGCCACCGACAACCGCGTGCTGAGCGGGACAATCGCGGACTTCCGCGCCGGCACGCCGCGTCCTGTTATCACCGGGATCCCGAGGGGGGAGATCCACGATGGCGGCCGGATCGCCTTCGGACCCGACGGGATGCTCTACGTGTCCACGGGAGAGACCGGCAACGGCGACCTCGCGCAAGACCTCACGTCGCTCGGCGGGAAGATCCTCCGGATCGAGTCCAGCGGGGCCATCCCGCCCGACAACCCGTTCCCCGGCTCGCCGGTCTGGACCTACGGGCACCGCAACGTGCAGGGCATCACCTGGGACTCGCACGGACGGATGTGGGAGTGCGAGTTCGGCAGCCAGCTCTGGGACGAGATCAACCTGATCGTGCCCGGGCACGACTACGGCTGGCCGGCCGCCGAGGGCACCGCTGACCTGCCGGGCATGACCAACCCGCGCGCCGTGTTCAGCACCGACGCCGCGTCACCGTCGGGGCTGGCGTTCGCTCATGGGTCGCTCTGGATGGGAGCCCTGCAGGGTGCGACCACGTGGCGGGTCCCGATCGAGGCCGACGGCGTCCTCGGCCAGCCGGTCGCCGTACGCCTTGCCGATGCTCGGACCCGCACGGTGGTGCTGGCACCTGACGGCAGACTCTGGGTGACGACGAGCGACCGGGACGGCCGTGGTGATCCGGCGCCCGACGCCGACGTGATCCTCGCGATCATCCCGAGGACGTGATCGCCGCGACGAGTTTGGCCGCATTTGTGGCTTTGGCTGAGCGTGCAGGGCCGTGTCTGCCCGCCTCTCCGTCGCGCCGTGTAGGCAACCGGCCCAGGCTCACGTATGGTGGCGCGGTGTCGGCGCACCTGCCGGCATCCACCGGAGCCGGCACGGCACCCGGCGACCGACCCGACGCAATCGGTGGTTTCACCATCGAGTAAACCTAGAGGAGGCTCTGATGGCGGAGACCTGGAGCGGCGAGTTCTACTGCGTGAAGTGCAAGGCCAAGCGTG
>JBBJMF010000131.1:0-6185 GCA_037719575.1 Nocardioidaceae bacterium
GACCCCGGACGCACGACGGCTCGCGACACGCGACCGGCAGATCACCACCAACGCCTCCGTCGGCAAGCGGCTCGTTGCCGTGGTGGTCGACAAGCGGGCGGTCAAGCTCTACGTCTTCGCCAGCAGAGGCCGCACGGGTGGTGCCACTGCCCAGGTCGACATCGCACTCACCGGGCAGAAGCACGGGGGCGGCCGCCACTCGTACGCGGTCACGGGCAGGCTCTATCTCCTGCGCGACGGCGGTCATTGGCGGATCTTCGGCTACGATCTTTCTCGCCGCGAGGTGGAGTCGTGACCCGGCTCCCGATCGGTGCCTGGCAGGTGGCGGCGTCGAAGATTCGACGGCTCGCCGTCTTCGCCGCCCTTCTCAGCACCTTCGCGGTTGTGGTCCCTGACGCAACGCGCCCTCCTGCTCAGGCAGCCCTGATCAAGCTCGAGCAGGCCCACGGCCTCGACGCCCGTGATGGTGTGATCTGGTTCCTGGCCCTGGGATCGGACGCCCGGCCCGGTCAGCCCGTGCTGGGGAGCCGGTCCGACGCCATCCAGCTCGTCGGCATCAACACCACCACCCACCATGCCGTGACCATCGGGATCCCCCGCGACTCCTATGTGAACATCCCGGGCAGCGGAACCGACAAGATCAACGCCGCGATGGTGTTAGGCGGCCCCCAGCTCACCGCTCGGGCGGTGGAGGGCCTGACGGGTATCCGACCCGACTATGTCTTCGTCACCAGCTTTCGCGGTGTGAGGCGCATGGTCAACGGCGTCAAGGGAGTCGAGGTCAAGGTCACCTACCCGATGGACGATCTCAAGCAGAGGTTTCGGCCGGGTCAGCGAAAGCTCACCGGCCTGGAGGCGCTGGCCTTTGCGCGCATCCGCCACGGGCTACCGCGCGGCGACTTCGACCGCTCCATGGATCAAGGGCAGCTGCTCAAGGGCGGCTTGAGGACGATCGCGGGCAAGCAGGGAAGGATCGGTTTCCTGGAACGGGCGCTTGGGTACTTCGCTCGCTCCACCGACACCAACATCGGTCCGGCGGAGCTCTACCAACTGGCACAGACCGTGCTCGAGATCAACCCGGCTCTGGTGCGGGTATGCGTGATCAGCGGAAGCACCGGCACGGCGGGTGGGGCCAGCGTTGTCTTCCCGAACGTGTCAGCGGCTCACCGCCTTGCCGACGACGTCCGCCACGACGCGACCGTCGACCGTGGCTGCTGAGCTCTTGTAGCACCAGGCCCCGGCGTGCGGACCGGGGCGGCGACGTCCCAACACAGCGACAGGACCCCGCCAAACGGCGGAGCCCTGTCGAGTGACTGCTGAGTGGTCAGAGACCACTCTTGGTGATGCCGACCTTGGCGTGGCCGAGGTTGACCACAACCGTCGTGCCGAGCAGCTTCACCTGCAAGGCGGTGACTTCGATGGAGGTCGGGGTGCGCTTGACGATGTTGCGCTCGAGCCTCGCCACCCCGGCAATCCTGATGACGTCATCTGGGCCGAACCCCCGGGCTGTCCCGTTGAGGGTGACGCTCCCGAACGTGCTGCCCTTGATGTTCGTCGTGATGCCCTGGCCACGGACGAAGTGAGCGTTCGCCCGGCCGACGATGGCCCGCACGACGAGCCCGTGACCGAGCAGCACCTTGGCAACGCGGCCCTCAGTGAAGGCGTCAGCCCTGGACACGCTCTGAGCTGCGCGTTCGCGGGCCGACAGGCCCGTGAGAACCAGGTTGCCCGGAGTCACCCTCGCGGTGTCGTTGCGGATCACCTTGCCGTTTGTGCCCTGGCAAGGCATGAGCACGTACGGCGTCTTGCCGAGGCGCAGGGTCTTGTCGAGCGCAGTGGCCTTCGCGCCGTAGGCGTTCCCGCGGAACAGGGCAGACACCACGCCCGCGTGGATCTTGGCCTGGGAGTGCGCGAGAACCACTTCAGTGCGGGTCCCGATCAGCTGGATCTTGAGTGCATCCCGCTTGGCGAGCGCGCCCGAGGCGGAACTCTTCTCCGTCTTCGACCCCACCGAGATGCGCAGACCGGCAACCTCGATCGGGTTGCCCTGGGTGGGGCCAGGCACGTTGAGTGCCGGTAATGATCCGCTGCCATCCGGGTCGAGCGTGATCGAGGCGATCCTCGTGCTGGTTTGGGCGTGGAAGCCGGTGCCGTTGTGGAAGGCGCGGGACAGAGACTCGATCCCCTTGATCCTCACCACGGCGGGCCCCGCACCGAGAAGCCTGACGCCGGCGATGCGGTTCCTGGCGTAGGACGAGACGGTCCCGTTTCGCTTGGTGGTCCACACCCGAGTCGTCACCGTGGACGCCTTGCCCAGCGACCCGAGGTCAACTGCGGCGACGAAGTTGCTCTTGTCCAGTCCGGCGCGGTTGGTGCAGCCGATGGCGTCGAATGCGGTTCTGTCGGAGCTGGCCGGAATGTCGCCACCCCGGACGCGAGTACCGTAGCCCGACGCTGCCATGGCGTATCGGGTTGGGCTGGTCGTTGCAGCGGCGGCTTGCTGTCCGTTCGCGGTGGTGGCGGTGGGAACAAGGGACGCGGTCGCCGCGAGCAGCGACACGGCGAGGCCGGTCGATAAAGATCTTGGGATCAATGAGATCCCCCCCTTACGTTGATTACGGTGAGTAGTTATTCCCCTACTCTTTGTAACAACATAATGCGTAAGGGGCGCTGGGGTTACGCGATCGGCGAAATTCGACGATATTCCTCGCGGACACCCGTGCAGACGAGACGATCGGTCGTCCATGCCGCCGGCGGCGTAAGCCCTACGGCGTCTGACCTCGTCGTTGGTGACGGTGCTCGGGCAGTTTTCGAGGCGCCCCCGGCAGGATGCGAAACTGCGCCCCCGGCAGGATTCGAACCTGCGCCACCGCCTCCGGAGGGCGGTGCTCTATCCCCTGAGCTACGGGGGCTCACGGCGGAGCCAGGGTAGCAGTGGCGGCCGTCGGCCTGACCTCGCGGCGGCCGGTGGGAACCACTAGCGTCGAGCACGTGCCAGCGCATCAGCCCCGGGTCCTGGTGGTCGACGATTCCGACGTCATCCGCTCGCTCATCGTCGTGAACCTGGAGCTCGATGGGTTCGCCGTCGTGGAGGCGCGTGACGGGCTGGAGTGCCTCGAGATCGCGGCGACGGTCGAGCTCGACGCGATCACGCTCGACGTACGGATGCCGGGCTTGGACGGCTTCGCGACGGCAACCCGGCTGAGGGCCGACCCGTCGACCTCACACATACCGATCGTGATCGTCTCGGCGCGGGCACAGGGCAAGGACCTTTCTCGCGGCGCCGAGATCGGTGTCGACGCTTATGTCACCAAACCTTTCGAGCCCGACGAGCTGGTCGCGCTGGTCCGGTCCTTGACGGAGCCGCAGCCGGGCGGCTGAGCGTCGATACGATGGGGCCGGTGACTCCCGAACAGCTCTCCCAGACCCTCGCCGACGCCTTGTCCGCACTCGCGGAACGGGGCGCCGTGAGCCTGCCCCAGGGCGTGCCGAGCACGGTGCGTGTGGAGCGCCCCAAGAGTCAGGAGCACGGGGACTACGCAACCAACGTCGCGCTGCAGCTGGCCAAGCCCGCCGGGCTGCCGCCACGCGAGCTCGCCGAGCTGCTGGCGAGCGAGCTGAAGTCATCGGCTGCGATCGCCTCGGTCGCCATCGCCGGCCCCGGCTTCATCAACATCACGGTCGAGGCGGCCGCACAGGGCGAGGTGGCGCGCGCGATCGTCGGGGCCGGCAGGGCGTACGGCGGGTCGGATGCCTTGTCCGGCAAGCGGATCAACCTGGAGTTCGTCTCGGTCAACCCCACCGGTCCCGTGCACATCGGAGGGGCACGCTGGGCGCCGGTGGGCGACAGCCTGGCTCGCATCTTCGGCGCGCTCGGTGCTGACGTCAGCAAGGAGTACTACTTCAACGACCACGGTGCCCAGATCGACCGATTCGCCCGCTCACTGCTGGCAGTGGCCAAGGGCGAGGCAGCACCGGAGGACGGCTACGTCGGCGACTACCTCACCGACATCGCGTCGCAGGTCGTCGCGGCCAAGCCGGACGTGTTGTCCCTGCCCGACGACGAGGCCCAAGAGGTCTTCCGTCGCGAGGGGGTCGACCTGATGTTCACCGAGATCAAGGAGACGCTGCGCAGCTTCGGGGTCGACTTCGACGTCTACTTCCATGAGCAGACGCTCTACGACAGCGGAGCCGTCGAGCGGGCGGTGGAGCGGCTGACCGAGATGGGCAACACCTACGAGGCCGACGGAGCGTTGTGGTTGGCAACGGAGAGGTACGGCGACGAGAAGGACCGAGTGCTGGTCCGTTCCAATGGCGCCCCTGCCTACATCGCCGGCGACTGTGCCTACTACCTCGACAAGCGTGAGCGTGGCTTCGACCTGTGCGTGATCATGCTCGGCGCGGACCACCACGGCTACGTCGGGCGACTGATGGCGATGTGCCAGGCGTTCGGCGACACCCCCCACGACAACCTCGAGGTGCAGATCGGGCAGATGGTCAACCTGGTCCGCGACGGGAAGCCGGTCCGGATGTCCAAGCGGGCCGGCACCGGGGTCACCATTGACGACCTGATCGAGGCCGTCGGAGCCGACGCGGCGCGCTATGCCTTGGTGCGCTACTCCAGCGACTCCTCGATCGACCTCGACCTTGACATCTGGACCCGCGCTTCCAGTGACAACCCGGTCTACTACGTGCAGTACGCCCACGCGCGACTCTGCTCCATCCTCCGCAACGGCGCCGACCTTGGGGCAGACCCCGCCGTCGAGGACTTCGATCCGGCCCTGCTCTCGCACGACCGGGAGGGCGACCTGCTGCGGGCGCTGGCCGAGTTCCCCGCTGTCGTTGCATCGGCGGCAGAGCTGCGGCAGCCGCACCGGCTGGCCCGCTACCTCGAGGCGACAGCCGCGACGTTCCACCGCTTCTACGACGTCTGCCGAGTGTTGCCGCGCGGCGACGAGGACGTCACGCCGCAGCACCGCGCGCGGCTGCTCCTGGTTGCCGCCACGCAGGTCGTCTTCGCCCGCGGCCTCGACCTGCTCGGCGTCACCGCTCCCGAGCGCATGTGATGCGGGCGCACGAAGCGGGTGCTCTGCACGCGGAGGCCGGCGGCCGCGGGCCTACCTGGTTGCAGCCGCCCGACGACACCAACGACCTCGTCACATCCCTGTGGTCGAAGCACGTCTCCCGGGACGCCAATGGGGTTCTCGACGTGGCGGGTGTCACCGCCACCGAGCTCGCGAAGGAGTTCGGGACCCCGGCGTACGTCATCGACGAGGACGACTTCCGGGCGCGCGCCCGACGCTTTCGAGACGCGTTTGCCGGGGCCGATGTCTATTACGCCGGGAAGGCCTTCCTGTCGGTCGCCAGCGTGGGGTGGATCGCCGAGGAGGGCCTGTTCCTCGACGTCTGCTCGGGTGGAGAGCTGGCCGTGGCGCTGCGCGCAGGCTTCGACCCGGCCCGGATCGGCTTTCACGGCAACAACAAGAGCGACGCGGAGCTTCGCCGCGCGGTCGGAGTGGGTGTGGGCAGGGTCGTTATCGACTCCTTCGCGGAGATCACCCGGTTGGGCCGCGTCGCCGAGGACCACGGCGTACGCCAGTCGGTGCTGGTGCGGGTGACGGCCGGTGTCGAGGCGCACACCCACGAGTACATCGCGACCGCACACGAGGACCAGAAGTTCGGGCTGTCGATCACCGACGGAGCCGCCTTCGACGCGATGGAGATGGTCGAGTCCGACGCTGCCCTCCAGCTCGTCGGGTTGCACTCGCACATCGGTTCACAGATCTTCGACACGTCGGGTTTCGAGGTGGCCACCCGACGCGTCCTGGGGCTGTACGCGCGTGGCCTCGAGGCCGGCTTCGCGCTGGGGGAGCTCGATCTCGGTGGCGGGTTCGGTATCGCCTACACGACGCAGGACGATCCTGCTGAGCCGGACGAGCTGGCTCGCAACCTCACTGAGATCGTGGCGCACGAGTGCCGGGCGCTGGGCATCGGCGTCCCGCACCTGTCGGTGGAGCCGGGGCGCGCGGTCGCCGGACCATCAACGTTCACGCTCTACGAAGTGGGGACGGTCAAGGAGGTGGCGCTGGATGCCGGCGCCAGCAGGCTCTACGTCGCTGTCGACGGTGGTATGAGCGACAACATCCGGGCCGCGCTCTACGACGCCGACTTCTCCTGCACGCTCG
>JBBJMF010000132.1:0-6177 GCA_037719575.1 Nocardioidaceae bacterium
AATTGGATGAGTCAACGAATCACCCCAGGCGGGCAACTTGACATGAGTCAGCAGGATCCTCGGCACCGGCACTCCGTGCCCGCGACGGGCTCGACGTCACGAGCCGGTGGGAGAGGTGGGGCTGCGGGCGGGCGCGGAGCTGGTTGGCGACCTCGGACCGGTCGTCGCGGTCCCTTGCTCCTGTCGCAAGGCGATCGCCTCGTCGAGGAACCTGACACCTTGCGCGTTCGACGCCTGGTAGCCGGCCAGGTCGCCGTTTTCCAAGGCGCTCTGGGCCTGGTCGAAGGCAGCCTGAGCCTGCGCGAGGAGACTGCTGATCCGCTCGTCGACGGACTGGTTGCCGCCGCCCCCACCTCCTCCTCCCCCACCCCCTGGCGGTGGCGTAGTTCCGCCGCCGGGCTGCGTCTGGGACACGCCGAGTGCCTGGGAGACAGCCTGGTCGAAGGTCTGGCCGATCCCCACCTTGGTCCCGACGGCCACCGTGACGTACTGCAGGATCGGGTACGACGCCGTACCGCTGCGGAACGTGTAGACGGGCTGGGCGTAGAGCATCTCGCCACCCAGAGGCAGCGTCAGCAGGTTGCCTCGAAGCACCTTCGTGCCCGACCGCTCATAGGGCAGCAGCTTGTCGACCACCTCTTGGTCGTTGCTGAGCTGGTTCGCCATCTGGCCGGGCCCGTAGACAGGGGTGTCGCTCGGCAGCTCCAGCACGGTGATCTGGCCATAGTCCTGGCTCGTGGGGTCGGCGTTCGCCGAGACGAAGCTGGCCAGGTTCGAGCGACTCTGGGGCACGTAGACGCTGCTCACCGAGAACTGTGGCTCCTCCCCGGGCAGCTGGACCGTGAGGTAGAACGGCGGCTGCGACTGGTTGCTGATCGTGTCGGTCGGGTCCTCCGGGACCCGCCAGTTCTCCGAGCCGTTGTAGAACAAGGATGCCTGGGTCACGTGGTAGCGCGAAAGCACCTGTCGCTGCACCTTGAAAAGGTCCTCCGGGTAGCGCAGGTGAGCCAGCAGGTCAGGGGAGATCGTGTCCTTGGCCGACACCACGCCGGGGAACGCGTTCATCCAGGTGCGCAGGATCGGGTCGCTCTCGTCCCACGCGTAGATCTTGACCTGGCCGCTGTAGGCGTCGACCGTGACCTTCGCGGAGTTGCGGATGTAGTTGATCTTGTTGGACGGCTGACCTTGGACGGCGTTCTCCGGAGTGAGCGAGTCGCTCGTTGCCTGACGGAGATCGAGGAGATCAGACATCGGGTAGTCCGCCGAGGTCGTGAAGCCGTCCATGATCCATATCAGTCGCTCGTCGACCACGGCCGGGTACGGGTCCCCGTCGACCGTCAGCCACGGGGCAACCTTCTTCACGATGGTCAGCGGCTCGCGGTTATAGATCAGCCGGGACTCGGGATGGACCCGTTCCGACAGCAGGATCGAGGAGTCCCAGAACTTCGCCGCATAGAGCACCCGCCGGAACGCCGACCCGAGCGCCACGCCACCGTCACCGCTGTACGTCGAGTTCTGGTCCTTGCCGGTGCCGCTGAGCTGGGGGATGTTCAGCTCCACCGGAGCCGTGCCCTCCGGGGCCCCGACGATGGAGTAGTTCGGCTCGCTCTCGCCGAAGTAGATCTGCTGCAGGAACGCGCCGAGCTGGCCGGTGGCCGGCAGGTTCTTCTCCGCCCACACGGGCGCGCCGTTCAAGCCCCGCCGCTCGGCGTACGCCGCGACGACACCAAAGCCGTGCGTGTAGACCGTGTGGTCGTTGTTCCAGTTTCGTTGGTCCCCGCGCAGGCCGTTCAGGTTGAGCTCGCGTGCGGAGACGATCACGTCCTTCGGCAAAGGGTCGGTGCCGATCTGGTAGCGGTCGACGTCGAGGACGTCCGGCATCGTGTAGAAGCCGCGCTGCTGCTGGAGCTGGACGAAGGCCTGGGAGACCAGTCGAGGGTCGATGACCCGGACCCCCGGGATGGAGTCGGCAGTCGACTTGAGCTCGTCGTTCGTAAGCGTCGTCACCCCTGGGTACGGCTTGACGAGGACGTCGTTGAGGCCATAGGCGTTGCGCGTCGCGGTGATGTTGCGCTGGATGTACTGGCCCTCCTTGTTCGGCTCTGAGGGTAGGACCTGGAACCGCTGCACGATCATCGGCCAGATGCCACCGATCAGGATCGCCGACAGCACCAGCAGCCCGAACCCCAGCAGCGGAAGCAGCCATCCCGGCCGGAACACGTTGCCGAAGAAGAGCAGCGCGCTGATGATCGCGATGATCATCAGCACGTTCTTCGACGGCAGCACGGCATGAACGTCGGTGAAGGTGATGCCGGTGATCAGCGTCCCGTCGTGGATGGCGAGGCCGTACCTGTCGAGCCAGTAGGCGACCGCCTTCAGCGCCACGAACAGTCCCAAGAGGACCGACAGGTGCACCTGCGCCGACGTGGTCACCCGGTTGTGCTTGGCCGGCAGCCGCACCGCGCCGTACAGGTAGTGCGTCACCGCCGCCGCGATGATCGCGAACACCAGCACCGTGAACCCGAAGCTCAGCAGGTAGCGGTACCACGGGTAGTCGAAGATGTAGAAGCCGATGTCCTTGTGGAAGTAGACGTCGTCCTGGCCGAAGGGCACCGCGTTGCGCCACATGAGGTACGTTTTCCACCGCCCCGACGCGCTCGTGCCCGCGAACAGGAAGAACGCCACGCCGAGCCCGACGACGATCCACCGCCGGAAGGGGTCGACCGCGTCCTGGTAGCGCTCCACGGTCGGGTTCCGGTAACCGTCGCTGAGCAGGATCGGACGCATGCGGTAGGCGAGAAGGACGTTGCCCACAACGGCTGCTGCGAAGACAAGTCCGAAGACCATGAAGAGCACCACGCGGGTCAACAGGATCTTGCTGAACACCGAGCCGAAGCCGAACGACTGGAACCACAGCCGGTCGGTCCACACCTCGACGAAGATCGAGCCCAGCACCACGAGGACCACGACGACCGCGAGCGTGGGCAGCAGGGCGCGGGGCCGCCTGGACGGTACCCGGCGCATCCGGACGGGCGGCGGAGCAGGACCATCGCTCGCACCGAATGCTTCACTCATCGGGACCCCAATCCTGTTCGACCTCGTCGTCGGCGACCACTTCTAGCGTCTCATGCAGGGCCGTGATCAGCGTCGGCACGAGGTCTGGTCCGTGGACCAGGCTGTCGTCGTCGTCGTGCGAGCGGAGTCGTAGCACGCACTGCGCAGACCCGTTGCGCAGCACACCTGCGACGATTCGGACGTCTTCGCGGCCGGGATGCTCGGCAGCGAACGTTGCGGCACGGTCAGACTCCTGGGGCACCTCGTCCTCGGCAGCCGGTGGGAGTACGACGCGCTCCACCGCGGCCACGACCCCCGCGACCGCCGTCGGCCAGGCGATCCTGCCGAGCAGCTCCTCGAGCGACCCGGAGTTCGGGTCGATTTCCTGCTCAACCGGCGTCAGCGCCTCGACCGAGCCGCCGTGGACCCCCAACTCCATGGCGAGGTCCGGCTGCGCCTCGACCAGCTCCGCGGTCGGGACCAGCGCGAAGAGCCGGCCCGGCTGGTCCCAACCGTCGTCGCCGACGTAGTGCTCCACCTCGACGACAACCGCGCGAAGCGACAACGCGTCGGCAGCCGGCTCCGTCATCGTCGTACGGTCTCACTCGTCACGCCCCGCACCTCGTGACAGCAGTGCTCTCACCGGCGTCGAGCCCCTCGAGCGCCCGGACCGCTTCGTCGAGCGTCGACACCCTGATCAGGTCGATGTCGTCGGCGAGTGAGGAGCCGGCAGCCTCGGCGCAGTTGGCGGCGGGAACCAGGAACACCTTGGCGCCGTCGTCGTACGCGCCGGCAATCTTCTGCTGGATCCCGCCGATCTCCCCGACGTTGCCGTCGACATCGATGGTCCCCGTGCCGGCCACGAACCTGCCGCCGGTGAGCGGGCCGGGGGTCAGCTTGTCATAGATCGCCAGCGAGAAGATCAGGCCAGCGCTGGGACCGCCGATGGTCTGCCCGAGGTTGATGGCGACCTCGAACGGCGGGTCGAACTCGTCGTCGACCGCGATTCCGATGCGCGACCTCGACAATCCCGTGGGGTTCGCCTCCGTACGCAGCGAGACGGCATGCGATGCACCCGCTCGCTCGAACGTCAGGGTGACCGGACTGCCGGGCGCCAGGTCCGTGATCGCGACAACCACGTCGTCGCGGGTCGCCACCGGCTTTCCGAAGATCGACGTGATCACGTCGCCCGCCTGCAGTACGCCGACGGCCGGGGTTTCCGGGACGATCTTCGTTACCTTCACGTGCAGCGCCTGGATGCCGAGCTCGCCGAGACCCGCCACTACCGCGGTCGACTGGGAGTCGAGCATCTGCTGGGTGTTCTGCCGCTGCACCTGCTGCGCGCTCTGGTCGGGCGGGTAGACCACGTCGCGGGGAACCACGATCTGGTCGGAGCTCCACCACGCCTCGAGCACCTGCGGCAGCCGGACGTGGTAGTCGGCCCGCGTCTCCGAGACCGTCGTCAGGTTGAGCTGTCCGGTCGTGGGATAGGTCCGGTGCCCAATGATCGTGACGACCTGCTTGCCGCCGTACGTGCCCAGGGTGTTCTCCGTCGGGCCGGGCGACAGCAGGACGTATGGCATCGGCGCAAGGAACGCGACGCCGAACAGCGCGACCAGGCAGACCACGGCCACGGAGAGCGCAGTCGACCGCCGGTTCATGGCGTTGATGATGTCACCGAGACGGCGAGGACCCGGACGAGGGACGATTGCCGCGTCCCCTGATCGCCACCCCGTGCGAGGGCTCGAGAGGCGTCGACGGAATCGGTTTCTCTCGCTGGGGCGCGGGTCGCTCGATCGCCCGCCTCATGCGAGCCATCGCGGCCGCCGAGTCGTCGCGCTTGACCTCGTCGCGTTCCCGACCGGCCCACGAGGCCCACAGCATCGCCAGGCACGTCGCCCCGAGCGGCGGCACCAGCCACCACAGCACGACCATCGGGACTCCTTGCGGCTCGGACGGATGAGGAACGACTTCAGGGTACGTCGACAGCGGGCGCCAGCCCCCGGGTCACTGCGGCGTGCCGACCCACTCGTCCGAGCCGTCCGCGAAGACCTGGTGCTTCCAGATGGGCACCTTGGCCTTGATCTCGTCGACGAGCCGGTGACAGAGGGGGAACGCCTGGCCGCGGTGGCCGCAGGCGACGGCGACGATCACGGCGAGGTCGCCGATGCTCAGGTCGCCGACGCGGTGGACGGCGGCCACCGCCTCGACGGGCTGCCCCGTCACGACCTCGGCCAGCACGTCACGCATCACCAACTCGGCGGTCGGGTGCGCGCTGTAGGCCAGGCCGGTCACCGGCTTGCCTGCGTCGTGGTCGCGGACGACACCGACGAACACGGCGATCCCTCCGGCGGCAGACGTCTGCACAGCGTCGTACACGGCCGAGACGTCGAGCGGGGCGGCGCTGACCCCCACCAGCCGGATCTGGTCATGGTCATTCTTGTCCGCACCCACCCGGCGACCCTACCCGTCGGGACCCTCGTCCTGCTGGCCCGCATGAAGGCCCTCGAACCCACTGCTCGGGGTCGGCCGTCAAGGCACCCGCCCAGGACCGCCGCCGGGATGTCGTTCACCTGGTGGGACACCCTTGCGACTGCGATCTATCGAGTGAAGCGCGTGGCATAGCGTCGTTGCCACGGCGTCTCCACGGCGCGGGCGTCGTAGTGGAGGCGCACGAACGACACCACCTGGTCGGCAGGAACTCCGTCGAGGACGGCAAGGCAGGCCAGGGCCGTGCCGGTTCTTCCGCGACCCCCTCCGCAGGCGATTTCGACTCGCTCGTCCAAGGCTCGGCTCCACGCTTCAACGAGAACATCCTTCGCCGCTGAACGGTCGCTGGGCAGCGAGAAGTCAGTCCAGCGCAACCATCTGCTCTCCCAAGGAGTTCGTGGTGGTGACGTTGCAAGGAGGTAGACGGCGAACGTCGGCACCAGGCCCTCTGGGATCAGCTGACGAAGGCCACGCCCCCGCACGAGGCGACCGGATGGCAGCCGAAGAACACCACGGCCCGATGGGTTCCAGAGTTCAGCCACCAGAACACCCTAGGCACTCTGGCCCGTTGACCTGGTGGCAAGTTCTTTACCCAACGCGCACTCGGTGGTGATCTGACCGAGGCCCTAGCCT
>JBBJMF010000133.1:0-6095 GCA_037719575.1 Nocardioidaceae bacterium
GATCGTGAAGGGTCTCGAGGCAGGCGGCTTCAAGGCGACCCCGGTCGCCACGACGATCGCCGAGGGCTCGACGGTCCGCGCTGATCCCAACGCTCCGATCAACGTCCGCGCTGCGGGCTGGTGCTCGGACTGGCCGTCTGGTGCCTCCTGGTTCCCGCCGGTGCAGGGGACGACGGACCTGAAGAAGGAAGGGCTGGGCTCGAACTACGGCGTCTTCTCCGAGCCGAGCGTCGACGCCCAGATCGCCAAGATCCAGACGCTGCCCCTGAAGGAGCAGCCGGCCGCCTGGAACGACCTCGACGAGTCCATCGCCAAGGAGTTCTTCCCACAGTTCGTGACCGGCTACTACGGTGCGGCCATGGAGCGTGGGTCGAACGTCAACGGGTTCTTCGACGACACCGTGTTCGGGATGCCGACCTGGAAGGACATCTGGTTGACTCAGTAGTCGCTTGACGAAAGTCTGGTGACCTGACAACGAAGTGGTGGGGTGAGTCCGATTCCGGGCTCACCCCACCCTCAGAGCACAACAAGCGTGAGGCGGGCTCATGATCGGCTACATCATCCGACGGCTGCTCTCGGCGTTCTTCGTCGTCGTCGCGACCTCCATGATCGTCTTTGCCCTCTTCTTCCTCGGCCCGACCAACGCGGCCGACTTCCTCTGTGAGCAGAACGGCCACTGCACCACCGTGAAGCGTGCGGAGCTGAACCACCAGCTCGGCTTCGACCGCAGCGTCGTCTACGAGTACGGCATCTGGGCCAAGGGGATCTTCGTCGACCGCACGGTCGAGATGGGCGGCAAGTTCGACTGCCCCGCCCCCTGTCTCGGCATCTCCTACGTCACCAAGACGCCGGTCCGCAGCGAGCTCACCCAGAAGTACCCGGCAACGTTGTCGCTGGCCATCGGCGGCGCCTCGCTGTACCTTTTCCTCGGGGTCGTCACCGGGGTGCTGTCGGCCAGACGACGCGGGACCTACATCGACCGGACGCTGGTGGGCAGCACGCTGGTCATCAGCGCGATCCCCTACTACCTGGCGGCACTGCTGGCCTGGCTGTTCCTGGTCAACCAGTGGAAGATATTCGAGCAGACGAGCTACACCCCTCTCACCCAGAGCCCGACCAAGTGGTTCGCCGGTCTCCTCCTGCCCTGGCTCGTGCTCGGTTTCTTCAACGCCACCCAGTACGCCAGGTTCAGCCGAGGGGCCATGGTGGACACGCTCAGCGAGGACTTCACGCGGACAGCCACCGCCAAGGGCGTGTCGTCGGCGAAGGTGACCTTCAAGCACGCGCTCCGGGCCGCGATCGTGCCGATCATCACGATCTTCGGGCTCGACTTCGCCAGCCTCCTCGCGGGCACGATCTTCACCGAGCGGATCTTCGAGATCGATGGCATCGGCAACTGGGGGCTGCGGGCGATCCCGATCGACTTCCCGGTGATCGCCGCCACCGTTCTCGTGGGCTCGATCCTGGTCGTTCTCGGCAACATGGTCGTCGACATCTTGTACAGTTTCCTCGACCCGAGAGTGAGACTGGTATGACAGTGAGGCGCGCATGACGCAGTCGGTGACGGCCGAGCAGCCCGCCCGCGAGGCCCCGAGCCGCAGTGCCGAGCCGTTCCTCGTGGTGGAGGACCTGACCGTCGCCTTCCCGACGTACGACGGGCTGGTGCAGGCGGTCAGCAACCTCTCCTACAGCGTCGACCTCGGTGAGACGCTCGGGATCGTCGGCGAGTCGGGGTCGGGCAAGAGCGTCTCGTCGATGGCGGTGCTCGGTCTGCATGACATCAAGCGCAGCCGGCTCACCGGCTCGATCCGGGTCGGCGGGCGCGAGATCATCGGCGCCTCCGACCGGGCCATGCGCAAGATCCGGGGCAACGACGTCGCGATGATCTTCCAGGACCCGCTGACCGCGCTGCACCCCTTCTACACCGTGGGCGCGCAGATCGTCGAGGCCTACCGGCTGCACAACAGCGTGTCCAGGAGGGTGGCCAAGTCGCGGGCCGTCGAGATGCTCGAGCTGGTCGGGATCCCGCAACCCGACCGCCGGGTGAAGGACTATCCCCACCAGTTCTCCGGTGGCATGCGGCAGCGCGCGATGATCGCGATGTCGCTCGTCAACAACCCGAGGCTGCTGATCGCCGACGAGCCGACCACCGCGCTCGACGTGACAGTCCAGGCCCAGATCCTCGACCTGATCCAGACCCTGCAGAAGGAGTTCGGCTCGGCGGTCATCATGATCACCCACGACCTCGGCGTCATCGCCGAGATCGCCGACGAGGTTCTGGTGATGTATGCCGGTCGCTGCGTCGAGAAGAGCACCTGCAAGCGCATCCTCACCCACCCGGAGATGCCCTACACCTGGGGGCTGCTCGGCAGCATCGCCGACGTCGCGGGCGACCCCGAGAAGCCGTTGCTTCCGATCCCCGGTACCCCACCGAGCCTGCTCAGCCCCCCGAGCGGTTGCGCGTTCCACCCCCGCTGCGTCCACCAGGACAAGGTCGAGGGGCGGCGCTGTATCGACGAGCTCCCCGAGCTGCTGCCGGCATCGCACCCGAGCCACCTCAAGCGATGCCACCTGAAGGACCCGGATGCCATCTTCGAGGCCGAGGTCAAGGAAGCGGTGCTCGGGTGAGCGCTCACGTCGCAAAGCCGGAGGAGACGACCGCAGACGGACCTCCGCTGCTCGAGGTCAAGGACCTTGTCAAGTACTTCCCGATCAAGTCCGCCGGCCTGCTCCGTCGGACCATCGGGAACGTGCAGGCCGTCGACGGGGTGTCGTTCACGATCAACAAGGGGGAGTCGCTGGGCCTGGTCGGTGAGTCCGGCTGCGGCAAGACGACGGCCGGGCGGGTCATCACCCGGCTCTACGACCCCACATCCGGCTCGATGAAGTTCGAGGGTCATGAGCTGGCCACCCTCAGCCGCAGGGACATGATGCCGTACCGGCGGGAGATTCAGCTCGTCTTCCAGGACCCGTACTCGTCACTGAACCCGCGGCACACGGTCGGCACCATCGTGGGCACTCCGCTGCTGACTCACAAGACCGTCCCCAAGGACAAGATGATCGCCCGGGTGCAGGAGCTGCTCGAGATCGTCGGGCTCAACCCCGAGCACTACAACCGCTACCCGAACGAGTTCTCCGGGGGCCAGCGCCAGCGCATCGGCATCGCGCGTTCGCTGGCCCTCAACCCCAAGCTCGTCGTCGCCGACGAGCCGGTGTCCGCACTCGACGTGTCGATCCAGGCGCAGGTCGTCAACTTGCTGAGCGACCTGCAGCGCGAGTTCAACATCGCGTTCCTCTTCATCGCCCACGACCTGGCGATCGTCCGGCACTTCTGCCCCCGGATCGCGGTGATGTACCTCGGCAAGATCGTCGAGCTCGGCGACCGCGACCAGATCTACCTGACGCCGCACCACCCCTACACCCAGGCTCTGCTGTCCGCGGCGCCGGATGTCAAGCAGGCGGCCATCGGTGGCCGTCGGGAGCGGATCCGTCTCGAGGGTGACGTGCCGAGCCCGGTCAACCCCCCGTCGGGCTGCCGGTTCCGGACCCGGTGCTGGAAGGCACAGGACATCTGTGCCGAGCAGGAGCCGCCGCTGCTGCAGATCGGTGGGCGACAGGTGGCGTGCCACTTCGCCGAGCCGCTCCAGGTCATCGCGGTGGAGCCGGCCGAACCCGCGGCGGTCTGAGTCTGACCGACTCCGAAGACGTGCTCTTCGACGTCGCACCGGACCGGCCCCGGGTGCCCGCGGCTTTCGAGTCGGACTCGTCGTCGGCGCCGCTCGCCGTCCGGATGCGCCCTCGCGTGCTCGACGACATCGTCGGACAGCAGCACCTGCTGGCTGCCGGCTCGCCGCTGCGCCAGATCATCGAGAGCGACGCCGCGTCGGCAGTCGTCCTGTGGGGACCGCCGGGCACCGGCAAGACGACGCTCGCCGCCATCGTGGCCTCGTCGACGAGTCGCCACTTCGTCGAGCTCTCGGCCACGTCGGCAGGAGTCCGCGACGTCCGTTCGGTGATCGACTCGGCCCGCCGTGACCTCGCCCGCGGCCTGCGCGAGACCGTGCTCTTCGTCGACGAGGTGCACCGCTTCAGCAAGTCCCAGCAGGACGCCCTGCTCCCCGGCGTCGAGAACAGGTGGGTGACCCTGCTCGCCGCCACGACGGAGAACCCGAACTTCACGATCATCTCGCCGCTCCTGTCGCGGTCGCTGCTGCTCACCCTCGAGCCGTTGGACGACGACGCGATCCGGACGGTCATCGAGCGAACGCTCACCTCGGAGCGCGGGTTGGCCGGAGCTGTCGACCTGGAAGACGCGGCCTTCGACCAGCTGGTGCGGCTGGCCGGCGGCGACGCGCGACGCGCGCTCACCTACCTCGAGGCTGCCGCGGGCGCCGCCGCCTCCCGGCAGACGTCACGGGTGGACGTGGAGCTTCTCGAGCTCGCGGTCGACCAGGCGGCAGTCCGCTACGACCGGGCGGGCGACCAGCACTACGACGTGATCAGCGCGTTCATCAAGTCGATCAGGGGCAGCGACGTCGACGCTTCCCTGCACTACCTGGCCAGGATGATCGCCGCCGGAGAGGACCCGCGGTTCATCGCGAGACGGCTGGTCATCTCGGCGAGCGAGGACATCGGGCTCGCCGACCCGACGGCATTGCCCACCGCAGTGGCGGCCGCGCAGGCCGTGCAGCTCATCGGGATGCCCGAGGCGCGGCTGAACCTGGCGCAGGCGGTCATCGCGCTCGCGCTGGCACCGAAGTCGAACGCGGTGATCAGGGCGGTCGACGCGGCGCTCGACGACGTACGCGCCGGCCTCATCGGGACGGTTCCGCGACACCTACGCGACGCGCACTACCCCGGGTCGAAACGGCTCGCGCACGGCGGAGGCTACGTCTACCCGCACGACGACGCCCGAGGGGTGAGCCCACAGCAGTATGCCCCGGACGAGGTCGTCGACAAGAGCTACTACGATCCCTCCACCCATGGCCAGGAGGCGTCGTACGCGGACCGCCTGGACCGGGTCAAACGCATCCTCAAAGGCAGCTGAGCGCGCCGCGATAGGCTGTCCGTTTCGCGGGCTCCGAGGACGGTTCGCGGCCGCAGACAAGGGGAGGCACCTGATGAGCGTCATGGCGATCGCCGTCGTCCTGGCAGCCGTCATGGTCGTCCTGCTCGTCGCGCTGACGCTGTCCCTGAGACGCCAGGTGCGCCGGCTCGGCTCGGAGGTCCGAGACCTCAGCCACGTCCGCCACGGCGAGGACCTGGCGGTCATCAGGCCCACCCCGCTGGGTCCGCCCGACGTCGAGCCCGATCTCGCGGCGACCAGGGTCGCCTCGGTCACGCTGACCGGCCCGCTGGTCAAGGTCGCGGCTTTCTCGCACGGGGTCCGGCGTGCGCTCGCCGAGGACAGCAGGATGCGGATCGCCTACGCCTTCCGCAAGGAGCTGAGGCACCAGCGCCGGGTGCGACGCAAGCGCGCCGCCGCCGCCGGTCACCCGCCCAAGGAGGGCTGGCGGCCATGAACCGGCTCACCTGGTTCGCCGCGGGGGCGGCAACTGGCGTCTACGGGATCGTCAGGGGACGACGCGCCGCACGCAACCTCACCCCGGACGGACTCGCCGCCCGGGCGGCGGCCTTCGGCGCCGGGCTGCGCGTCTTCACGGCCGAGGTCTCGGCTGGGATGGCCGAGCGGGAGGGCGCCGCACTGACGGACCCGGCCGGTGGGGCCAACGTCGTACCCGTCATGATCGGGCCAGCCGCCCACCCACGAGACATTCCCGCGCAGAGCAGATCGGAGCCCGGCCCAGATGGACACCGCTGAGATCAGGCGCCGGTTCATCGCGCACTTCGAGCAGCGTGACCACACGGTCGTGCCGAGCGCGTCGCTGCTGCTCGACGACCCCAACCTGCTCTTCGTCAACGCGGGGATGGTGCCGTTCGTGCCGTACTTCCTCGGTCAGGAGCCGGCGCCGTTCAAGCGCGCCGTCAGCGTGCAGAAGTGCGTGCGGACCAACGACATCGAGGAGGTCGGCCAGACCGACCGGCACGGCACGTTCTTCCAGATGAACGGCAACTTCTCCTTCGGCGACTACTTC
>JBBJMF010000005.1:0-56853 GCA_037719575.1 Nocardioidaceae bacterium
GTCGTCGGCCCCGTGGTCGTCGGCCCCGTGGTCGTCGGCCCCGTGGTCGTCGGCCCCGTGGTCGTCGGCCTCGTGGTCGTCGGCTGGGTCCGGCTCGGCGACGTCTGGGTCGGAGTCGTGGAGATGGTCGGCGTGGTGGGCACGGTGTGCGTCGGTGTGGTGGGCACGGTGTGCGTGGTCGCCGTGCGGGTGGGTTCGGTACGAGTGGGCTGGGTGGTGGTCGGCGGTGTGTAGGTGGGAGGGATGTACGTCGGGGTCGGCTGCGTGCCGCCCAGCTGGCCCGGGGCCGGGAACGGGATGACCTTCGTGCCCTGGAGCGCGTTCTTCATGTAGGCGGTCCAGGTCTGAGTGGGGTAGTCGGCGCCGAAGTACGTGTCCAGGTAGCCATCGAGCGCGTCGTTGCCGTCCCCGCGGGTGTAGGAGACCGCGGTGGCCAGCTGGGGGGTGTAGCCGACGAACCACGACGACGAGACATGCTCGTCGCACGTGTCGCAGGACGCAGCGGTCGCCGTTCCGGTCTTGCCCGCGGCGGGACGGCCCAGCGCCAACGCCCGCTGTCCGGTGCCGGCCTGGATGACGCCCTGAAGGGCCGACGTGACGTTGCTGGCGACCGCCGGACTGAACGCGCGGGTCGCCTCGGTGTTGTGCTCGTAGACCGGCCCCCCGGGGTCGCTGACCGACTGGATCACGTACCAGCCGGCGTGGACCCCGTTGGCCGCGAATGTCGCGTACGAGTCCGCCATCGCGAGCGGCGAGACCGAGGCCGTGCCGAGCGCGACGTTCGCGAAGGGGTGCAGTCCCGGCGTGCTGCTCGGGATCCCTGCGGCCTCGGCGGCGGCGATGATCCGCTGCGGACCGTTCTGCATCTGGGTGGTCAGGTCGACGAACGCGGTGTTGACCGACGCCTCCGTCGCGTACTTCAGCGAGATCGTGCCGTAGCTCTGGCCGCTCGGGATCCCGGCCGCCTCGCCCTCGTTGTGGACCAGCGTGCCGTCGGGCAGTACGAACGGCGAGTTGCCGTTGAACGTGTCCTCGAGCGTGAAGCCGTTGCCGAGTGCGGCCGCCACCGCGAACGCCTTGAACGTCGAGCCCGGCTGCACCAGGTTCGTCGCCCAGTTCTGCTGGCTGCCGAGGAAGTCCCGACCGCCGATGACCGCCCGGACCGCGCCGGTGCCGGGTTCGACGCTCGCGAGGCCCACGTGCAGCTGGAGCTTGCCCTTGGGTCGGATGTCGTAGACGGCTTGCTGGGCGTCGAGCATGTCCCGATGGCTGAACGTCGTGACGATCTTCAGACCCCCGCCGTAGATCTCCTGCGGTGTGAAGCCGTCAGTCGCGAGAGCCTCCTGCACCATCGTCATCAGGTAGCCCCGCTGTCCGCCGTACTGGTCCCGCGTCGACGGGTTGGCGATCGTCGGGAGCGATGTCGCATAGCGCGAGGCGTCGGCCGCACTGAGGTTGCCCATCTCCTGCATGCCCGCCAGCACATAGCGGTAGCGCGCGAGCAGCGGCGCGACGTTCGACCTCGAGACGGCCGGGTCGAAGTTGCTCGGCGAGTTGAGCACGGCGGCGAGTACGGCGCTCTGGGACACCGTGAGCGCCTTCGCGGACACCTGGAAGTACGCCTCGGCGGCAGCGTCGACACCGTACGCGCCGCGCCCGAAGTAGATCGTGTTGAGGTAGCCCTCGAGGACCTGGCGCTTGCTGAGCTCCTGGTCGGTCTTGACCGAGATGAACGCCTCCCTGATCTTGCGCGACCAGGTGCGGTCCTGCGAGAGGTAGAGGAGCTTGACGTACTGCTGGGTGATCGTCGAGGCACCCTGGGTGCCCCCGTCCGAGGTCAGGTTGCTCCACGCGGCTCGAACGATGCCCTTGGGATCGAGACCGGGATCCGTCCAGAACGTGCGGTTCTCGGCGGACACGACGGCGTTGCGCATCGAGATGGGGATCTCGGCGAGGGGGACGCTGTGCCGGTTCTGGACGGCGAACGTGCCGAGGACATGGGTGCCGTCGGAGTAGTACACCGTGGACGTCTGGGCCTCGAAGGCGGCGTTCTCGTTGGGGATCGTGATCGTCTTGTAGACGATGTAGATCGTCAGCACGCCGGCGAAGAGCAGGACGACGCCGCTGATGGACCCCCACTTCAAGATCTTTCCCGCGACGTAGTTCGCCCGGTCCCAGCCCGACGTGTCGCGAAGCCTGATCGCGCCCTTCTTGCCGCTTCCCTGCCCCTTCTCCGGCTTCACCTGTCGTCGTCCTCGACGGTGCGCTGGCGGCGGGGCGCCTTGCGTGGGATGCCGTCGCCGACGACGTACGACTCGACGAGGTGGTTCCAGCTACAGCCCTTGCAGACCTCGAGGACGTAGATCCGGATCTCGCCGTGCTCGTGGGCCATCACCTCGATGTCCTGGCGCGACTTGATCCGCCCGGAGTACTGGCCGAGCTCGTCGCCGAAGACATACGACAGGTGCGCCATCTCGCGCTTTCGGCACACCGGGCACGGCGTGGCCACCGGCTCGCCGTGGTGCTTGGCGGCGAGCATCGTGTAGGGGTCTGCGTCGCAGACGTCGTCCATGGTGGTCGCGCCACCGTTGAACAGCGTCGAGAGCTTGGCTCGACGCTGCAGCGTGTAGTCGATGACCGACCGTTGGGACCACATGGTGCCTTCGAGGGTACGGCGCGACCTGGGCGGCTTTCCAACCGCGCGCCACCGCAGTGACGCAGATCGCGGCACCGGGTGGTGAACGCCGCCCGACGGACTGCGGGCTCGGACAAGAACGGGGTCAGATTGGATTGCGGCCGATGTATCGCTACGATACGTGGAAACGATAGGTCGGACCGAGGCGGCGAAGGGAGCGACATGGCGAAGACCCGCGGTGACGCACTCGAGCTCGCGGTACTCGGGCTGCTGAACCAGTCTCCGATGCACGGCTACGAGCTGCGCAAGCGGGTCACCGGACTGCTCGGCTGGGGCCGGGTGCTGTCCTACGGCTCGCTCTACCCGTGTCTCAAGCAGATGCAGCGCGACGGGCTGCTGACCGTCGACACCGCGCTCATGGAGTCAGCGGCGGCCCGGGCCAGCCGACGCGGCAAGATCGTCTACAAGCTGACCGCCGAGGGCAAGGAGCGGTTCGCCACCCTGGTCTCCGCTGCTGGGCCGAGCGCCTGGGACGACGAGAGCTTCGGCGTGCACTTCGCGTTCTTCGGTTCGACAAGCACCGAGAACCGGCTGCGCATCCTCGAGGGCCGGCGGAGCAGGCTCGAGGAACGCCTCGAGGGGGTACGGGCATCGCTTGCCCGCTCCCGAGAGCGGCTCGACAGCTACACGCTGGAGCTCCAGCGGCACGGTCTCGAGTCGGTCGAGCGCGAGGTCCGCTGGCTGACGGAGCTCATCGACGGTGAGCGGATCGACCGCACGCCTCAGGGATCGTCCGACGCCACCACCAGCAACAGCACCGCGGCACATCCGCCGGGTGCATTCAACAGGGAATGAGGAAAGCCGAATGGGTTCGGTTCGGGTAGCCATCATCGGCGTCGGCAACTGTGCGACGTCGCTCATCCAGGGCGTCCACTACTACCAGGACGCCGACCCCGCGGGCAACGTCCCTGGACTCATGCACGTGCAGTTCGGGGAATACCACGTGAGCGACATCGAGTTCGTTGCCGCGTTCGACGTCGACGCGAAGAAGGTCGGCTTCGACCTCGCGGACGCCACCACAGCGAGCGAGAACAACACGATCAAGATCTGCGACGTGCCTCCGCTCGGCATCACGGTGCAGCGCGGCCACACGCTCGACGGGCTCGGCAAGTACTATCGCGAGACCATCGACGAGAGCGACAGCGAGCCGGTCGACGTGGTGCAGGTGCTCAAGGACACCCAGGCCGACGTGCTCGTCTCGTACCTGCCCGTCGGCTCCGAGCTCGCGGACAAGTTCTACGCCCAGTGCGCGATCGACGCCAAGGTGGCGTTCGTCAACGCCCTGCCGGTCTTCATCGCCTCCGACCCGGAGTGGGCGGCGAAGTTCGAGGCGGCCGGCGTGCCGATCATCGGCGACGACATCAAGTCACAGGTCGGCGCGACGATCACCCACCGGGTGCTGGCGCGGCTGTTCCAGGACCGCGGCGTGGTGCTGGACCGCACCTACCAGCTCAACGTCGGCGGCAACATGGACTTCAAGAACATGCTGGAGCGCGACCGTCTCGAGTCCAAGAAGCTCTCCAAGACCCAGGCCGTCACGTCGAACATCGACCACGACCTGGGCACGAAGAACGTCCACATCGGCCCATCCGACTACGTGCAGTGGCTCGACGACCGCAAGTGGGCCTATGTGCGACTCGAGGGCCGGGCCTTCGGCAACGTGCCCCTGAACATGGAGTACAAGCTCGAGGTCTGGGACTCCCCGAACTCGGCCGGCATCATCATCGACGCGATCCGGGCGGCCAAGATCGCCAAGGACCGCGGGATCGGCGGGGCGCTGCTGTCCGCCTCGTCCTACCTGATGAAGTCACCTCCGGTGCAGCGGCCCGACGACGAGGGACGTGACTCGGTGGAGGCCTTCATCCGAGGTGACGTCGAGCGCTGACCGCCTTCATGTCGCCAGGTGCGTCTGGAGGTGTGCCGGCCGCCCGATGCCCGTGCGAGTGCACGTGACTGGCTCCGGTCGGGCGGACGCTACGACCCGCAAGGATCCGCCTCGCGCTGCGCAGGCCACACTTGCTGGTCATGCGCTTCCTGGCTGACCTCCGCCAGCTGTTGGGGGGTGCGCGGTTCCGGCAGCTGTTTGCCGTTCGGCTTACTAGCCAGGCTTTCGACGGGGTGTTCCAGGTCGGCCTGGCGTCGTACGTGCTCTTCTCACCGGAGGAGAAGCCGAACGCGACGGCGATCGCCGCCGGCCTCGCGGCGCTGCTGCTGCCGTTCAGCATCCTGGGACCGTTCGTGGGTGTCTTCCTCGACAGGTGGCGCCGACGTCAGGTGCTGGTCTATGCCAACCTGGTCCGACTGGCACCCGTCGCCGTCATCGCCGTGCTGATCGCCGCCGACGTCAAGGGAGCGTGGCTCTTCGTCGTCGTGCTCCTGGCGCTCAGCGTCAACCGCTTCCTGCTCGCCGGCCTGTCGGCAGCACTCCCGCACGTCGTCGCTCGCCGCGAGCTCGTGCTTGCCAACTCGCTGACCCCCACCAGCGGCACGATCGCGTTCACGGTCGGCCTGGGGCTCGCATCGGCGCTGCGGGCGGTGCTGCCACTCGAGCAACCCGATGTCGCCGTCGTGCTGATCTCCGGCGTGGGCTACCTGGGCGCCGCGATCCTCGCCCTGCGGATACCGGTCGACCTGCTCGGTCCCGACCGCGACAACCCAACCGCACCGGTTCGCGCCGCGCTCGGCAACGTCGTCCGTGGACTTGTCGCAGGGCTGCGACACCTGCGGGAACGCCGGTCGGCGGCCGTCGCGCTGACCGTGATCGCCGCCCATCGGTTCCTGTACGGGCTCACCGCGGTCATGACCGTGCTGCTCTACCGCAACTACTTCCACGACTCACGAGACACCGACGCCGCACTCGCCGGCCTCGCCGTGGCCGTCCTTGCCAGCGGGCTCGGCTTCCTGAGCGCCGCCGTCGCCACCCCGATAGCCACCGCCCGGATGGCTCCCGAACGCTGGATGGTCAGCCTGCTCGCGCTCGGCGCAGTGGTCGAGCTGATGCCGGGTGCGCTCTTCACGGAGTGGGGCATGCTCGGCGCGGCGTTCGGGCTCGGTCTCTCCGCCCAGGGGGTCAAGATCTGCGTCGACACCCTCGTCCAGGTCGGCGTTGACGACGCGTTCCGCGGCCGGGTCTTCTCGCTGTACGACGTCATCTTCAACGTCGTGTTCGTGGCCGCGGCGGCGGTCGGAGCGCTGGTGATCCCGACCGACGGCAAGTCCTATGGCCTGGTCGTCTGCATCAGCCTCGGCTACGCCATCACGGCTCTGGGGTACGCCGGGGTGAGCCGCCGCCTCGACGTCGCCCCGCGGAGATGACCCTTGGCTCAGCCGGCCTCCCCACGGGTCGGCCACCACGCGAGGAGGGCCTCCCGGGCCAGGTCGGGTCCGACCAGGCCCCGGTCGAGGCGTAGCTCGAGAAGGAAGCGGTAGGCCTCCCCTACCTCCGGTCCGGGTGAGATGCCCAACGCCGCCATGATCTGGCGGCCGTCCAGCTCCGGGCGGATCGCGGCCAGCTCCTCGTCCACTGCGAGTCTCGCGATCCGCTCCTCGAGGTCGTCATAGGTACGACGAAGCCGCTCCGCCTTCCGCGCGTTGCGGGTGGTGCAGTCCGCGCGGGTCAGGACATGGAGCCGGTCGAGCAGCGGGCCGGCGTCACGCACGTAGCGGCGTACGGCGGAGTCGGTCCACTCGCCCGATCCGTAGCCGTGGAAGCGCAGGTGGAGCTCGACGAGTTTGGCCACCGCATCGATGTCGGCGCTCGGGAACCGCAGCTGCGCCAGCCGCTTCCGGACCATCTTCGCCCCGACCACGTCGTGGTGGTGGAACGTCACGGTCCCGTCGTCGACGAACCGCCTGGTCCGCGGCTTGCCGATGTCGTGCAGCAGGGCGGCCAACCGGGTGACCAGGTCCGGCCCACCGGCCGCATCGCCCTGCCGCAGCCGCCCCTCCAGCCTGATGGCCTGCTCCAGCACCGTGAGACTGTGCTCGTAGACGTCCTTGTGCCGGTGGTGCTCGTCCCGTTCGAGCCGCAGCGCGGGCAGCTCGGGCAGGATCAGGTCGGCCTGCCCGGTGTCGACGAGGAGCGTGAACCCCCTTCTCGGGTCGGCCGACAGCAGCAGTCTCACCAGCTCGTCGCGTACCCGCTCGGCCGACACGATCGCGAGCCTGGCCGCCATCTCCCGCATCGCGACGACAACCTCGGGTGCGACGGCGAGACCGAGCTGGGCAGCGAAGCGGGCACCGCGCACCATCCGCAGCGGATCGTCGGTGAACGACTCCTCGGGGGCGGCGGGCGTCCGGAGCACTCCGGCCGCGAGGTCCTGCTGCCCCCCGAAGGGGTCCA
Organism: Nocardioidaceae bacterium; assembly: GCA_037719575.1. Taxonomy (GTDB): domain Bacteria; phylum Actinomycetota; class Actinomycetes; order Propionibacteriales; family Nocardioidaceae; genus JAWWPG01. The sequence continues at coordinate 7,038 of JBBJMF010000005.1, forward strand.
CGAAGTCCCGCGACGCGAGCTCCAGAGCCATCGCGTTCACCGTGAAGTCACGGCGCCCGAGGTCACCCACCAGGGTGTCCCCGAACGTCACGACGGGTTTGCGTGACGCCGCACCGTAGGAGTCCGCCCGGTACGTCGTGACCTCGAGCTGCCAGTCACCCAGCCGGGCGCCGATCGTCCCGAAGTCCCGCCCGATGTCCCACCGGGCATCCACCCAGCCGGACAGGCAGTGCTCGATCTCGTCGGGACGCGCCGACGTCGTGAAGTCGAGGTCCTTCCCCAGGCGGCCCAGCAACGCGTCGCGCACCGAACCTCCCACCAGCGCGATGGCGTGACCCGCCCGAGCGAACCGCTCGCCCACCTGGTCGATGACGGGGGCCGCTCGAAGCAGCTCGCGAACGGCCGTTCGCTGAATCTCGGCGAGGCGCTGCTCGGGAGTCGACACGATGGACCACTGTATGAGGCCCACGTCGGCATCGTCGCCAGCGGTTAGCATCTGAGTCGTGGTGCCAGCGGACGCGTCGAGCCAGTGATGGCCATGCGTACGCGAGCGATCGCGGGGGTTGTCACAGCCCTGACGGCGTGTGGGGCGATGGCAGCGCTTCATTCGCCCTCCGCGAGCGCCGCCGGCACCAGGTCGCGGCAGGTCGCGGAAACGGCTCTCGTCGTCGCGATCGACAAGGTCGGTGCCGGGACCATCCGGTTGGACAAGACCCTCGTCGTGCGCGGGACGGTGACGAACCCGGGTCGGACCCAGTGGCTCGACGCCCAGGCCTACCTCCAGATCTCCACCGATCCCGCAACGACGCTTCGCGACCTCCAGTATTACGCGAGCGTCCCGGACAACCCTGGCGTCGGGAACACGATCATCGAGTACGGGTTGTTCGACGAGCTCGGCGACGTGGCGCCCGGCAACCGACGAGGGTTCCGGCTGGCGATTCCCTGGGACAAGCTCGGGATCGATGGCGAGCCCGGCGTCTACCGGGTCGGGGTCAAGATTGTCGCCGGCACGGCCGCCGGCCGCAACCCCGCCGACGCCGCCCACACCAGCACTCTCATGCCGCTGCTGGCATCCGACGCCTCGACCGTGGTGCCGGCTCAGATGGTCACCCTCGTCCCGCTCAGCGCGCCAGTGAAGCGGCTGTCCGACGGCGCGTTCGCCGACGACTCCTTGCGGGCACTGATCTCGGAGGTGGGACGGCTCGACAACGTGCTCGACTGGGCGTCCCTTGCGCCGCCCGGCACGCTGCAGATCGTCATGGACCCGGCACTGCTGTCGGCGATCACGGACATGGCGGACGGCTACCAGGTGCAAGCAGCGCAGCCGTCGACGCAGAGTGTCGCCGGCGCGGGGCGAGCCGAAGCGGAATCGTGGCTGGCGAGGTTCCAAGACGTCGCCGACATCCAGCACCTCATGTACCTGCCGTGGGGGGAGCCGGCCGTCAACTCGCTGCTCGCGCCCGACCATCACCTGCCGGGCCCGGTCATCGCCGCCATCGACTCGAGCCACGCCTACCTCCGCGCCCATCCCGTCGGGACCGCGGTGGCTGGCTGGCTCACCGACGGGAGCACCGGGATCCGCGCCGTCACGGTGATGCACCATGTGGGTGTCGACCTGCAGATCGTCTCCCAGGCCAGTCTTCCCGGACTTGCCTCCTACGCGAGGGCCGGGCGGAACGTCCCGTCCCACGTCGCCATCAGCGCCGGCGGCCGGCCCGTCCATGCGCTCGTGACGGCGACGAACCTGGCCGGCCTGCCGACCACGCCGACCACGTCGGCCCTCCAGTTCCGGCAGCGGTTCCTTGCCGACGCGACGGTGCGGTCGCTGAGCGGGCACCCGGGCCAGGTCGCCGTCACCGCGCTTCCCTTCACCTGGAACCCGGGACCCGTCGCGACGTCACAGGGCATGGCGCAGGCGTTCCAGCACCCTGTCGTCGTCGCGCAGTCCGCGGTCGGCGCCCTGGACCGGTCCGGCGTCACTTACCACGGCCGGGTCAGGCCGAGCGCGACCTCCTTTCGGGCTCTGGGCACGGAGGTGGTCCAGGCGATCCACGACCTGCGTCTGAGCGGCGGCAGCCTGGCCGAGATACTCAGCCCTTCGGCCGTCGCCCAAAGCCAGTTCCAGCACGCTTTAGCCATGTCGGGGTCCGCACAGTGGAGGGTCTACCCCCAGACCGGGGTCCGGCTCATCACCGCGTCGGCGACGGCCGCCCGCAACCGCCTCGCGAGGGTCACGATCACCGGACCCCCTTTCGTCGCCATGTCGAGCAGCTCGGGACGATTCCCGCTCACCGTCACCAACGGTCTCGAGCGACCCATCACCGTGCGGATCTCCGCCATCTCGGATGACCCGGCGCTCACGATCGCTCCGGTCGACCCGATCCAGCTCACGCCCGGCCAACAGCGCGACGTCCAGGTCGTGAGCACGGCTGCCGGCTCCGGGGTCACATCCGTGCGCGCCAGACTCACCACCACGGACGGCACCCGCTTCGGCGCGCCCTGGCGGTTCGACGTCAGGTCGACCCAGATCGGCCTGGTGATCTGGGTCGTCATGGGCGTGGGGGCTGCGGTGCTGTTCAGCGCGGCGGGCTACCGCATCGTCAAACGCGTCCGAGGCAGCGGAAGCTCGCGTCGGTAGGCTTCGGCCTGATGGCACAGCCCCCGCCGCCGAGCGTGCTCTCGGCCAGCCGCGTCATGGCGAGCGGCACGGTCGTCTCGCGTCTCACGGGCCTGTTCCGGGCGCTCCTGCTCGTCGCGGCCATCGGCAACGTCGGCGCCCACCCGGACATCTTCAACGTCGCCAACACGATCCCCAACAGCCTCTACATCCTCGTCGCGGGCGGCGTGTTCAACGCCGTACTCGTCCCTCAGCTGGTCCGGGCGACCAGAACCGACGCCGACGGCGGGGATGCCTACGCCAACCGCATCATCACACTCGGTGCGCTCGTGCTGGCGAGTGTGACCGTCGTGCTCATGCTGTTCGCGCCGGTTCTGCTGCGTCTGCTCGCGTCCAGCTACTTCACGGACCCGTCGCTCGCGGCGGAGAAGGAGTCGCTCGTCGTCTTCGCCCGCTACTGCCTGCCGCAGATCTTCTTCTACGGCATGTTCGTGCTCGTCGGGCAGATTCTCAACGCACGCGACAAGTTCGGCCCGATGATGTGGACGCCGATCGCCAACAACCTGATCTCGATCGCCGTGCTCACCGGATATCTGTTGCTGTACGACGACACGAGCGCCCTGCCGCAAGGCCGAGGCGGTTACAGCTCCCACCAGGAGCTGCTCCTCGGTATCGGCTCAACCGTCGGCATCGCGGCTCAGACGCTGCTCCTGCTGCCGTACCTGAGGCGGGCAGGCTTCAAGGTCAGGCCACGGTTGGACTTCCGAGGCACCGGGCTCGGGCACACGATGCGACTCGCGAGGTGGACAGTCGGGTTCGTCGTGGTCAACCAGCTCGCCTTCTACGTGATGGTGCATCGGGCGACGAACGCGACAGCCGAAGCTGCGAAGGCGGCCGGCTACACCGTCTACGCCAACGCCTTCCTGCTGACGCAGCTTCCGCACTCGATCGTCACCGTCTCGCTTGCGACGGCGACGATCCCGTTGGTCTCACGGCTCGCCGCCGAGGGTCGAATGCGGGAGATGGCCGACGAGATGCGGACCAGCCTGCGCCTCGTGCTGTCGGTGATCGTGCCGTTCGCGGCTGCCCTGCTCGTGCTGGGCCCGGCCCTCGCGACCGTCCTGTTCGGCTATGGGCAAGGAGCCGGAGACACGCGGACCCTCGGCATCACGATCGTGGCGTTCGCCCCCGGGCTCTTGATGTTCAGCATCCACTACATGGTGCTGCGGGGGTTCTACGCCATCGAGGACACCCGCACGCCGTTCGTCATCCAGTGCGTCGTCGCGGCCGTCAACGTCGCGCTCGCGATCGCGCTCACGATCCTCTTCGACCCGCTCTACGCCGCACCGGCGCTCGCCCTGGCCTACGGGGCGTCGTACACGGCGGGAGCGCTGCTCTCGACCCGGCTGCTCTCTCGGCGGCTGAGCGGCGGCAGCACACTCGGGCTGACCCGGTTCGTGCTGCGGGTCACCGCGGCGGCGTTGCCGGCCGCGGGTCTCGCGTGGGTCTCCGTGCGGCTGCTCGCCGAGAACGGGCTCGGCACGTCCGACCCGCTCGACGCGGGAGTGCTGCTCGCGGTCGGTGGGATCGTCGGGCTGGCGGTGTATCTGGGCTTGGCCAGGCTGCTCCGTATCCAGGAGATCGGGCGCATCGTCTCGACCCTCCGGCCCCGGCGAAGTGGCCCCGGCGGGTCCCACGTCGGGATCCTCCCACCGCCTACGATGGGGCAGGAGCAGCACTTGGCCCACGAACGCGGCACACGACGAGAGGCAGGCGGGGAGGACGTGGCAGCACATCCCGTCGAGCCCGGCGTGGTGCTTGCCGAGCGCTACGCCCTCGAGGACCTGCTTGCCCAGGAGGGTGATGCCACCACCTGGCGGGCCCGCGACCGGGTGCTCGCCCGATCGGTGGTTCTGCAGATCATCCCGTCGTCGTCCCCTGCCGCCGCCGAGATGCTCGCGTCCGCCAAGCGTGCCTCCCGAGTCGCCGACCCGCGGATCCTCCAGGTGCTCGACGCCGTCGACGACGGCGAGCTGAGCTATGTGGTCCGGGAGTGGACCAACGGACAGTCGCTCGAGGTGGTGCTGGCCGAAGGTCCGATGTCGGCGCGACGGTCGACGTTCCTGCTGCGCGAGGTCGCGGGAGCCATCTCGACAGCTCACAAGATGGGGCTGCGGCACCGGCGGCTCGCGCCCGACACTGTCGTGCTGACGAAGTCCAGCGGGGTCAAGGTGCTGGGTCTCGGCACGCTGGCCGCGCTGCGCACCGACCCGGCCGAGATGGGGGACCCGGAGCTCGCCGATACCCGCGACCTCGGTCGGCTGCTGTACGCGTGCCTCACCGCGCGCTGGCCAGGTGGTTCCGCCGGCACGCTGCCGGCCGCCCCGACCGAGCACGGGAAGCTGCTCCGGCCACGCCAGGTGCGGGCGGGCGTCCCGCGGACACTCGATGTCCTCTGCGACCGTATCCTCGGCAACCCGCCCCGCGGTGGCGAGCCGATCACGACGGTCGACGAGGTGAAGAACGCGCTAAGCGCGATCCTGACCAATGACGGCTTCAGCGAGTCGTCGACCCTTCGGATGAGCGAGCCCGAGACACCCGAGCCGTCCCGCCGCAGGCTCGAGCCGCCCCCTGCGGTGCTGTCCCCGGACGACGGTGGACCGATGACCGGTGACAAGCTGCCCGTCGTCCCCGTCTCCCCCCGGCCGAGGAGCGAGCGGTCCACGGTCGCCCGGACCCTGCGGTGGGTGGTCCTGCTCCTGCTGGGCTTGGGCGCGCTACTGCTGCTGTACGCGATCGCAAGCCGTCTGCCGACCGGAAACGACGCCACTCCGGGGTACGTCACGTCAACGAAGACCGGACCGTCCGGCACCCCGCCCACGACCCCGGGATCGACACCGCCAGGTGCGCTCCAGCCGATCCAGATCGCCAGCGCCGACGACTTCGACCCTCCTCCACTGGGCTCCGGCGACGAGAACCCGGCGTTGGTCCCGCTGGCGATCGACGGAGACCCCGCCACCTCGTGGACCACGCTCAAGTACTTCGACGGCCGGAAGTTCGGCGGGATCAAGCCGGGCGTCGGCCTGGTGCTCGACCTGGGGTCGGCGAAGCAGGTAAGCAAGGTGAAGGTGACCCTCGTCGGTACGTCGACCAGCCTGGAGCTGAGAGCGGCACCGGCGGACGCGACCACCGCGCCGAGCGGGTCGGTTGCCGACTACCCCGTGGTATCGCCCAAGACGGCGGCCGGCACCGACGCGGCGTTCTCGCTGCCTCAACCGGTGAAGACGCGCTTCCTGCTGGTGTGGCTCACCTCCCTGCCGCGGGTCACCGGCGGCTACCAGGGGGAGGTCGCCGAGATCCAGGTTCTCGGGTGACGTCAGGCTCCGATGACGCCTCGCTGCTCGCGGCCCACGTGGCCGGCGACTCGGACGCGTTCGCGGAGCTGGTACAGCGGCACCGGGACCGGCTCTGGGCGGTAGCCCTGCGCACGACCGGTGACCGCGAGGAGGCGGCCGACGCCGTCCAGGAGGCGCTGGTGTCCGCCTTCAGGCGTGCCGACAGCTTCCGGGGCGACGCGCAGGTGTCGACCTGGCTGCACCGCATCGTCGTCAACGCCTGCCTCGACCGGCTGCGCCGGCAGAGGGCCAGGCCCACCGACCCGCTCCCGGAGGACGAGGACCGGCTGGGCGCCCTCGCCGACACCTCGGCGCGAGACGACCCCGTGGAGGCCAGCGAGCGCCGTACCGACGTGCTCAGCGCCCTCGCCCAGCTCAGCGAGGAGCAGCGCACCGCCCTCGTCCTCGTGGACATGGAGGGTTACTCGGTGGAGGAGGTGGCGGCCATGGTGGGCTGCGCCCCCGGCACCGTCAAGAGCCGCTGCGCTCGTGGGCGGGTCCGTCTCGCGCCGTTGCTCGCCCACTACCGTGGCAGCCGCGGCGGTGGGGACGACGAGCGGCGGAACCAGGACGGCCCGGGCGACGTCCAACAGACGGATCCCTCCACGCCACCGGGCGGGAGAGGACCGCCATGAGCGTCCCCGACCCGCCACTCACCAGCACAGGAAGCCAGCAGTGACCCAGTCGAACCACCAGTCCGCGGAGCGGATCTCCGAGCTGCTTGACGGCGGCCTGCCTGCCGCCGAGGCACTCGAGGTCAACGCCCACCTCGCGGGCTGCGCGGAGTGTCGCGAGATTCGTGAGTCGCTGCTTGCTGTGACCACGCTGCTGGCCGATGTCGGCGCCTCCAGAGAGGCGATGCCCGACGACGTCGTCGCCCGTGTCGACGCCGCCCTGGCCCGGGTCGGCACCGAGCGGGCAGCCGGCGTCCGCCGCCTCGAGCCCGAGCTCGTACGGCGGCCTCCCGCACGTCGACCTCTGACGTGGCTGGCAGGTGCGGCGGCAGCCGTGGTCATCGCCGCGGTCGGGGTCGCCGGGCTGAAGTCCCTCCCCTCCCAGGACGCCGACACCGCCGCCACCGGGGGCAGGGGAGCGGACTCCCGGGTCACCGACCAGCGCGGCACCTCCGCCGTTCCGTCCGCCGTTCCGTCCGGGGGGAGCGCCGGCGCGAGCGGCGAGGGAGAACCCGGCCACGAGTCGACGCTGGATTACCTCACCGCCACCGACATCCCCGCCGCGGCCCGCCGGCTGGCGGCGGCGCCGAAGCAGCTGCTGCCGACCGATGACCGCTGCGCCGCGCCGGTCGTCGGCGACCGCTCGACAGTCGTCCGCTTCGACGGCCGGCGCGCGGTCCTCAGCATCATGCAGGACACCCGGACGGCCACCGTCCTAGACTGTGCGACCGGCACCCGGTCGCTGCTCGTGACCGGGTACTGACCTCGAGGGCCACTCGGGACGGCTCTGCCGTGTCGACGCTGCCGGGATCGGGAATGTTCGGTCCTGGGGATCGGTTGGACACATCAGTCGACGGTGCGACCACAGGCTCGACGGAATCGAGGTAGGCAGGTGTCGGACGTGCGCAACGTGATCATTGTCGGGTCCGGCCCGGCAGGTTACACCGCGGCGATCTACGCGGCCCGGGCGAACCTCCGGCCGCTCGTGTTCGAGGGCTCGGTGACCGCCGGTGGGGCACTGATGACCACCACCGACGTCGAGAACTTCCCCGGCTTCCCCGACGGGATCATGGGCCCCGCACTGATGGACGACCTCCGCAAGCAGGCCGAGAAGTTCGGCGCGGAGCTGGTGAGCGACGACGTCACCTCGATGGACCTCCGCCCTGACGTGAAGGTCGTGCGGGACACCGCCGGCAACGAGTTCCAGGCCTGCACGGTGGTCCTGGCGATGGGCTCCGGCTACCGCAAGCTGGGCCTGGCGCGCGAGGATGCGCTGTCCGGCCATGGCGTGAGCTGGTGCGCCACGTGTGACGGCTTCTTCTTCCGGGACCAGGAGATCGCGGTCGTCGGTGGCGGTGACTCCGCCGTCGAGGAAGCCACGTTCCTGAGCCGGTTCGCCTCGAAGGTCACGATCATCCATCGCCGCGACCAGCTCCGGGCCAGCGCGATCATGGTTCAGCGCGCCCTGGGCAACGAGAAGATCGAGTTCGCGTGGAACACCGCGGTCACCGAGATCGTGGGGGACGAGCACCTGGACGGGGTCGTCATCCAGGACCTCGTCACGGGTGAGTCACGTCGTCTCCCCGTCACCGGCCTCTTCATCGCGATCGGACACGACCCACGCTCCCAGCTGGTCCGTGGCCAGGTCGACGTCGACGACGCGGGCTACGTTCTCGTCGAGAGTCGTACGACGCGAACCAACCTCAGCGGGGTGTTCGCCGCGGGCGACCTGGTCGACCACACCTACCGGCAGGCCGTGACGGCGGCCGGCACCGGCTGCGCGGCAGCCCTCGACGCCGAACGCTTCCTGACGGCAATGTCGGACCGATGACCTATCGTCGACGATGCCCTTGGACGCATGGAGACCACCCCTGCCCAGCTTGACCAGTCGCAACGCCCGCCACGAGAAGAGAGATACCCATGAGTGAGCTCCCCGCCGTCACCGACGCCGACTTCAAGACGACCGTGCTGGAGGCCGACAAGCCCGTGCTCGTCGACTTCTGGGCTGCCTGGTGCGGCCCGTGCCGCCAGGTCGGGCCGATCCTCGACGAGATCGCGGCCGAGCACGGTGACAAGATGTCGTTCGTCAAGATGAACGTCGACGAGAACCCCGTCACGCCGGCCGGCTACCGCGTCACCGGTATTCCCGCGCTCAACGTCTACAAGGGCGGCGAGCTCGTGAAGTCGATCGTCGGCGCGCAGCCCAAGGCGTCGCTGCTCAACCAGCTCGCCGAGTTCATTGCCTGAGCCTGCCCACCTCAGGGTCGACGCGCGGTGACACGCCCGCCGTACCGGCGCCCTGCTCGGGGTGGATGGTGCCCGGACGGATGGAGCCGGGACGGATCGCGCCGAGCCAGCGCTCGACCGCGAGCTCCACGTCGTCGCGCCAGGTAAGGACCCCACGCAAGTCGAGCCGCAGCCTCGGGTATCGGGGGTGCGGCTGCACAGTCTTGAAGCCCACCGCGGTCAGGAAACCGACGGGCACGACGCACCCGTTCTCGTGACCCTGGGCATCGCCGAACACCTCGATCCCCCGCACCCGCCGACGACCCATCAGGTCCTTGGCCACCGACTGGATCAGCACCCGGCCGAGGCCGCGACCCTGGAAGGCCGGCATGATGCGCGCCGTCATAAGCATCACGGCGTCGGTGCTCACCGAGGCACTGACGATCGCCCGGGCGCCCTCGACGTACTCCGAAGGCGCATACAGCGCAAACCCTGCGACCTGGCCGTCGACGTACAAGATCCGCCCACAGCTGCCCCAGTCGAGGAGCACGGAGGACACCCACTCGTCCTTGGTCGCGAGGCTGTTGGCGTGGCTGCCGATCTCCCACAGCGTGCAGTCGCGGCACGGCGTCGGAAGGTCGGCGACGTTGTCCCTGGTGAGGGACACAACTTTTCGTCCCATGTCCTCATGCTAGACGCAAGGGTTGGCCTGCCGGTGATGAGACACTTGCCTCATGGCGGGACATCCAGCCTCGGACGGCGCGCGCCGAACCCGACTCGACGACTACGGCGACCGGTATGCCGCTCGGACCCGCGGGATGAAGGCATCGGAGATCCGGGCGCTGTTCGCGGTGGCGAGCCGGCCCGAGGTCGTGTCGCTCGCTGGAGGCATGCCCACGATCAGCGGTCTCCCGCTCGATGCCCTGGCCGACACCATCCGCGGGCTCGTCGCCGACCACGGCGCGGCGGCGATGCAGTACTCCTCCGGACAGGGTGACCCCGTCCTCCGCCAGCACATCTGCGACGTGATGGCGCTCGAAGGCGTGGCCGCCCATCCCGACGACGTGGTCGTCACGGTCGGCAGCCAGCAGGCGGTCGACCTCGTCACTCGGGTGTTCTGTGACCCGGGCGACGTGGTGCTGTGCGAGGCGCCGAGCTATGTCGGGGCGCTCGGGGTCTTCAGCGCCTACGAGTGCGAGGTCGTGCACATCGCGATGGACCAGCACGGGCTCCTGCCGGACGCGCTGGCATCGACGCTCGAGCAGCTGGCCGCTGCGGGCAGGCGGGTCAAGCTGCTCTACACGGTGCCGACCTTCCACAACCCGGCGGGTGTCACGATGACCGCTGCTCGACGGGCGGCCGTGCTCGATGTCTGCCGGACCGCGGACCTGCTGGTGCTCGAGGACAACCCGTACGGCCTGCTCGGCTTCGACATTGACCCCATCCCCGCGCTGCGCAGCCACGACGCCAGGCGGGTGGTCTACGTCGGGTCGTTCTCGAAGACGTTCGCACCGGGGTTCCGGGTGGGGTGGGCGGTCGCGCCGCACGCCGTGCGCGAGCGGCTGGTGCTCGCCCAGGAGTCGGCGACCCTGTGCCCGCCGACGTTCAGCCAGCTGGCGATCGCGCGGTATCTCGAGCGTCATGACTGGCAGCAGCAGATCAAGGACTTCCGGGAGCTCTACCACGAGCGACGTGACGCGATGCTGGACGCGCTCGCCGACCAGCTCCCCAGCGGGGCCACCTGGACCACTCCCGCCGGCGGCTTCTACGTGTGGGTGACGCTGCCGCCCGGTCTCGACGCGGTGTCGATGCTCCCGCGGGCCATCGCGGAGCGGGTCGCCTACGTCCCCGGCACGGCGTTCTTCGCCGACGGCGCAGGGCGCGGGCAGCTGCGACTCAGCTACTGCTACCCCCCGCCGGACCGCATCGTCGAAGGCGTACGGCGGCTGGCGCGCGTTGTCGACGCCGAGCTCGACCTGCAGGCGACGTTCGGTCCGACCGGGTCGGCGCACCGCGTCAGCGGCTACCAACGGCCGACGCCCGACCTGAGCTGACCGGCGTGCGCGCGTACCGGGTCGTCGTGCTCGCCGGTGGCCTCTCTGCCGAGCGCGACGTGTCGCTGCGGTCCGGTCGCCGCGTCGTCGAAGCCCTGACAGAGCAGGGACTCGAGGCCGTGGCTCGCGATGTCGACACCAGCCTGCTCGACTGGCTTCGCGCGGAGCGTCCCGACTGCGTGGTCCCGCTCCTGCACGGCGGCGCAGGCGAGGGCGGGGCGCTACAGGAGATCCTCGGTCTTGCCGGGGTTGCCTTCGTGGGTTCACAGGCAACTGCGGCCAGGGTCGCGTCGGACAAGCCAATCGCGAAACAGGTCGTCACCAGGGCAGGCGTCTCGACTCCGCCCTCGGTCACTCTGCCGGCCGACACGTTCCGCGAGATGGGGGCCACGGCGGTGCTCGAGTCCGTGATCCGTCGACTCGGCCTCCCGCTGTTCGTCAAGCCGGCAGACGGGGGCTCCGCCCTCGGCTGCTCGGCAGTCGAGCGGGCAGACGACCTGGCCGGCGCGATGATGCGGTGCTTCGCCTATGGCCGGGTCGCCCTCATCGAGCAGCTGGTGCGGGGCGTCGAGGTGGCGGTGCCGGTCGTGGAGTCCGCCGGCGTGCCCCTGCCCCTGCCGGCCGTGGAGATCCGCGCCGACGGCGGTGTCTACGACTACACGGCGCGCTATACGGCAGGCGCCACCGAGTTCGTCGTACCGGCGAGCCTCAGCAGGTCCGCGGCCGAGGAGTGCGCTCGGGTGGCCGTCGAAGCGCATACCTCGCTCGGCCTTCGCGACCTGTCGCGATCCGACCTCATCGTCGACGAGTTCGACTCGGTGTGGTTCCTCGAGGCCAACGTGTCTCCCGGCATGACCGAGACGTCCCTGGTCCCGCTTGCAGCAGCGGCCGACGGACGCTCCGTCGGTGACGTGTACGCCGCGCTGGTCGAGGCCGCGGTACGACGGGGGTCGGACGCCTGACGTCCGCGAGCGGCTCGGGAAACCGGGGTCCTAGTGCCGGTAGGTGTACCAGGTTGCGCTGTAGGTGACTGCGAACTTCGCGGTCTCAGGGGTGCGGTATCGCCAGTACCACCGGCCCTGGGCGGGCGCCTGCACCGGCATGAAGATGCGGCCGAACTCGGTTGTCCGTCGGATCGCGATCCGTTGCCAGGTGCAGCTCAGGCAGGTCTTCTTCATCAGTGCGATGAAGCCGTTGGGATAGTTCGCGACCTGCGCGCGGAACGAGAGCGAGCCGTCCTGAAGCTTGACGATCTTGGAGTAGTTGAAGTGGCGGTGCGGCTTAGCTGCGGCCCCGGCCGTGGATGTGGCCAGCACGGTGGGCACGAGGAGTGCCACGGTCAGCACCAGCACGGCGAGCAGTCGAGCGAGTCGCATGTCAGGTCCTCTGGCCAGTGGTTGCCGCGGCGATGGGCTTGGCGCAACGCCAGCCTAGCCGACCCGCGGGTCACCCAGCGGCCGGGAAAGCTCCTCGACTCGCTCCCCGTGCAGCGCCCATGCCAGGTAGCCGGCCGCGGCGAAGATGACCGCCGCGCTGACCCAGAAGATCGATCGGTTGCCGATGAACGTCACGAGCAGTGCCCCCAGCGCGATCGACCCCGACTGCGGCGTCCCGAGCAGGACGTCCGTCGCCGCCGTCACCCTTTTCCCATCAGCCGCTGCGGCGTCCGGCGCTGGAGCAGCGTGTTGAGCGCCACGATGAACACCGGGAGCGCGAAGCCGAGCACCATGGTGCCGCTGAACAGTCCCCACAGCCACGGCGACGCCGCGGCGACCGCGAGGCCGGCGGCGAACAGGGTCAGCGACAGCGAGATCGACTCCGCCTCGCCGAGCCGCCGGATCACCCGCGGGGGACGCGAAGCCGCCGAGGACCGCGCCCGCACCCTGGACCGAGACGATCACGCCGACGTAGCTTGCCGGCTTCCCCCAGATCAGCACCGTACGTCGCTTCACCCGGTCGACGAATATCCCGGCCACGGGTGCCGCAAGCGACGGCAGTGCCATGAAGAAGAACGTCAGACCTGCGGCCCCGTTGGAGCCGGTCAGACCCTTCACCCAGATTGCCAGCACGATCAGCATCAACGAGTCGCCGATCATGCTGGTCAAACAGGCTGGCGTACAGCAGCGGGAACCCGTGCTCGCGGAAAGCCGCCTTCATGCCGGTGTCTCGTGCTCGCCAGAGGGCTCGACCCGGGCCGGGGCGGACCCGGAGGGGACCAGCCACCCCATCAGCGCCATCAGCCGCGCTCCCGGTGGACGCTGCTCCGGATCCTGGCTCCGGTCGACCAGCTCGGCGGCGCTGATGACCCCCTTGAGCCGTTCGCCGAGCCGGCGCGCCTCCTCGGACGTGAGCCACAGCCGCGCCTGGGTCAAGGAGCTGGCCTCACGCCACTCCTCGTCCTCCGACGGTTGTTGGCGCAGGCCTGCCCGCAGCACCTGGAACTCGCGTTCGAGGACGAGGTCGGACAGCGCGGTGGCCACGGCGGGGTCCTCGGCGTCGTGACCGAATGTCAGCGACTGCGAGACGAGCTTCCAGGGCCTGGCTCGACCGGGACCCTGACCCTGACGGACGAACCCGTAGGTCGCGAGGGTTCGGAGATGCCAGGAGACGTTCGCGGGAGTCTGGTCGAGGCGTCGCGCAGCCTCGCTGGCCGTGAAGGCGCCCTCAGCCGCCATCAGCTCCAGCAGTCGCAGCCGGAGCGGGTGCGCCAGGGCCCGCATCTCCGTCGCCACCACGATCCGGCGTTGAGAGGTCATGACTGAAAGTACTCTTTCTAAAGAGTCCTTGCAATAGAATCCGTAGGATCCATCGCACTAAGGATGCGGTCGAGGTCGCCCAGCGACGCGAACTCGATGATGATCCTGCCCTTGCGACGGCCGAGATCGACCCGGCACCTGGTCTCGAACCGATCGGAGAGCCGGTCGGCGACCTCGGCCAGCCCCGGCGCCGAGGTTACCGGTCGCAGCTGGCGGGTCTGTCCGGTCGGGACACGGAGCGCCACGAGCTCCTCGAGCCCCCGCACCGAGACCCCCTCAGCGACGACCCGGGAGGCGAGCCGCTCCTGCTCGTCGGCCCCCGCGACGACGAGCAGCGCCCGGGCGTGTCCCGCCGAGAGCACACCCGCAGCGACCCGCCGCTGGACCGAGGGAGACAGCCGCAGCAGCCGGAGCGTGTTCGTGATGTGCGGTCTCGACCTGCCAAGGCGGGTCGCCAGCTCGTCGTGGGTGCACCCGAAGTCGTCGAGCAGCTGCTGGTAGGCGGCAGCCTCTTCGAGGGGGTTGAGCTGGGCTCGGTGGACGTTCTCGATCAGGGCGTCTCGAAGCAGCGCATCGTCGGCGGTCTCCTTGACGATCGCGGGAATGGTGTCCATCCCCGCCCGCTGCACTGCGCGCCATCGCCGTTCGCCCATGACCAGCTCGTACGAATCCGCCGACGTCGCACGGACCACGACCGGCTGCAGCAGTCCCACTTCGCGGATCGAGGCGACGAGCTCGGCAAGGGCGTCCTCGTCGAAGACCGCGCGGGGCTGCTTCGGGTTCCCCCGGATCGCCGTCACCGGCAGGTCGGCGTAGTACGCGCCCTCGGCGGTCACCGCGGGCGTCCCCGCGGGACGGCTGGGGATCAGCGATCCCAGCCCCCGACCGAGCCCTCGCCGTTCGGCCGTCATGACGCCCCCACCGACTCATGCTGGGCGGTGAGCTCGGCGGCCACCTCGAGATAGCTCAAGGCCCCGGCTGACGCCGGGTCGTAGGTCAGCACGGTCTGGCCGTAGCTCGGCGCCTCGGAGATCCGTACCGAGCGCGGCACGGCGGTCCGCAGGACCTGGGCACCGAAGTGGCGGCGTACCTCGTCGGCAACACCCGCCGCGAGTCTGGTCCGCGCATCGAACATCGTGAGCACGACGGCTCCTACCCGCAGGTCGGGGTTCAGGTGCAACCGGACCTGCTCGATGGTGCGCATGAGTTGGGTCACGCCCTCGAGGGCGTAGTACTCGCACTGGATCGGAATCAGCATCTCCGCGCCGGCCGTCAAGGCGTTGACGGTGAGCAGGCCAAGGGAGGGCGGGCAGTCGATGAAGACGTAGTCGTAGCGTCGATCGGCACTGGCTTCGTCCTGCACGTACCGGGTCAGGGCGCGCCGGAGCCGGTTCTCGCGGGAGACGAGCGACACCAGTTCGATCTCGGCGCCGGCGAGGTCGATGGTCGCGGGCACCACGAAGAGCCCGGGAAGACCCTCGCAGGGCGCCACGACATCGGCCATCGGGATCGAGTCCACGAGTACGTCGTAGATGTTCGGGGTGCCTTCGGTGTGCGTGATCGAGAGGGCGGTCGAGGCGTTGCCCTGGGGGTCGAGATCCACGACCAGCACGCGAAGGCCGTGCTGGGCAAGGGCGGCGGCGACGTTCACCGCGGTCGTAGTCTTGCCGACCCCACCCTTCTGGTTGGCTACCACCATCACCCTGCGCGCCCCAGCAGCAATGCCCTGCCTCCGTCCGGCCGCGACGGCCAGCGCACTCGTCATCATCGGTCGGGTGTCCTGCGCTGGTGTTTCACGTGAAACGTCACCCACCCACCCGAGGGGTTCGGTGTCCCTGGCTAGGCGCAGCGGCCAGCCGAGGCCCGGAACCACCTCGATCGTCACGTCCCTGTCCTTCGGCTCGGCGTCATCCGATGCCTGACTCTATCCGAACCACGATCGTCTCAGGGTCGACGATTCCCCTTCCGTACGACTCCACGCGGGTGCGTCGAGCGCCGAGCCGCCGAAGCACGGGACGAGCGGCCGTCAGTTCGGCGGCCGCGGAGCGCCCCTTGATCGCGATCAGCTCGCCCCCTGGGGCCAATAACGGGAACGCCCAGCCGGCGAGCCGAGCCAGTGGTGCTACCGCCCGCGCAGTCACGGCACCGTAACCAGCACCCCCGGCCGCCTCCTCGGCGCGGGACCGCAGCACCACGGCATTGTCCAGGCCGAGGTGAGCGACCACCTCGTACAGGAACGTCACCCGGCGCAGCAAAGGCTCGAGCATCGTGACCGTGAGATCGGGGCGGGCAATCGCCAGCACCACGCCGGGCAGCCCGGCGCCCGACCCGATGTCGCACACCGGCTGCCGGTGGGGGAACACCGGCGCGATGACCGCGCAGTTCAAGATATGGCGCGGCCACACCCGCGATGCCTCCCGCGGGCCCAGCATGCCGCGGGCCACCGCAGCACTTGTCAACAAGTCGACATAGTCATAAATCTTCGGCGTCGCAGAACCGAACAACTGCTCAACCACGTGCTCAGGCGGTGCTGGTGTGGGCTCTCGTGACACGGGGGCCAACCGGTCAGGCCGGCAGGACGACCACACAGCGGGTGGGCTCGACACCCTGGGACTCGCTGCGCAGGCCGCGGCCGGCCACCGCATCGTGCACCACTTTGCGCTCGAACGGCGTCATGGGTGCGAGCTTCACCGGCTCCCCGCTCTCGACCACGTCCGCGATCGCCCCCTGGGCAAGCTCGACGAGCTGCTTACGCACGTCGGCACGGTAGCCGCCGATGTCCAGCATCAGCCGGGAGCGTTCTCCGGTCTCGCGGTAGACGGCCAACCGGGTGAGCTCCTGGAGTGACTCGAGCACCCGGCCACCCTCGCCGACGAGCGCATTCAGGTCTATCCCGACGATCGACACCGCGGCGCGGTCACCTTCGACGTCCATGTCGAGGTCACCATCGAGGTCAGCGATGTCGAGCAGCTCCTCGAGGTAGTCGGCGGCGATGTCGCCCTCTGCCTCGAGCTGCGTGAGGCGCTCTCGTGGCGCCGGCTGCTCATCTTGGCCAGCCGCCTCGTCTGGCTCAGGCGGGTCCGGCGGACGGTTCGGCTCCGACCCGGGCTCGGCCACCCGGTCCCCGCTGTGCTCGTCGTGCTCGTCGTTCTCGTCCTCGTCGATTCGCGTGGTATGGGATGCGGACTCGGTCATGGGCTCACTCCGGTGGGACGGACGGTCGGATGGGCGGGGCCGCTAGGCGGCGGGTGGCTTCTTGGGGGGCCGGTCGTCACCCTCCTCAGGCGGATCACTGGGCGGCTTCTTCGGGGGTCTCTTGCCCGGCTGCGACTGCTGGCCCGGGCTGCGCGGCTTCTTGCGCTGCTGCCGGCTCTGCTTCTTGGGTTGGATCCGGTCCGGTGGCGGGGTCACCGGGGGCCGGACGGGCGAGGCTGCCCCCGTGGCTGGTGGCGGCTCACCCTGGTGTTTGTCGTGTTTGTCCTTGTCCCGCTGCTCTTTGGCCAGGAAAGCGGGTGTCCCTGGCGTCGGGTTGTTGCGGATGACGTAGAACTGCTGACCCATCGTCCAGAGGTTGGACGTGGTCCAGTACAGCAGCACGCCGATCGGGAAAGCGATACCTCCGACGGCGAACACGACGGGCAGGACGTACAGCAGCAACTTTTGCTGCTGGGCGTACTGGCCGGTCAGGGCGGACTCCGGCATGTTCTTGCGCATCAGCTGGCGTTGCGTGGTGAACGTCGTGAGGGTCATCAGGACCACTAGACAGCCGGTTAGGATCTTTGGCGCCAGCGTCGCCGACGACGTGAAGGACTCGGAAATCTTCGCGATCCCGAACAACACGCTGTCGCGCAACGAGTCGACCTGCTCGTTGGTGAGGAACCCGACCGGCTTGTCGTGAGCGGCTTCGTTGAGGGTACGGAACAGGGCAAGGAAGATCGGCATCTGAAGCAGCAGTGGGAAACAGGAGGCGAGCGGGTTGGTGCCGGTCTCCTTGTAGAGCTTCATCGTCTCTTGGGTCAGCCGCTCCCGGTCGTGCCCGTACTTCTTCTGCAGCTCCTTCACCTTGGGCTGCAGAAGCTGCATGTTGCGGCTGTTCTTGATCTGCTTGACGAAGAGCGGGATCAGGCAGATCCGGATCACCAGCGTGAGACCGACGATCGACAATGCCCAGGAGAGCGCCTCCGGCAACGAGAGGACCTCGCGGAACAGATCGTGGAACACGATCAGCACACCCGACGTGACGTAGTAGAGCGGCGTCATGATCGCGTGCCCGATGGTCAAGAAGAAGTCGATCACTCCAGCTCCTCGCTGACACGAGCGGACACCGGCGTCCGCCAGGAGAACATCGTCGGGACGGGGTCAAGCCCGCCGGCAGCCCAGGGATGGCAGCGTCCGACGCGCCGCGCGGCGAGCCAGCCGCCGCGAATCCCGCCGAACCGGGTGACCGCGTCCAAAGCGTAGGCCGAACACGATGGGTGGTAGCGACAGACCTGTCCGTAGAGCGGGCTGACGAGCATCCGGTAGGCGCGCAGGAACCCGATCAGTGCCCACGTCAGCGGGGACGACCTCATCGGCGGGCACGCATCGCCTGGTGGCGGTGAGCCACGATGACGAGGCAGCTGTCGAGATCGCTCCCGAGGTCGCTGAACCCGGTGGTGGCGGCGACCGGACTGGCTCTGACGACGACCGAGCTGTGGGCAGTCAACTCCCCGAGTCGATCACCCATCAGATGCCGGAGCCGTCGCTTGACCTGGTTGCGTCGGACCGCGTTGCCGACTCCCCGGCTGACCACGAAACCCACCCGCACGGGTCCCTCGTCGTCTCGGACCCACTCGTGGAGGACGACAGAGGAGGACCCGGCGCGGGAGCCGCGTCGTACGACATGGGCAAACTCCGCGGACCGGCTCAGCCGGTGCGCTCGAGGGAGCATCGCGGGGTTCAGGCAGCAAGCCGGGCGCGACCCTTGCGCCGGCGGTTGCCCACGATGGCTCGGCCGGCGCGGGTGCGCATGCGCAGGCGGAAGCCGTGTGTCTTGTGCCGACGGCGGTTGTTCGGCTGGAATGTGCGCTTCGTCACCGGGGAACTCCCAAGTTTGAGGTGCGGTGGCACCGGATCGCGGTCTCGCGCGGTTCGAGTAACACCGCCCCTCCACAGCCACCGGACTCGGATCCGCCACCGAGCATGCGGAACCTCGGAGCGTTGGTGTGGACATGCGGCGGCCCTCGACCCGGGCCGACCCGCCAACGGTACGCGTCCGGCTGTGAGAGGGTCAAACTGGCGTCGTTTCCTTACCCACGAAGGGAAGAACCCACGAGTGTCAGGCTACGAGCAGGTCGAGCGAAGCCGACACGCCGAAGCGACGCGCGGAAGCAGCACCAATCTCAGCCTGGCTTGTGGACAACAGGTTGAAATTCTGTCCCGAGGGTTGTTAGCGTCCCGCAGAACGACGCTCGCACATCGACGCCTCCCTTGCCGCTCCCCGGCGCCTCGGTCAGACGATCACCGGCTTTGCACAGCCTGTGGACAAGCGTGTGGATGTCCTGTCACACAGGACGCTGACGAAGAGAAGGTTGTGGTATCTGCGATGAGCGATGTCGCCGATCTGTTCCGTGCCTGGACAACGCTCGTCGACCAGCTCCCCGCCAGCCACCGGGCCTGGCTAAGCGCGTCGCAACCGGTCACCCTGCATGAGAACACCGCGATCGTCGCCGTGCCCGACGACTTCACGCGCAACCAGTTGGAGACTCGGCTCCGACCGACGCTCGAGACCGGTCTGAGCCGGGCGCTCGGCCAGCACGTCCGGCTCGCCGTGACGATCGACGCCAATCTGGCAGGGGCCGACGGCCGCCCGAGCGACGACGAGATCGCCGACGGATCCTCGCGGCACGACAGTTGGACACTCAACGACCACGCCCCTGCCGTCGTCACCGCCAGTGCGGCGGACGCCGCCAACAGCGTCCGGCAGGCTCGGCTCAACCCCAAGTACGTCTTCGAGACGTTCGTCATCGGGTCCTCGAACCGCTTCGCTCATGCCGCGGCGGTAGCCGTGGCGGAGGCTCCTGGCAAGGCTTACAACCCGCTGCTCATCTACGGCGACTCCGGCCTCGGGAAGACCCACCTGCTGCATGCAATCGGCCACTACGTCCGAAGCCTGTTCAACGGCGCCCGAGTTCGCTACGTGAGCAGCGAGGAGTTCACCAACGACTTCATCAACGCGATCCGCGACGACCGAGCCGCCGGATTCCAGCGTCGGTACCGCGACGTCGACGTCTTGCTCATCGACGACATCCAGTTCCTCGAGGGCAAGATCCAGACTCAGGAGGAGTTCTTCCACACGTTCAACACGCTCCACAACGCGAACAAGCAGATCGTGATCACCTCCGACCGACCTCCCAAGCGGCTCGAGGCTCTCGAGGACCGGCTGCGGAACCGGTTCGAGTGGGGTCTGATCACCGACGTCCAACCACCCGACCTCGAGACCCGGATCGCGATCTTGCGCAAGAAGGCAGCGACGGAACGGCTCACCGCGCCACCCGACGTGCTGGAGTTCATCGCCAGCAAGATCCAGACCAACATTCGCGAGCTCGAGGGTGCGCTGATCAGGGTGACGGCCTTCGCCAGCCTCAACCGGCAGCCGGTGGACCTCACCCTGGGTGAGATCGTCCTCAAGGACCTGATTCCCGAGGGTGGCGAGCCCGAGATCACGGCAGCGGTGATCATCGCTCAGACCGCCGCCTACTTCGGACTCTCGATCGACGACCTGTGCGGCGGCAGCCGAAGCCGGGTCCTGGTCACGGCGCGCCAGATCGCGATGTACCTCTGTCGTGAGCTCACCGACCTCTCGCTGCCGAAGATCGGCCAGCAGTTCGGCGGTCGAGACCATACGACGGTGATGCATGCCGACCGCAAGATCAGACAGCTGATGGCCGAGCGACGCAGCGTGTACAACCAGGTCCGCGAGCTCACCAACCGGATCAAGCAGCAGGCCCGCCAGCCGTGACCCGTCCGCCGTCTGCGGACCACCGCAAAACCGGATATTTCTGGCAACTCCACATGCTGTTGACAACCCTGTGGAAAACACCTGTCATAGCGCGCCGCACTTGTGGACGGCTGTGGATACCACCCACGGTGGCACTGGCTGGTCCCCAGCGATGCCGTTGGCCGACCTCCCTGTCCCCACCTGTCGTGCGGCCTGTGCTGCGCGCTGACCAGCGGGTTCGGCGGTTATCCACACCATCCACCGCTGCTACGACGATGGTGAGAGAAATAGCGAGATCAGCTGACCTCAAACGGGAGTGGGACGCCAGCCTGGGGATAAGCCCGAACAACCCCAGGCTGCCGGTGTCGGTTGTCCGGCCAGCGTGGGAAGATGCGCTGCAAGCATCGGCGGAAAGGATGTCAGCGTGAAGTTCCGGGTCGAACGTGACGTGTTCGCCGACGCCGTCGCGTGGACGGCGCGCAGCATCCCGACCCGTCCGGGAACCGTGCCGCAGCTCTCGGGGATCATGATCGAGACCTCTCACGAGGGCGTCGTGATGAGGGGTTTCGACTACGAGACGTCGGCCGAGGTCACCACGAGTGCGGAGGTCGCAGACGAGGGCAAGGTGCTGGTCTCGGGCCGGTTGCTCGCGGATATCGCCCGCGCGCTCCCGAACCGACCCGTCGAGATCGCGCTGGACGGGTCGAAGGTTAGCCTGGCCTGCGGAAGCTCCCGCTTCAGCCTGCAGACGATGCCCGTCGAGGACTACCCCGCGCTGCCGGAGATGCCGGCGACCGTCGGCTCGATCGACTCGGACGCCTTCGCGGTCGCCGTGACCCAGGCAGTCACCGCGGCCGGTCGAGACGACATGCTGCCGGTGCTCACCGGGGTCAAGATCGAGATCGACGGAGGTCGGTTGTCGCTGCTGGCCACGGACCGGTTCCGACTGAGTCTGCGGGAGCTGACCTGGCGTCCCGACCAGGCCGATCTCGAGCTGAACGCCCTGGTGCCGGCCCGGGTGCTGTCCGACACCGCAAAGTCCCTGAGTGCCGGGTCCGAGCTGAAGCTCGCGCTCGCCGTCGACAAGGGCGCGGGGGACGGTCTGATCGGATTCTCGGCCGAGACGTCCACCGGGCGACGACTCACGACGACGCGGCTGATCGAGGGTGCCTTCCCGAACGTGCGCCAGCTGTTTCCGAACGCCACCGATATCACGGCGCGGGTCGAGGTTGCCGTGCTCATCGAGGCGGTCAAGCGGGTGTCGCTGGTCGCCGGTCGCAACACGCCGATCCGGCTGACGTTCAGCGACGGCATGGTCACCCTGGAGGCAGGTAACGGCGAGGAGGCCCAGGCCTCGGAGTCGCTGGAGGTCGCACTGTCCGGCGACGGAATGACGATCGGGTTCAACCCGTCGTACCTGCTCGATGGACTGAGCGCGATCCCGGGCACCCACGCGCACATCGCGATGACCGAGCCCGGGCGCCCCGCGGCCTTCGCGTCGCTCCCGACGGCCGATGGCGAGCCCGATCTCGACTTCCGATACTTGCTGATGCCGTTGCGCATGCAGAGCTGAGCCGCGCGCCGGCGGAGCGGACACGCCTGGCACCCGCCGAAGGACTTGTGGACAAGAAGGACTGGGAAGGGACGGCACCATGCACTTGGGACTCGTGGGACTGGGCAAGATGGGCGGCAACATGTGCAGCCGGCTGCGCAAGGCCGGCCATACCGTCATCGGCTACGACCACAATGGCGACATCAGCGACTCCGAGAGCCTGCAGGACATGGTCGGCCGGCTGCCTGAGCCGAAGGTCGTCTGGGTGATGGTTCCTGCCGGCGACCCGACCAAGGGCACGATCATGGAGCTGAGGGACCTCCTCGGCGCGGGGGACCTGGTCGTGGACGGCGGGAACTCGCGCTGGACCGACGACCAGCTGAACGCGGAGTCCCTCGCCGAGAAGGGCATCGGTTTCGTCGACTGCGGTGTGTCCGGCGGCGTGTGGGGGCTCGAGAACGGGTACGCCCTGATGTGCGGTGGTGACCCGGAGGACGTGGCGAAGGCGCAACCTGCGTTCGACTCGCTGAAGCCCGACGGGGAGTTCGGCTTCGTCCACGCGGGCAAGGTGGGAGCCGGTCACTTCTCCAAGATGGTCCACAACGGCATGGAGTACGGCATCATGCAGGCTTACGCCGAGGGTTGGGAGCTGCTCCAGAAGGTCGAGGTCGTCGACAACGTGACCGAGGTCTTCCGGTCCTGGCGCGGAGGCACCGTGATCCGGTCCTGGCTGCTCGACCTGCTCGTCGCGGCGCTCGACGACGACGAGAACCTCGACCACATCGCGGGCTATGCCGAGGACTCCGGCGAGGGTCGCTGGACCATCGAGGCGGCGATCGACAACGCGGTGCCGATGCACTCGATCACGGCCGCGCTGTACACCAGGTTCGCCTCCCGCCAGGACGGGTCACCGGCGATGAAGGCGGTGGCGGCCATGCGCAACCAGTTCGGCGGGCATGCCGTACGCGCCGGCGGGGCCAAGCATGCGACCCCCTCGGCAGACGTCGACGACGCTTGACCACAACGTGTATGTATCCCATCTGTCCCTGACCGACTTCCGGTCCTACCAGCAGCTCGAGGTGGACCTCCTCGGCGGCGTCTCGGCGTTCGTGGGGCCCAACGGCCAGGGCAAGACCAACCTGGTCGAGGCGGTCGACTATGTGGCCAGCCAGTCATCGCACCGGGTCTCGAGCGACCAGCCGCTCGTGCGGACCGGCGCCCCGCAGGCGATCGTCCGTACGACGGTCGTCCGCGGCGACCGGCAGGCGCTTGTCGAGCTGGAGATCAACCCGGGCCGGTCGAACCGCGGTCGGCTCAACCGGGGAGCGGTGCCGAGGGCGCGCGACGTGCTCGGTGTGCTGCGCGTGGTGCTCTTCTCGCCGGACGACCTGGCCTTGGTGAAGGGTGACCCCGCCGAGCGCCGCCGGTTCCTCGATGGCCTGCTCGTGGCCCGACAGCCCAGGTTCGCTGGGGTTCGCGCCGACTACGACCGGGTGCTCAAGCAGCGCAACAGCCTGCTCAAGTCCGCCGGAGGACGAGGCAGCGGCCGGCGTAGCGACAGTGCTCGTGCCACCCTCGACGTGTGGGACTCCCAGCTGGCCCGCACCGGTGCTGAGCTGCTCGCGGCCAGGCTCACCCTGGTCGATGACCTCCGACCGCATCTGGCCAGCCACTACGCGTCGGTGTCGGAAGGGCTGGCCAGACCCGACGACGGCAACGTGGCCTCCACCTGCTACCAGACGTCGTGGGAGCGACCCCCGGATGCTCGGCACCGGGACGAGCTCGAGACGCTCCTGCTGGCGGAGATCCGGCGACGCCGCGACGACGAGCTCGATCGGGGCCTGACACTCGTGGGTCCACACCGCGACGAGCTGTCGCTCGCACTTGGCGCGTTGCCGGCGAAGGGCTACTCGAGCCATGGCGAGTCGTGGTCGCTGGCGCTGGCGATGCGGTTGGCGTCCTTCGAGCTGCTCCGTCGCGACGGGGACGACCCGGTGCTGATCCTCGACGACGTGTTCGCCGAGCTCGACGACCTGCGTCGAGCGCGGCTCGCACGCCTGGTGGAAGGCACCGAGCAGGTGCTCGTCACGGCGGCGGTGCCTGCCGACCTGCCTGCGGAGCTCGTCGAGCATCACTTCGATGTGGGTGGCGGGACGGTGACGGCACGTGGATGACCCGGAACCGGCACCCCCTTCGGGCGGACCCGATGGACCGGAGCGTCCGGATGACGTCGTACCGGCCGACGGGCCGACGGACGTGCCGGACCACGACCCGACCGGCCTCGATCTGGCGCGCTCCGTGGCGGCGCAGCTGAAGGGTGCGCCGGGTCGGAAGCCGGTTCGCCCGACCAGGCGGCAGCACCCGTCCGGTCCGACCGAGTTCTCCGGTGCCCACCCGGACGATCGTGATCCTGCGCCGCTCGGCGCAGCCGTCGAACGACTGGTCACCGACAGTGGCTGGACGACCGACGTCTCGGTGCACACCGTGCTGGGGCGGTGGGCTCAGCTCGTCGGCCCGGAGGTTGCCCCCCACTGCACGCCGGTCAGCTATGTCGACGGGGTGGTTGCGGTGACCGCGGACTCGACGGCGTGGGCAACCCAGCTCACCCTGCTGGCGGCGACCATTGTCGCCCGGCTCAACGGCGAGCTCGGTGACGGGACGGTGATCCGGATCCAGGTGAGCGGACCCGCCGGACCCACCTGGCGTCGCGGCCGACGCTCGGTTCGCGACGGACGTGGCCCCCGCGACACCTACGGCTAACCGTGTGCCCTACCCATTGCCGGGCACCGCCAGGTGTGCTTGGGTGAATTTGGTCGTCACCACACCCGAATGCGAAGGGGACCCGCCATGAGGCACCCGTCGTCCCGCCGACTCCTCGCCGCCGCGGCCACCACGACGACGGTGGCCCTCACCACGGCGCTCGCCGTCACCGCGCAGACGCCTCAAGCGCTGGCGTCCGGTGGCTCGTCGGGTCAACGGTGCCTGGCTGCGGTAGCGCCCGGCGACAGCACCACCGCGCGGGAGCGGGTGTTCACCGCTGCCGCCTCGACGTACGGCGTTCCGGTGGCGCTGGCGAAAGCGGTGTCCTACCTGGAGTCGCGGTGGGACGCCCACGGCGCGGCGCCGAGCACCGCGGGCGGCTATGGACCGATGCACCTGACGGACCTGACGCCCCCGGGCATGAGCCGAGCTCGCGGCGAGCGGGGGCCGATCTCCTCGGCGGGGCCGGCTGCCCTGCACACCGCGACCCGGGCAGCCGACCTGACGGGGCTGAAGCTGCGAGCAGTCAAGGCCGACGGCGCCGCCAACATCTGCGCGGGAGTGGCGCTGCTTGCGTCGTACCAGGCCGAGCTCGACAAGCCGCAGGGCGAGCAGACGGCGCTGGGTCAGTGGGTGGAAGCGGTGCGTCGCTACAGCGGCAGCGCATCGGCGATCGACTCGTCGACGTTCGCCCGTCGGGTGTTCGCCGTGATCAAGGCCGGCCAGTCCCGAGTGACCAACGACGGCCAGCGGGTGACTCTCGCCGCCATCCCCGGTCTTCGCATCCCGGCTCAGGTCGCGCCGAACACCGCGCCGGTGGACTGCCCCGAGGCGCTCGCTTGTGAGTGGGTGCCGGCGCCGTACAACTGGTACGGATATCCCGACCCCTATGCGTACGGAAACCACGACCTGGCCCACCGCCCGGCGAGCCCGGACATCAACTACATCGTCGTCCACGACACGGAAGGGACGTACGATACGACGCTGGATCTCGTCCAGGACCCGACCTACGTCTCGTGGAACTACACGATTCGGTCCAGCGACGGGCACGTGGCGCAGCACACGTATGCGAACGACGTCGCCTGGCACGCCGGCAACTGGTACGTCAACATGCACTCCATCGGCATCGAGCACGAGGGCTTCGCGGCGGACGGTGCCACCTGGTACACGGAGTCGATGTACGAGAGTTCGGCGACCCTGGTCAAGTATCTGGCCGACAAGTACGGCGTCCCGCTGGACCGGGCCCACATCATCGGCCACGACCAGGTGCCGGGGATCCTGCCGAAGTACGTGCGCGGCATGCACTGGGACCCGGGGCCGTTCTGGGACTGGCAGCACTACTTCTTCCTGCTCGGCGCCCCGCTCGGTCGCGGCGTGCGCGCCACGCCAACCAACGTCGAGCCGGGCTCGGTGGTCAAGGTGGCTCCGGGCTTCGCCGGCAACGAGCACAAGGTGACGGGCTGCACGGCGCCAGGAGTCCGCTGCCCGGACCAGGGGACCAACTTCGTCTACCTGCGCACCGCACCCCGCGCGCAGGCGCCGCTCGTGAAGGACGTCGGCCTGCACCATCACGGCTACTCGACGACGGACGTGTCCGACATCGGGGCGCGCGTCGACGCCGGGCAGAAGCTCGTCGTGGCCGACACGTCGCAGAACTGGATCGCGGTCTGGTACCTCGGCGCGAAAGGCTGGATGTACGTCCCACCGGGTGACTCCCCGGTGGTCCGGTCGAAGGCTCAGACGGTGGGTGTGAAGCCCGGGTCCGGCCCGGCGCCGCTCTACGGCCGGGCCTACCCAGAGCGCGCCGCGTACCCGGCGGCGATCCCGCACCAGCGGACCGGGCCGCTGCAGTACACGATCAAGCCATGGCAGCGCTACGTCGTGGCGGACGACTCGATCGTCACCGACTACTACTACGCGACGACGTACGACGACTCGGCGCCGCGTGACCACACGGACGTGGTGGGCAAGGACGTCTACTACGAGCTCTGGTTCGGCCACCGGATGGCGTTCGTCCGAGCCGTCGACGTCACGACGCCGCGGGGCGGAGGGGCGAGCCCGTAGCCGCCTCAGGGCGCCTCCGTGAGCAGTGCGCCGTGAGGGGGACCTAGGCCGCCACGTCTCGGCCCGCCTGACCGGCGGTTCCGGCCCAACGGGGACCTGTTCTCATGGCACGCCACCTGCCCGGTGTGGATGATGATGCCGTCCTCAGGGCCGGAGTCCCCTATACTGGGAGTGACAGGAAGGCCGCGACTGCGTGGGTTTGCTCGCTCCACCGCAGGCGGCTTTTGTGATGAGTGGAGGTCTCCTGCGTGAGCGTTTCGGACGAGTCGCCGGGCCCCGAAAGCGGTCCGTTCCCTGATGTCGGCGAGCCGTCTGCAGACGTTGCCCCCGGGTCGGTCAGCCCGTTCGCGGAGGACGTCGACCGGCCGTCGTACGACGCCTCCGACATCACCCTGCTGGAGGGGCTCGACGCGGTCCGCAAGCGCCCCGGCATGTATATCGGGTCCACCGGCGCCCGCGGCCTGCACCAGCTGGTGTGGGAGATCGTCGACAACTCCGTCGACGAGGCGCTGGCCGGCTACTGCGACCGGGTCGACGTGACGCTGCTGGCCGACGGGGGCCTGCGGGTCGAGGACAACGGCCGCGGGATCCCGACCGGCATCCACCCAGTCGAGAACGTGTCGGCGGTCACCCTGGTGCTCACCGAGCTGCACGCCGGCGGCAAGTTCGGCGGCGGCGGCTACAAGGTGTCCGGCGGGCTGCACGGCGTCGGCAGCTCGGTCGTCAACGCGCTGAGCCGGCGGCTCGAGGTCGAGGTCAGGAACGCCGGCTTCCGCTGGACACAGTCGTTCACCTACGGCGTGCCGAACGGCGTCCTCGAGCAGCACGAGGCGACCACCGACACCGGGACCACGATCACGTTCTGGGCGGCACCGGACATCTTCGAGACCACCGCGTTCTCGTTCGAGACGATCACCTCCCGGTTCCGTGAGATGGCGTTCCTGAACAAGGGCCTGGAGATCGTCGTCCGTGACCAGCGGCCGGACGCGGAGCAGGTTGCCGACGCCATCGCGGACTCGCCGGTCGACGAGTCCGGGGAGGAGGCGCCCGACGACGTGGTCGCCGCCAGCACCGGAGGAATGGAGCGGCGGTTCCGCTACCAGGACGGCCTTGTCGACTTCGTCAAGCACCTCAACTCGACCAAGGACGCTGTCGTGCACCGCACGATCGTCGACTTCGAGGCAGCCAACGACGAGGTCGGCATGAGCCTCGAGGTCGCGATGCAGTGGAACACCAGCTACACCGAGTCGGTCCACACGTTCGCCAACACGATCAACACCCACGAGGGCGGCACCCACGAAGAGGGGTTCCGGTCCTCGCTGACCACAACCGTCAACGGCTGGGCGGAGGAGTGGGGTCTGATCAGGAAGCGCGAGGACCGGCTGTCGGGCGACGACGTCCGCGAAGGTCTCACCGCGATCGTCTCGGTCAAGCTGCTCGAGCCTCAGTTCGAGGGACAGACCAAGACCAAGCTCGGCAACACCGAGGCGAAGTCCTTCGTGCAGAAGGTCGTCAACGACCAGCTCGGCCAGTGGTTCGAGAAGAACCCGAGCGAGGGAAGGGACATCATCCGCAAGTCGATCGCAGCGGCGTCGGCCCGGCTGGCCGCCCGTCGGGCCCGCGAGCTGGCCCGCAGCCGCAAGGGTCTGCTGGGCGGTGGGGGACTGCCGGGCAAGCTGTCGGACTGCCAGTCGACCAATCCCGAGGAGTGCGAGGTCTTCATCGTCGAGGGCGACTCAGCGGGCGGCTCGGCACGTGGTGGTCGCGACCCCCGCGTGCAGGCGATCCTGCCGATCCGCGGCAAGATCCTCAACGTCGAGAAGGCTCGTATCGACCGGGTGCTCGCCAACACCGAGGTGCAGGCGATCATCTCGGCCCTCGGCACGGGCATCCAGGAGGATTTCGACATCGAGAAGCTCCGCTACCACAAGATCGTCATGATGGCGGACGCGGATGTGGACGGCCACCACATCCAGACCCTCCTGTTGACCCTGCTCTTCCGTTTTATGAAGCCACTCATCGAGGGTGGCTTCGTCTACCTGGCGCGGCCCCCGTTGTACCGGCTCAAGTGGAACAACCCCGCCGCGCACGAGTATGTCTACTCCGACCGGGAGCGGGACGCGCTGATCGCGGCCGGCGAGGCGGGCGGGAAGAGGCTCCCGAAGGACGCGCCGATCCAGCGCTATAAGGGCCTCGGTGAGATGAACGCCGACGAGCTCTGGGAGACGACGATGGACCCCGACAACCGGCTGCTCATGCAGGTCACCCTCGACGACGCCGCCCAGGCCGACGAGATCTTCTCGATCCTGATGGGCGAGGACGTCCACCAGCGCCGGGCGTTCATCCAGCGCAACGCCAAGGACGTCCGGTTCCTCGACATCTGATGGACGGGCCGCGGCGGCGGAGCCGCGCGGACCGGCTCAACAAACCACGTCTGATGCGTCGAAGAAAGGATGTACCAGGTGACCGACGACACCACGACCCCACCGGACGGACCGACCGGCCGCATCGAGCCGGTCGAGCTGCAGACGGAGATGCAGCGCGCCTACATCGACTACGCGATGGCGGTCATCGTCGGCCGCGCGCTTCCGGACGTCCGCGACGGGCTGAAGCCGGTCCACCGCCGGGTGCTCTATGCGATGTACGACGGTGGCTACCGCCCCGACCGGGGTTTCTCCAAGTGCTCCCGCGTCGTCGGCGACGTGATGGGTCAGTACCACCCGCACGGCGACACCGCGATCTACGACACCCTCGTCCGCCTCAGCCAGCCGTGGGTCATGCGCGCACCGCTCGTCTCCGGCCAGGGCAACTTCGGCTCACCGGGCAACGACCGCGCAGCCGCGATGAGGTACTGCGTCACCGGAGACACCCGGATCCGCACCTGGGACGACGGAACCATCCGAATCGACCAGATCTTTCCCGGCGCGGAGCCCAACTCCGAGAACGACATCGACCTCAAGCTCGTCGGCAAGAACGGCGAGCCGGTCCGGGCAACAAAGCTGTTCCACTCCGGTCGCCAGCAGACCCTGCGGCTGCGGACCCGCCAGGGCCACGAGCTCACCGGTTCGCCCAACCACCCCGTCTTGACCCTCGCGTCGGTTGCCGGGATCCCCACTCTTCTTTGGAAGCTCCTCGAAGAACTCTCGCCGGGGGATCAGGTCGTGCTTCTGCGCCCAGAACCGGAAACATGGGGAACGGCTACCAAACAAGAGCTCGATCAGGCGCTGCTTCTTGGCGCATGGGTAAGTGCAGGCTTCGCGAGCCACAATCGGGCTGGCTTCAACAATATCGACTCGGAGTATTTCTCGAGTGTGTTGAGTGCGTACGACTCGGTGGTGGGTGGTTCTCGGTACGTCTACTCCCGGCGCATTCGCTCTGGCTCGATCCTCTGCGAAATCGACGTACAAGCCCTCGACGCCTTTCGATCCAGCGTTTTGGCAGGGCTCGTCGGGGTGAAGAGCGACCGCAAGTTCATCCCTGACATTATTTGGCGGGCATCCCTGGAGATCAAAGCCAGGTTTCTAGCGAGCCTGTTCACCGGTGATGGATCCTGCTCCGCACTTCCCAGGCACTCGATCCAGGTCAGCTACTCGACATACAGTCGACGTCTCGCCGCGGATGTCCTCCAGATGCTCTTGGAGTTCGGAGTCTCCGCGCGTCTCACGCGGCACGCGACGGGTGAGCTCAAGGTGGTCATCGGAAACCGCCGCGATGCCTGGACCTTCGCTGTGCAGGTGGGCTTCCTTGGCCGAAAGCAGGCGAAGCTCGAGTCCATCCTGGCCGACATCCCCGGGACGTCTAGGGCGATGAGCAGCGATGCCGTCCCATTCTTGGCTTCCTACCTGAGGTCATATGGCGCCAAGGACGTGCAGTCAGGGCAGTGGTTGAAGCGCCATAACGTTGACCGGCTAGAGCGCTGGGAGCGTGACCGCGAGACAATCCTCGAGAGGCTCAACGATCGAGCAGCGGCTATTGCGTGGCCGTTGGTCGATGGTCGATTTCTCTACGCCACTGTCGAAAACGTGGTCGAGGCCGGGATACAGGACGTCTACTCGGTGCGGGTGGACACAGCAGACCATGCCTTCGTCACGAACGGCATCATCAGCCACAACACCGAGTGCAAGATGGCGCCGCTGGCGATGGAGATGGTGCGCGACATCGACGAGGACACCGTCGACTTCCGCGCGAACTACGACGGCCGGGGCCAGGAGCCCGTGCTGCTGCCGGCACGTTTCCCGAACCTGCTCGTCAACGGCTCCGCCGGCATCGCAGTAGGAATGGCCACCAACATCCCGCCGCACAACCTGCGCGAGGTGTCCGACGGCGTCCAGTGGCTGCTGGCGAACCCTGAGGCCACCAAGGAGGAGCTGCTCACGGCTCTGCTGGATAGGGTCAAGGGCCCCGACTTCCCGATGGGTGCGCTGATCGTCGGCACCCAGGGCATCGAGCAGGCCTACCGCACCGGTCGCGGCTCGGTGACGATGCGGGCGATCGTCGACATCGAGGAGGACAACCTCAACCGCACCTGCCTCGTCATCACCCAGCTGCCCTACCAGGTCAACCCGGACAACCTGGCGCTCAAGATCGCCGAGCTCGCCGACTCGGGCCGGGTCCAGGGCATCGCCGACGTGCGCGACGACAGCTCCAACCGCCAGGGCCAGCGCCTGGTCGTCGTGCTCAAGCGCGACGCGATTGCCCGCGTCGTGCTCAACAACCTCTTCAAGCACACCGAGCTGCAGCAGAACTTCAGCTGCAACATGCTCGCGCTGGTCGACGACGTCCCCCGCACGCTCAGCCTCGACGCGTTCATCAGCAACTGGGTCTCCCACCAGATCGACGTCGTCCAGCGGCGGACCCGCTTCCGGCTGCGCAAGGCCGAGGAGGATGCGCACATCTACCGCGGCCTCGCGAAGGCCCTCGACGCCCTCGACGATGTGATCGCACTGATCCGGCGCAGCCAGACGACCGACGAGGCGCGGGAAGGTCTGATGGGCCTGCTCGAGATCGACGAGATCCAGGCGACCGCGATCCTCAACATGCAGCTGCGCAGGCTCGCTGCTCTCGAGCGGCAGTCGATCGTCGACCGGCTCGTCGAGTACGAGCGCACGATCGCGGACCTCGAGGACATCCTCGCGGACGAGCAGCGCCAGCGAGACATCGTGAGCACCGAGCTTCAGACGCTTGTCGACAAGTACGGCGATGCGCGGCGCAGCCAGATCATTCCCGCCGACGGTGACCTGTCGATGGAGGACCTGATCCCAGACGAGGATGTCGTCATCACGATCACTCGTGGTGGTTATGCCAAGCGCACCCGCGCCGACCTCTACCGGCTGCAGAAGCGGGGCGGCAAGGGCGTGCGTGGCGCGACCCTTCGCGGTGACGACATCGTGGAGCACTTCTTCAGCTCGACCAACCACCATTGGCTGTTGTTCTTCACGACGGCCGGCCGCGTCTACCGGACGAAGGCCTACCACCTACCGGAGTCGGCACGCGACGCGAAGGGCGGTCACGTCGCCGGCCTGCTGTCGTTCCAACCGGACGAGCAGATCGCCCAGGTCCTCGCCATCCGTGGCTACGACCAGGCACCGTACCTCGTGATGGCAACCCGCAACGGCTACGTGAAGAAGACGCGGCTGGCCGACTACGACTCCACCCGCCAGGCCGGGGTCATCGCGATCAACTTCCGAGAGGACGACGACGAGCTCATCGGGGCCGAGCTGGTGACCGCTGACGACGACCTGTTGCTAGTGTCGCGCAAGGGCCAGTCGGTCCGCTTCCGCGCCGACGACAGCCAGCTGCGACCGATGGGTCGCGCGACCAGCGGCGTCACCGGGATGAAGTTCCGCGGCAGTGACCAGCTGCTGTCCATGTCGGTGATCGCGGCGAACGACGCGTCGGATCCTGGCGACGACACCGCGGCAGGACGGGACTTCCCGCTCGAGCGTTACGTGTTCACCGTGACGGACGGCGGCTACGCGAAGCGCACGCGGGTCAGTGAGTACCGCCTGCAGGGTCGCGGCGGGATCGGTATCAAGGCCATGCGGCTCGCCGACGCACGTGGCTCTCTGGTGGGCGCGATCGTGGTGACCGATGCCGACGAGGTGATGGCGGTGAGGGCAAGTGGGCAGGTGACGCGCTCGGCCGCTACCGACGTACCGGCCAAGGGACGTGACACCATGGGGGTGAAGTTCGTCACCGTCGCGAACGGCGACTCGGTCGTCGCCATCGCCCGAAATGCCGAGCCGGACATGGACGAAGTTGAGTCGAACGGCGGCAGACGGGAGACTGAGGACGACGCTAACCCGTCAGCGACCGATCCGAACACGGACGTGGATGAGGAGCAACCCGAATGAGCGACGTCGGCGACAACGCCTCCCCGCCCTCACGGCGCCGGCTCGCCAACCCGTCCGGCTCGACCCAAGCGCCCACCCAGGAGATAGCGCGGCCTTCGGAGACCGCGGGCGCGCACGCCTACGAGGAGACCGGAAAGACTCTCCCCGTCCCCCCTAACGGCCCGGCGATGCCTTCGGACGCTGAGCGCGCGACGGCCGAGAAGTCGCGGCAGCGCGAGGTCAAGAGGGCGGCCCGTCGTGAGTCCGCGCGTCGGCCGCGTCAGACGCGGCGTGCGAAGCTGCGGCTGACCCGTGTCGACCCCTGGTCCGTGACCAAGACGTCGTTCCTGCTGTCCATTGCGTTCGGCATCATGTGTGTGGTGGCCGTGTTCCTGGTCTTCTCCGTGATGAGTGCCGCCGGCCTGTGGGACAAGGTCAACGAGACGATCCAGCAGGTGGTCAATCAGGACCCGGCCGACCAGTTCGACATCAAGGAGTACGTCGCGATAAGCCGGGTCATGGGGCTCACGATGCTGATCAGCGTGATCGACGTCGTCCTGATCACGGCCTTGGCGACGCTCGGCGCCTTCATCTACAACATGTCGGCCGCGATGCTCGGCGGCGTCGAGGTCACCCTCGCCGAAGACCTCGACTGAGGTCGTCGTACGCCGTTCAGCGGGTGCTTGTGGGACGCTCGCTGCGGGCCGAACCGGTTTGGGCGCCCTGTCGGCGATGGGGTAATCTTCGTCGTCGGCGTCCGTCACCCGGGCCTATAGCTCAGACGGTTAGAGCGCTTCCCTGATAAGGAAGAGGTCAGAGGTTCAAGTCCTCTTAGGCCCACGGTTCACCACCCCACGGAAGAGGTTGCCATGCTGAAGAAGCTCGTCGTCCTGACCGTCGTCGGCGCCGCCGCGAAGTTCGTGCTCAACAAGCTCACGGGCAAGAGCGATGCCGACCTGTGGGCCGAGGCCACCGACAAGGTCCGGTAGTCCTCACGGCTCCCCGACCGGATCTGGGGACGTAGCTCAACTGGCAGAGCACTGCCTTTGCAAGGCAGGGGTTGAGGGTTCGAGTCCCTTCGTCTCCACCACTACCCTCGCAACGTCTCAACCTTCTATGCGCTTGCGCCGTATGCAAGGTGAGATGGGCAGATGAGGCAGGACGAGTTCGAGGCGTTCGTCGGCAGCGAGATGTCGCGACTGCTGGGGTATGCCCGCGCGCTGACCGGCAACGACCACGACGCGTGGGACCTCGTTCAGGAGGCCCTGGTCCGGATCGGTATGAAGTGGTCACGCATCGAGCGCTCGGGAAATCCGGTCGCTTACACGCGCACGACGCTGGTACGGCTGAACATCGACCGGCTCCGCCGTGGCGGCCGTGAGCGCCCGGTCGCCGACCTACCGGACGCGGCGGCTGTCTCCGGGCTTCCGGAGGGCGTGGATCCCTGGCTTGAGTCGGCGTTCAATTCGCTGACACCACGCCAACGGACCGCTCTCGTGCTGCGCTACGTCGATGACCTCGATCTGGCCGGCATCGCCGAGGCGATGCGCTGCTCGCTCGGTACGGCGAAGAGTCACCTCTCGCGGGGCTTGCAGCGGCTTCGCGAGCTCGCCCCCGAAGGAGATACCTATGTCTGAACAGGACTTGCGAGAAGCGCTGCGCGGGCTCGCTTCGCCTGCGCATCCACCCCCTCGGGCCCGTGAGGTCGTGATGGCAAGGCTGGCCCGTCGGCGTCGGTTCAGGGGCATTCTGGTCAGCGGCACGGCCGCCGTCATGGTCCTGGGTGTGGTGTTCGCTTCGGCGAGAGTCCTGCACGAAGACGGACGGACGGCCGAACCGTCCCTGCCCCGACCTCCCGGGGCCCACCAACCGCAAGATCACCAACCGGGTACTTTCCTGCCGATCGCGCCGTCGCCACTTCTTCCCAGACACGACGCCGTCGGTGTGTGGACGGGTAGTGAGATGCTCGTCGTCGGGGGCACCACCGGGCCGCCGTGCCCACCTACCGCCGACTGCGCCGGACCGTCTGACGACACCCTCAGGAGCGACGGCGCTGCCTACGACCCGGCGACGGACACCTGGCAGGCCATTCCCGCGGCGCCGCGACCCGTGGTCGGCGGCCTCGCCGCCTGGTCCGGGACCGAGATGGTGGTCGTCACCGGCGGAGTCACCCTCGCCTACGACCCCCTGGGCGAGTCCTGGCGCTATCTCGACCCGCCGCCTGACGGGGGGTTCAACCAGACTGTTGTCACCGACCAAGGAATCGTGTTTGGTTCCTACGACAAACGTCCCCGGAGCGGGATGGGCTCCGACTGGCTGCTGGACCCCCTCGTCGGGACCTGGTTGCCGATGCCAGCCGACCCCTTCGGCGAGTCTTACGACCGCAGCCTGGCGTGGGACGGGGAGCGGTTGTGGTTGTTGTCGATGAGCGTGGCGAACCACTCCAAGGCGTATGGCGGCGCCGCGTCCCGGGTTGCGGTGCTCGAGGATGGGGCGTGGCGTGTCGTGTCGGCGACACCTCCGATGGTGTACGGGCAGCAGTGGTGGTTCTTCGAGGGTCTGCTTGTGGCGCCGGTCAGTCCAGCTAGCCCCAATGCGCGCCTCGGGGTCTTCGTCACGCCGGGGAGCACGGAGTGGTCGTCCATCCCGATCGCTGCCGTCGACCCGGACGACGGGCTTCAGGAGTGCACCCTGCCTCCGATAGGCCCGGGGCCTGAGTGGCTGGCGGGTGGGGGTCCCGTGTTGACGTCACTCGATCCGCTGGCCACCACCGTCGTACCCCCATGTGCACAGCTCGCCTTGCCCGACGTCGCAGTCTGGAGCGGCGACCAGCTGATCATCTGGGGCGGAATCGCCGCTGGGTACGAGGACAACGTGAACATCGGATTGACGTGGCGTCCCCCGCCGCCGTCCTGATCCCTGTCGCCCCTGCGCCCTTCTCCGCCCGAGCGCGGACTGCCATGATTCAGCTTCGCAGGATTCGTCAGCCGAGAAGGAGCAGACATGGAAACAGTCAATCTCGAGCCGGCAGCACGTGAGGTCATCTCTCTTCTCGACGGCGTCGCCAACGAGCAGCTGGCGGCTCCCACACCCTGTGAGGACACCTCGGCGGGCCGACCGCGCCGAGCGCCGAGCACCTCCACCCGCAGTGGCGCATCCAACTACCGCAGCGGCTCCTCGACCTGGCCGAAGCCTGGCGTGCGCCCGATGCATGGGAGGGGATGACAGAGGCTGGTGGGGTCACCATGCCGGCGGAGCAGATGGGGGTGGTCGCCCTCGACGAGTTGGTGCTCCACGGCTGGGACCTGGCCCGCGCCACTGGTCAGTCGTGCTCGTGTGACTCGGCGAGCACCGCTGCTGTCCTCGCGTTCACCAAGGCGTCGGCGCAGCCGGAGGAGGCGGACAACCGCGAAGGGCTGTTCGGACCGTGGTGGATGTCCCGGAGGATGCACCCGCGCTTGATCGGGCGCTCGGGTTCGCCGGCCGCGATCCGGCATGGACCCCCGCACCCACCGGGGCGAGCGTGCGGATGTGAGCGATTCAGCAGCGATCGCACGGGCCATCGTCGACGCCAACTGCTACATGACCTTGGGCATATGCGACGAGGGCGGCTGCCCGTGACCCTATGAGCACGGTGCCGGCTCAGTTTGGGCACTGGGCTTGGACATCAGCGTCGCGGGTCTCCGTGCCGCCTGTTGCGCCGGGCAAGCTTCGCCGAGGCGTCTCCGAGACGGCGTGGCTGGGTGACGAGCCGCTGCGGAAGCCTGGGCTGTCGGCGCACGTGCCGACGTGCCCGGTCGTCGACGCCCAGCTCTTGCAGCAGGCGTTGGACGGTGGCCAGCAGCGACGAGGCGAGCGCCGCCAGTGGGGCATCAGCGCGTGGGTCGATGAGGAGAATGTCGCTGAACTTCACGCGGGCTTCCTGCAGGGTCTCCAACGCGTCCCGCAGCTCGGCGAGGTCGGGCGGGTTGTCCCCCGGCTGAGCCTCGGCGTACACGAGCCGTCCGAACGATCCCACAGCCGCGGCGAGGTCGGCGAGCAGCAGCGCCACGGCGGTGCGCACCTCTGCCGAGAGCTCGCGGGACTCAGCGTCGTAGCTGTGCGTGGCTTCGACGAGTGACCTGAACATGCTGCGCAAGGCAAGCGCGGAATGCTCCAAGGCCTCCATGCCGTGCCGTAGCCCGGGACCGAAGTCCGCCGTACCGAGAGCCCTCAGGTTGAGTCGCCTGCTCTCCTCCGCCCCCAGCAGGGCCGAACCGACGTTAGGGATGTCGTGGGTGAGCCTCCTGGCCTCATCCAGCCAGCGAGACGCTCGGTCCTTGAGATCACCGATGGACAGCTCGTCGCTGGCGACGTCGTTCGACGCCGACTCGAGAAGCTGGGCGAGATCATCCCCGAGCCCTTCGATCGCGGAGGCGGCATCCTCGCTGGTCACCTTGGGCGGGAACAGCAGGTTGGACAGCACGCCGACGCCGGCGCCGACCAGTGTCTCGGCGATCCGCTGCCATGCTGCGGCCTCGGTCGTTCTGGCGCCGACCCCGAGCACGAGCATCGCGCTGATCGGCACCTCCAGCAGGTTCGACCCGAGGCGCAGGGCCTGACCGATCAACAGGGACAGGGCGATGACCGTGCCGAGGCTCCACCAGGTGATGCCGACGAGAGACGAGAAGCCCACCGCAACGCTGACCCCGACGACGACACTGGCCACGCGCTGGATACCGCTCGTCAGGATGCTCACCGGTGTCAGCTGGATGACCAGCAAGGCGCTCAAAGGGGCTAGCAGCGGCAAGCTGTGTGGAAACACCAGACTGGCGACGAAGTAGCTGGCGACTGCTGCCACCGTGAGCCGCATCATCCTTCCGATGGCACGCATGCCCCGCCTTTGAAACCGTACGCGGCTGGCCTCGAGCGAACGCCTGAGTACCTCACTCACCAACGGCACCGGACCAGTATTGCGCGCGAGGAACCGGGGAGGCCGAGTAGGCGTCCAAGCGCTATGCACACTCGGGTACGACCAGCGGTTGGCGGAGGTGTCGTCGTGATGCTCGTCGTGGCCGCACTGTCGGGCTGCGGACCGGGGATGGCGGACCGGGGCCCCTCCAAGGCGCCGATCCCGTTGTCCTCCGCGTCCACAGGCGCGGCGTCTGCGTCGGGGACCCTGACGACACCCTCGGCAGTCTCGGGCGGCGCGCCAGGCTCCACGGTGACAGGTCACTACGTCTCGCACCTCACTCCGGGCGGAATCGCGCATCCCTTAGGCAGTGCCCGAATCGGCCTGTTTCCGCACGCGTTCCAGCTCGGGGATCGCCCCGTGGCGAAGACGGTCACTGGACCTGACGGAGCATTCACCTTGACTGCGGTCCCATCCGGGGTCTGGTTCCTCGCGCCGATCGACATGACCGACGGAACCGTCGAGGGTCGCTGGGTGCGGGTCACGGGGTCAACTGGCGCCGCAGCGAACCTCATTGCCTGCCCAGAGTGCGCGCCTCGCTAAGACCCGGCACGCTGGGGAACTCCGACGAGTACGACGAGGAGCGCATCCACCAGGACGACCTGCGTGCCTGCGAGCACCGCGACGTGGGCAGCCCGCCGCGCGGTCAGGTGCTGCGAGACGGAGAGGAGTTCGTAGCCGGGTCGCGGTCCCGCTCGCGCGTGCCGAGTGCATGACCGGACCCGCACTGAAACGGCTCGGTCCGGGCTGGAAGATCTCGGACCTGCGGCCAGCGTCGAAGCCGCCACATCCCGGCCGCGGCCTGTCGATCCCGGGTTATTCGTAGACGAGCTTCTGGGGGCCTGGGTAGACGTAGGAGAGGGCGTCGCGCAGGCGGTCGCGCCAGTTCTCCCAGCTGTGGCCGTCACGTGCCTCGTCGAAGCGGACCGCGACTCCGACACCTTCGAGGGTCAAGACCATGGCCCGGTTGGGGATGATCAACGGCTCGTAGACACCGCAGCTGACATACGCCCGATCGGCCACCCGGCGGGGGCGGGCGCGGAACCGGTTGACGAACTTCACCACGGGGTCGAAGGCCGGCCCGCCGCCATGGTCGGTGGCGATGTCGGTGAAGACGAACGATCCCGACATCAGGGCGAGCGATCCGTAGGTGTCCGGAGAGCGGTTTGCGGCCGACAGGGAGGCGATCGCCCCGAAGCTCGACCCGAGCAGGCAGCGTCCCGCAGGTTGCCCGATCAGCGGCAGCTCGGCCTCGAGATGCGGGACGAGCTCGTCTGTCAGGTAGCGCGAGTGCGCCGTCGAGTTCGCGTACTCCTTCAACCGGTCGCCTGGATGCAGAAACGCCACCACCGTCTCGGCGACGTCGAGACGGTGGATGAGGTTGTCGAGGACCGTCTTCATGCCAGCGAACTGAAGGAAGTCGGGACCGTCATGCACGACCAGGAGCGGGTACTTCGCCGTCCGGCGAAAGCGCGCCGGCAGGTAGACGCTCACCGGGCAGTCACGGCGCAGCGCCTTGCTGGAGATCACCAGGTCGGTGAGCTCGCCGGGTCGTGCATCCGGGTCGGGGAGGGTCCATTCGGGTGTCTCGTAGCCGTAGGCGAAGCACACCGACGACCGGCCGATCGGGCTGTTGGACAGCTGCGGGTTGAGCGGGTCGTTGAAGCGGTCGTAGTGGTTGCCGTGCCTGACCTCGATCTGGTACTCGACCCGCGACCCCTCGGGCAGCTCGAGCACGAGATACCAGAGGTCGGTGCCGCGCAGCCGCTTGAGCGCGATCCGGTTCGGCAGCTCGACGATGCGGTGGACCAGCCAGACCTCGTCCGCCTCGCCCCGGAAGAGGAACGTGCAGCGCGGACCCTCCACGATCGGAATGGTGTGCTGGTCGATGAAGCGGGTCACCTCCGCCTCGCCGAGGGGCATCCGCTCCCTGAGCACGTTGATCGCCAGCCGGTCCTTCGCTCGCGCGACTGCCGTCGCCGTGGTGGTCACGCGCCGTCCCGGGTCACGATGAGCCCGTCGTCGCTCACGACACGTGCACCGGTCGGCAGGCTCCCATCAGACTCGAGGTCGAGTCTTGTCCCGTCGTCGAGTACGACGCACGTCGCGGGGGAGAACCGCTGGGCGATCACCGACATCCGCAGCGGGTCGTCGACGCGGAGCCTTCGACGAGCGTGCGGCAGCAGGACGAGGTCACGAATGACCCCGAGGCCCTCGTCGTAGATCTCCGCGGGTGAGCGACCTTGTGGCGTGCGGTCGTGGAACAGCACGACCTTCTCTGTCAGCGCCATCGCACCGGCCGACCAGGCGATGATGATGTCGGGGATGGACGCTTGGACATCGAACAGCCGCAGCGCCCTCAGCAGCACCCCCACGTGCCCGCCGGCGACGATCAGGGCACCCGCTTGCTCGAGGGCGTGCCGCACGGCCGCCCGGTGCTCGGCGATCTTCGACCGTCCACTCGGGTGGTAGGCACCGACGAACTCCTCGCGGGCGGCGCGTACCCGGGCGGCGTGCCTGTCGTCGATCAGCCGTACGACGGCGCGGGCGTCGGTGAGCGCGGCCTCGATCGCACTCCGTCGGTCGGCCTTGCGCTTGGTCAGCAGGTCGATCGACGCGATCGCGGACTCGAGCTGTACCAGGTACAGCAGGCGGAGCTCCTCGAGGAAGGTCCGGTGCTCGAGCTCGGCCTCCGCGAACTCGGGGTCCTGCTCCTGGACGTCGAGCCAGCGACCGTAGAGGTTCAGGTTCACGGTGCGTCCGCCCAGCAACGAAGCGAGCTCGGCGTCGTCCGGCTCACGCTCCTGCCACCCGGCGGTCACGGTCGCGAGCGGGATCCCGGGATCGAGGCCCTGCATCACCAGGTCCACCGTAGGTCGGCGCTGCGGACCGAGCAGCGTCACGCGCACGGGGCGCCCAGACTGGAGTTCGTCGGCGGCTGGCTCACCGGGCATGGACCCGCACGGTACGGCCGACTTCGTCCAGCAGGCCGCAAAGGACGTCGTAGTCGGGGTGCCGCATCCGGACGTAGACGTTCGCCAGGTAGCCCGCAGCCACCGGCTGGGTCGGCGTACCCGGATCCGGGAGGTGCGCGTCGATCACCCACTCGTGGTGGCGGGCCACCTCCTCGACGCCGGAGTACCCGCTGATCTGGCCGTCGCGATCCGGGCGTAGCGCGACGATGCCGCTGGCGAACCGCCGGGAAGGCTGCGCGCTCACGCTGCCGTGCACGATCGCGTTCGCCCACTCCTTGTACACGTCGATGTCGTTACCCGCGGAGTACAGGTCCCACGCCCCGACACCCGGAGGCCGGCAGCCGATCTCGGAGAAGTGCAGGCCCTTCGGACCGGAGAACCACTCCATGTGGGTGGCGCTGGTGCCGATGCCCAGCGCCTCGTTGACCCGGTGCCCCATCTCGCGCAGCTGCTGGTACTCACCCACCGAGTCGACCCGGTTGGTCGAGACGAACTGAGGCGAGATCCAGCGGGCACGCATGGCGTCCAAGACGTTGGGGTAGTAGTGCGAGACGAAGTCCAGAGCCGGCCGACCGTCGATCGAGAGCGTGTCGTAGAACCCCTCGTGACCCTCCACGAACTCCTCGACCGCGATCGACGCCGCGTCACCGAAGGACCTGAGGGCATCGTCCAGCTCGCCGGGGGTGTCGACCCGCGTCGTGTCCTGGGCGCCGGCACCGCTCCTCGGCTTGAGGATCAGCGGGTAGCCCACCGCGTCCGCGAACGAGTAGACCTCGGCGGTGGTGTCGGCCGCCGTGGAGGCCGCGGTCGGCACCCCTACTGCCCGCAACGCGTCTTTCATCGACGGCTTGTCCCGGCACAGCCAGGCGGTCCGGACCGACGTACCCGGGATCCGGCAGTTCTCCCGTACCTGCGCGGTCGCCAGGGTGTGCGCCTCGATCGAGGTCTCCAGCCGGTCGACCCACACCTTGCCCTGGATCCACCGGACCGCGTCGGTCATGATCTCGACGTCGATGACTGTCGGGACCTGGTGGTAGTGCGACATCCAGCCCTTGAGCTGGTCGTCGAGAGCGTGCTCCGGGTACTCGCCAACGCCGATGACTGTGGCTCCCGCCTCGGCAAGGGCACGCACGAACTCGCGTTGGTTGGGCGGGAAGAACGGCTCTACGAATACGACGTTCACCCGCGGCACTGTAGTCCTGGCGGGATGCGGCGGCCGAGCCGGGATGTGGCGCGCAGCGAGGCAGCGTACCCTCCAATTTCATGGTCGTCGCCGCCTTCGTCGCGCCGTTCCTGCTCGAAGCAACGACCCGGTTCGTCGCCTCGGCCGCACAGCTGCCCGGTGTCCGACTCGGTCTCGTCACCACCGAACCAGCGTCTCGGCTGTCCCCGCACCTGCGCGAGCACCTCGCCGCCCACTGGCAGGTCGACGACGCGCTTGACCCGAGGCAGATCGCCGAGGCGGTGCAGGGACTCGGCGCCCAGCTCGGCCGGGTGGAGCGCCTGGTCGGCGCCCTGGAGCAGCTCCAAGTGCCGCTCGCCGAGGTTCGGGGGGCGCTCGACATCGACGGCATGGACACGCAGACCGCAAACAACGTTCGCGACAAGGCGCGGATGAAGAGCGTGTTGCGAGCGGCGGGCATTCCCTGCGCCCGCCACCAGCTCGTCGCGCGGACGGAGGAGGCGCTCTCGTTCGCGGAGGAGGTGGGGTTCCCGCTGGTGGCCAAGCCTCCTGCGGGGGCGGGCGCGCAAGCGACGTACCGGCTCGACGGTCCGGACGCTCTGCACAGCTGGTTGGACGCCGCCCGGGCCAACCCGCACGAGACATGGCTCCTCGAGGAGTTCCTGGTCGGGAGGGAGCACACGTTCGACAGCGTCACGCTGGGCGGACAGACCGGCTGGTCATCGATCTCGGAC
This sequence comes from Nocardioidaceae bacterium, assembly GCA_037719575.1. GTDB lineage: Bacteria > Actinomycetota > Actinomycetes > Propionibacteriales > Nocardioidaceae > JAWWPG01. Next base: position 50,290 of record JBBJMF010000005.1, read on the forward strand.
TATGAGCCGCCACCGCTCGACGTGCTGCGCAACCCCTGGGTGCAGTGGACCGTGCTCCTGCCGAGGCAGATCGACGGGCCGGAGTACGACGACATCGGGCGGATTGGCCCGGCTGCCCTGCGAGCCCTCGGGGTCCGGCACGCCTTCACGCACATGGAGTGGTTCGAGCGCCCTGACGGGTCGGTCGCTGTGTCCGAGGTCGGCGCGAGACCGCCCGGTGCCCAGCTCGCCTCGATGATCGGCTACGCCCACGACGTCGACTTCCACAGCGTCTGGGCCGAGCTGGTGATCCTCGGCAGCTTCTCTGCGCCGCAGCGGCAGTACGCGACCGGGACGGCGTACCTGAGAGGACAGGGCAGGGGCCGGGTCCGGGCCGTGCACGGAGTCGACGACATGCAGCGCGAGATCGGGCACCTGGTCGTCGAGGCCAAGCTGCCACAGACCGGTCAAGCCGCGTCGTCGAGCTATGAGGGGGAAGGATACGTGACGGTCCGCCACCACGAGACGGCCGTGGTCCGAGATGCCCTGAGGCGCATCGTCAGCGGTCTTCGCGTCGAGCTGGTCGAAGCGCAGTGAACATCGTGATGCTTTCTCCGGGCTTCCCGCTGGAGATGGCCCACTTCACCCGGTCGCTGGCGGCGGTGGGAGCGTCCGTGGTCGGGGTCGGCGACCAACCGCCGCATGCCCTGCCGCGGGAGGCGTGGGAGGCGCTCGCACACTACGAGCACGTCTCGCTGGCCGACGAGCACGCGGTGCTCACGGCTCTCCAGGGCCTGTCGCGGCACGTGCGGATCGACCGGGTGGAGTGCCTCTGGGAGCCGTACATGATGCTCGCGGCGCACATCCGCGAAGCCTTCGGGCTCCCGGGTATGACCGCGGAGCAGACCCTGCCGTTCCGTGACAAGGAGCGGATGAAGCGGGTGCTCGACGCGGCGGGAATCCGCACCCCACGCCATGCCAGCACCGCGACCGTCGCCGGTGCCTGGGAGGCTGCGGAGCGGATCGGCTACCCGCTCATCGTGAAGCCCATTGCCGGGGCCGGCTCTGCGGACACCTACCGCGTCGACGCGGCCGACGAGCTCGCTGCCGTGCTCACGATGGTCAGTCACGTGGCGGAGATCAGCGTCGAGGAGTTCGTCGAGGCGGAGGAGTTCACGCACGACACGGTGTGCGCGGGCGGCGAGATGCTTGTCGAGAACGTGTGCTGGTACCGGCCTCGGCCGCTGCAAGCGCGTAGCCACGAGTGGATCAGCCCGATGACGGTGGCGCTCCGCGACCTGGAGGAGGAGGGGTTGCGGGCCGGCCGCACCATGGGCCGCGAGGTGCTGGCCGCGCTCGGCTTCCAGGCGGGGTTCACCCACATGGAGTGGTACCGCAAGGCCGACGGGGAGGTGGTGTTCGGTGAGATCGGGGCGCGGCCACCGGGCGGGCGCACCGTCGACGTGATGAACTACACCACCGACGCGGATCTCTTCCTGACCTGGGCGCAGGCGGTCGTGCACGGGCACATTCCGCACCCGCTCGAGCGGCGTTACAACACCGCGAGCATCTTCAAGCGCGCCGAGGGGTCCGGCCGGATCGTGCGCATCGACGGTCTCGAGAGGCTCCTGGCGGAGTACGGCGACGCGGTCGCCACGATCGACCTGCTGCCGGTCGGTTCACCGCGCCGGGACTGGCGGGCGACTCTCATCTCCGACGGCATGGTCATCGTTCGCCACCCGGAGCTCGCCCCCTTGATCGAGCTGGCGGACCGCTTCGTTAGCGAGCTGCGGTTGTACGCGAGATGACCGAGGCCGGGCCTGCGTCCGGACTCTCTGGCCGAGGTGCAGCTGCTCCTCCGACTGGGGGAGAATCGCTGAATGGACCCCGCTCAGCAACTCCGTCAGCTGGTCAGCGGCTACCAGGTGTCGCAGGCTCTGCACGTCGCGGCACGGCTCGGTCTGTCGGACCTGCTGGCCTCGGCTCCGCGCACTGTCACAGACCTCGCGCGCGCCACGTCGACGCACGAGCCGACCCTGGGCCGGCTGCTGCGAGCACTCATGAGCATCGACGTATATGAGTTGGATGCCGAGGGGATGATCGTCAACACCGAGCTGAGTGAGCTGCTGAGATCGGACGTCCCCGGGTCCGTCCAGGGGTGGGCAGCCTTTTTTGGCCGCTCGCATCACTGGCAGTCGTGGGGCGGCCTGTACGACAGCGTGCTGACCGGCGAGAACGCGTTCACCGCAGTGCACGGTACGTCGGTATGGGAGTACCGCCGGCAACGTCCCGAGGAGCAAGGGGCCTTCGACCGGGCGATGACCAGCAGGACGGGGGCCGTCACGGATTCCGTGGTCGACGCCTACGACTTCGGGCGGTTCGGCACGGTCGCCGACATCGGTGGGGGCGCCGGCGCGCTTCTTGCCGCGATCCTCGAGCGCTACCCACGGGTCCACGGTGTCCTGTTCGACCAGCCAGACGTCGTGGCTGATGCAGGCCCGCTCTTCGAGCGGGCGGGGGTCGAGAGCCGCTACGAGAAGGCGGACGGCAGCTTCTTCGAGTCCGTGCCTGCGGGGGCAGACGCCTATCTGCTGAAGGCGGTCATCCACGACTGGTCGGATGCGGACTCCGTCACCATCTTGCGCGCGTGCCGTCGAGCCGTGCCCGCGCATGGCACCGTGCTGCTGGTCGAGCAGCTGCTGGGGCAGGGCCCGGAGCCGGTGCGCACTGCGTTCTCCGACCTGAACATGCTGGTGGGACCGGGCGGCCAGGAGCGCACGGTGGATGAGTACCGGGACCTGCTCGAAGCTGCCGGCTTCGTCCTGACGGAAGTAACCGAGACAGGCACCCCGGTCTTCGTCATCGCGGCGACCCCGACTGAGACCGGTGGCTAGCAGACCTCGTCGAGGTATTTCGGGAGCATCTCGCGCCAGGTCGCCCAGTCGTGCTCGAAGTCAGGACCCCACGAGTCCACCCGGTTCGGTATCCCTTTGCGGCCGAGTACTTCCGCTGCCTGCCAGGACTCGCCGATGTTCTCCCAGGCGCCCTCGCCGGAGGCGAGGATCGCCAACCGGCTGCGGAGTGCCTCCAGCTGAGGACCGTCGAGCTCGGGAAGGAAGTGCACGGGCGACGAGAGGTAGAGGTGGTCGCTGAACTCGCCCTCGAAGAAGCGCTGCACCTGGTAGGTGCCGCTCATGCAGATCGCCGTACCGAACGCCTCGGGGTAGCGACACATCACCGCGAGCGAGTTGAAAGCCCCGATCGAGGCGCCGGTGGCGACGATCGGCGGGAGGTGGCCGCCGAGGTCGGCCCGGATCGCCGGCACCACCTCGCTGGCGACGCACTCGTGGAACTGGTTGAGCAGCCACATCCGGTAGCCGGGAGAACCCGTCGACGTCACCATTGCCTGCCCCGCGACGCTGTCGCAGGAGTAGAGCTTGATCCTGCCTGCCTCGATGAGCTCGCTGCAAGCCCCGATGAGATGGTTGCGCTCCACCTCCTCGGCATCCCCGCCGGCGGTGGGAAACATCAGGACGGGGGTGCCGTAGTGGCCCCACCGCGCCAAGGTGATGGGCTGTTGCAGACGTTCGGAGAACCACCGGGCGGTGACTTTCATGGTGACGCCTTCCGATTGGGACGCAGCTGCGTTGCGGCAGCCCCTGAAGCCCCGGAAACGTACCAGATCGGGGCGCTCCCGCGCGGCGGCGAGCGTCGGGGAGTAGGACATGCAGCTGGACGTAGCCGTAGTCGTTGATTCCTTGGCGGGTCCAGGCCAGCCGTATCGTGGGAGCCACCCCGACGACGCGCGGCTCGGGTAGACCGGCGTCCCCTCGCCGGGGAAGCAGCAGCCGGAGTCGATGTAGTTGGTGTTGCGCCAGGGACTGTGCTGCCAGTAGTCGACCGTCCAGGAGAGCACGCCGGTCACATCGGGGCGTTGAAGAAGCCGGGCAAGATCCGGTAATTCGCGCCTGGGAAGTCGATCTCCCAGCTGGGTGTCCGGTTGCCCTTGCACGGGGGCCTGGTACGACCAGAGCCGACCGCCGCGGTCCAGCACCTCGCGCTCGCGGTAGCGCACCAGGCGCGAGGCGGCGATCATGGCGCTGTCTGCCGGAGCAACAAGGCAGCCGGATGGGGAAAGTGATGTTGTTCACACGAGTGGACTCTTGACATCCGTCGGGCGGAGTGCCTCGAATCACGCGTGTCAGTCACCTCCATCGGAAAAAGGAACACATCATGCGCACCTTCACCACATCGACGAGGTCGAAGCTCGTCCTCGGACTCGCGACCGCTGCCATCGTTCTGCCGCTGGCCGCCTGCTCGAGCAATGGCGACGGGGAGGTCGTCGCAAAGGTCGACACCCTGACCGGGCAGAGCACCTCTGTCGCGTTGGACAAGGGCTTCGTCGACGCCCTCACCAGCCTCAAGCTCACGCCTGGCGTCGTCGGTGACGCTACTCTCGCGGACGGTGCCGTCAGCTTCCCGATCACGGGCGGCAACGTCACGTACTACAAGCCGGGCAGCACCGACCCCTACGTCCAGGGGGTTATCGACCACGACGGAAGCGGTCTCTCGCTGACCGCCGGGGACACCGAGGTCGACCTGACGAACTTCGTCATCGACCCCGGAACCTCTGAGCTGCACGGGGACGTCAGCGTGAACGGCAAGCCCGCCGCCACGGATGCTCTCCTGTTCAACCTGGACGGCAGCACGTTGGAGCCGCTGGCCACCGGACCTAACAACACCGCGATCCTCGCCGGCACGACCGTCACACTCTCCGACGACGCCGCCGCGTTGCTCGGCGACACCTTCAAGACGGACGCCGTCAAGGGCGGGCTCGTGATCGGCATCTCGACGATCACGATCAACGCCAGCTGAGCAATGCCCCGGTTCCGGGCACCTCACGCCGACCGGCGTCAGGTGCCCGGAGTCTGCTGGTCGTCCACCGCGATGCGAACCCGCTTGTTGCCCTTTCCCTTGGACTCCGTGCCGGTCACCCGCACCCGTCCGACCTCGGCGGTGCTCATCACGTGCGTGCCGCCGTCGGCCTGCTTGTCGAGCCCGACGATGTTGATGATGCGCAGCGGGTCGATCTCGCGGGGGATCAGGTTGGCGGCCGTGCGGATCAGCGCCGGGTCGGCATCGGCCAGGTCCCGCCCGAGGAACTCGACGACGATGTCGTGGGCGGCGGCGATCTCCTCGTTGATCCGTGCCTCGATCCGTGCACCAAGCTCGACCGACATGGCCTCGAGCGGGAAGTCGAGCCGACCGGCACCGACCTCCATGTTCCCGCCCGTCACGGGAATCCGGAACTCCTTCCAGATCACGCCACACAGGATGTGCAGCGCCGTATGGGTGCGCATCACCCGATGCCGACGGTCCCAGTCGAGCTCACCGCGCACCTGGGTACCGACGCCAGGTTGCTCTGTCTCACCGGTCAACCAATGCCAGATACCGTCCGCCTCGCGCTTGGCGCGAGCGACGTCGAAACGACCGTCCCCCGTGGTGATCGTGCCGGTGTCACACGGCTGGCCACCCCCGCCGGGGAAGAACGCCGTACGCGACAGCTTCACGCGACCGGCCTGCCGGTCGACCGCGACGACGTCGGCCTCAAAACTCTGCAGGTAGGCGTCCACGGCGAAGAGCTCGGTGGCGGCGAGCTCTGTCGGAGCTGCTGTGGAGGCGTCGGACTCCCCGGGGACGGCCATGCCGCGATCATCCCACGGTCGCCGAGGCGCCCAGGAGGCCGCCGCGGCATCCCTGGCAGACTTGCGAGATGAAGTCCGGTGCTGCTCAGGCGGACTGCCGCCGGGGCCCGACGCGGGAAGACTCGTGCAGCGCTTTTTGAACCGCAAGGCGTTGGAGCTCGCACTCGTCGGTCTCGCGCTGATGGCCGTAATGGTGGCGCTCGGTCTTTGGCAGCTCAGCGTGTACGACGACCACCAGGACTCCGACGCACAGGCCGCGCTCAGCAGACCCGCCGTACCGCTGGACTCGTTGCTCGGGCCAGATGCGGCCCTGACCGCGGACGGAGCGGGGCGACCGGTCACGGTGAGCGGGCGCTATCTCGCGAACGACCAGGTCTACGTCCGGAAGCTGGCAGGTTCCTCACGTCGCTATGCCGTGGTGACGCCGCTGGTGACCGCCAATGGCTCGGCCGTGCTGGTGGTTCGTGGATCGCGGGACATGCCGAGCGCGAGGGCGCCTGTCGGGCCGGTGACCGTGACGGGCATCCTCGAACCCTCCGGCGAGAACGCTCCAGAGCCCGATGCCTCGGGCGTGACGGACGGGCTGTCCGTCTCGAGCCTGGTCAACGCGGTTGGCCCAGATCTCTACTCCGGTTACGTTCTGCTCCAGGCGAGCAACCCTCAGCAGTCGCCGCGTCTCGCGCCCGTGACGCCGCCGCTGTCGGATCCTGCTCGCTGGTCCGGGATTCGAAACTTGCTCTACGCCTGCCAGTGGTGGGTCTTCGCGTTGTTCGTCGCGTTCATGTGGTGGCGGATGACGCAGGACCTTGTGGCGGAGGATGACCGCGAGAGCTCGGGTTTGGCCTCCGAACCGATCGACGGCGCGAGAAGCGGCTAGCCG
>JBBJMF010000051.1:0-19379 GCA_037719575.1 Nocardioidaceae bacterium
ACCCGTTCATCGTCATCGCGACCCAGAACCCGATCGAGTCCGAGGGCGTCTACCCCCTTCCCGAGGCGCAACGCGACCGCTTCCTGCTCAAGATCGATGTGCTGCACCCGAAGGGTCACGAGGAGTTCGAGATCCTGCGACGGATGAGCGTCGACCCGCCCCGGGCCCAGGGGGTCCTGACACCCGCGCTGATCCGCGAGCTCAGGGCATCGGCCGACCGAGTCTTCGTGCACAACCTGGTGGCCGAGTACATCGTCCGACTGGTTCTCGCGACCCGGTCGCCGCTCGAGTTCGGGCTGCCCGGTCTCGAGGGGGTCGTCGAGATCGGCGCCAGCCCACGCGCCACTCTCGGTCTCGCCGCAGCGGCCCGCGCGCTCGCGCTGATCCAGGGTCGCGACTACGTGCTGCCGCAGGACGTCGCCGCGGTCGCCCTCGACGTGATGGCCCACCGGCTCGTGCTGACCTTCGACGCGGTGGCCGACGAGCTCGACCCGCGCGGTGTCGTGGAGCGGGTGGTGCAGAGGATCCCCCAGCCTCGGGCGGTGTGGGGCGCCTCCGGGTCGACGCCGGACTTCAGCTGAGGTGGCCGACGCCGAGGCTTTCCGGGCCGCCGCCGTCCCCCTGTCGCGGCTCGCGCCCGAGCAGGCGCTGCGAAGGCTCGAGCTGCAGATCGTCAGGAGGCTCGAGGGGTTCCTGCACGGCGAGCACCTCGGCCTGCTTCCCGGTCCCGGCTCGGACATGGCCGAGGCCCGGGTCTACAACCCGGGGGAGGACGACGTACGCCGGATGGACTGGGCCGTGACGGCCCGCACGACGATCCCGCACGTGCGCGACGTCATCGCGGACCGTGAGCTGGAGACCTGGGCGCTCGTCGACCTGTCACCGTCGATGCACTTCGGTACGGCGGCCATGGAGAAGCAGGACCTCGCTGTGGCGGCGGTGGCAACGCTCGGTCTGCTCACGTTTCGCGTCGGCGACCGGTTCGGGGGCTACATCCTGAAATCCGGGCGGCTGCAGCGTTGGCCGGCCCGGCCAGGCCGGCACGCCCTTTTCGCCTTGCTGCGCTCGCTGATGCGCGAGGAGGCAGGGCCTGCAGGCGGGGGTCCCCCCGCTTCCGGCCGGGCCGCCGACGTCGGCCCATCCGGTGGTTCGCAGAGCCTGGCCCAGTCGATCACCCAGCTGGCGAGGTCGCAGCGCAAGCGCGGGCTTCGCGTGGTCGTGTCCGACTTCATCGACCTCTCGGACGCCGTCGGAGGGCTCGACTCGTCGACGACATGGGAGCGTCCGCTCCGCGAGCTCGCCACCCGCAACCAGACGATCGCCGTCGAGATCCTCGACCCTCGTGAGCTCGACATCCCGAACGTCGGTGTGGTGCTGCTGCAGGATCCGGAGACCGGTGAGCTGCGCGAGCTGAACACCGGGGACCGCAAGGTGCGCCGCCGCTACTCGGTCGCGGCCCGGACCCAGCGTGAACGCAACCGTCGGGCGCTTCGGCGAGCGGGAATCGCGCATCTGGTCCTGCGCACGGACAGCGACTGGGTCACGGACACGGCGCGTTTCGCGCTCAAGCACCGGCGGGTGGCGGCCCGGCTGCACACGCCTCCAGCCGGGGTCGCCCGATGACGTTTCTCGAGCCCGTCCGGCTCTGGTTCCTGCTGCTGGTGCCGGCGCTGATCGGTCTGTACATCGTCCTGCAGCGCCGCCGGAGCCAGTACGCCGTGCGCTTCACGAACATCTCGCTGCTCGACACCGTGGCGCCCCGACGGGTGAACTGGCGCCAGCATGTCGCCGTACTCCTCGCCCTGCTCACTCTCGCCGGGGCGGTGGTGCTCTTCGCAAGACCGAGCGAGCTCACCCAGGTGCCGCGGAAGACCGCCGTGACCGTCGTCCTGACGATCGACATCTCGCTGTCGATGGAGGCCGACGACGTCGCGCCGGACCGGATCACCGCAGCCAAGGAGACGGCGAAGGACTTTCTCGACAGGCTGCCTGGCGATTACAAGGTGGCCCTGGTGACCTTCGCGCGCTATGCGAAGGTGGTCGTCGCGCCGACGACGAACCACGCCCGGATGAGCGCCGCCATCGACAGCCTCGAGCTCCAGGAGTACACGGCCACCGGCGAGGGAATCTACACCGCCCTCGACGTGGTCAAACAGTCCCTCGGTGGGTCGCGGGAGAGCCCGGACAACAAGCTCCCGGCCATGGTCGTGCTGATCAGTGACGGCAAGCGGACCGTCGGCCGGTCGCAGATCCAGGCCGCGCGGTCGGCGAAGGCGCAAGGGGTGCCGATCTACACGGTCGCGCTCGGGACGCTCTCCGGCGTGATTGTCAACAAGGGACAGCAGATCCTGGTGCCCGTCGAGATCGGCGAGCTCAGGCAGATTGCCGCCATCACCGGCGGCAAGGCGTATGTGGCGACGAGTCCCGCAGACCTCCTGAGCGCCTACAAGGACGTGGACGGTCGGCTGATCTTCGAGACTCAGCGCGCGGATGTCACCTCGAAGTACGTCGGCTGGCTGGTCCTCATGTCGCTGATCTCGACGGCGGCCGGTCTGTTCGTGGCCTCCCGCTGGCCCTGACCCTTGCCCGGTGCGAAGGCTTGAGTATAGTGATACTCGTTATCATTACCACCCGTACGGAGCCGCCTTGTCGTCACACCTGAGCACCGGTCGGAGGCGCGGGTGTCCCTGTCGCCTCGCGCCCACCCGACTGCTCGCATCGGTGGTCGGCCTGGCCCTGCTGGCCGGACTCGCCGCCGGTTGTGCCGACAGCCCCACCGGCGACGTGCCCGGCAAGGTCGACGTCGTGGCCACGACCGACGTCTGGGGCAGCATCGCTGCTGCCGTCGGCGGACCGAGGGTGTCGGTAATCTCGGTCATCAACGACCCTGACCAGGACCCGCACTCCTACGAGGCGAGCAGCCGGACCCTGCTCGCCGTCAAGGAGGCCGACCTGCTCATCGAGAACGGCGGGGGTTACGACGACTTCATGGGTCGGATGATCTCGACAGCTGGCAACGACGCACCAGTACTCGACGCTGTGATGGTCTCTGGTCTCACTGCTCCGACAGGGGGAGAGCTGAACGAGCACATCTGGTACGACTTCGCGGCCGTGACGCGGGTCGCCGAAGCGATCGCCACGAAGCTCGGCGGGCTGGACCCAGACCACGCCTCCGAGTTCGCGGCGAACGCGAAGACGTTTGTCGCTGGAGTAGATCGGCTGACCAAGGCCGAACGGCAGCTCGGAGCCGCCCACGAGGGTGCTGGCATCGCAATCACCGAACCCGTCCCGCTCTACATGCTGGAGGCCATGCACGTGCACAACCTGACGCCCGCGGAGTTCAGCGCTGCGGTGGAGGAGGGCCGCGACGTGTCTCCACGGGTGCTCGCCGACACTCTCGCGCTCTTTAGCGAGCATCGGGTCGAGCTTCTCGTCTACAACGCGCAGACCAGCGGCCCGGTCACCGAGCAGGTGAAGGCTGCCGCCGTGTCCGCGGGTATCCCGGTGGTCCCGGTCAGCGAGACGCTGCCTCCGGGTACGACGTACCTGGCGTGGATGGCCCACAACGTCGCCCGGGTGAGGGAGGCGCTCTCCCAACGATGACGCAGCAGCGCTACTCATCCCCAGCCGCTGACGAAGTGGCTCCCGACGGCAGCGGTCCGTTCGCCGTCGAGCTCGTCGACGCCGCCCTGGCCTATGGGGCACGGACGCTCTGGTCGGGACTGACGCTCGCCGTGGAGCCGGGTGAGTTCGTGGCCGTGCTGGGACCGAACGGGTCGGGGAAGACCAGCCTGCTCAAGGTCCTGCTGGGGTTGGTGCTCGTCACCCGCGGCTCGGTGTCGGTCGCCGGCTCTCCGGTGCGGCGTGGTAACCCAGACGTCGGCTACATCCCTCAGCACCGGGGTCTCACCTCTCACGTCCCCCTGCGGGCGCGCGACCTCGTGGGGCTGGGGATAGACGGGCACCGGTGGGGCGTGCCGTGGCCGTCACGGTCTCGGAACGCCCTTGTCGACAGACTGTTGGGCCAGGTCGGCGCGTCGTCGTACGCGGATGTTCCCGTCGGTCGCCTCTCAGGAGGTGAGCAGCAACGGCTCCGGGTCGCCCATGCGCTGGCCACCGACCCGACCGTGCTGCTGTGTGACGAGCCACTGCTCTCGCTCGACCTGCATCACCAGCGCAGCGTCGTCGACCTGCTGCAACGGCGGACGCGCGAGCATGGCTCGGCGGTGATCTTCGTGACCCATGAGATCAACCCGATCCTCGCGGCGACCGACCGGGTGCTCTACATCACGCAGGGAGGGTTCCGGCTCGGGGACGTCGACGAGGTGATGACGTCAGAGACGTTGTCGGAGCTGTACCGGTCCGACGTCGAGGTCATCCGGCGCGGCAAGCGGCTGATCGTGGTCGGTGCGGGCGACGACGAGCACTCGCACCACGTCGACGTCGACGTCGACGGCCGCGGGAAGGCGGTCTCGTGAGCGACGTCTCGTGGCACGACCTCGTCAACTTCAGCGACTACGACCAGCTGGTGCCGCTCGTGCACAACGCGTTGATCGCGGGTGCCGTGCTCGGCGTGCTCGGCGGGATCATCGGCGTCCTCGTGATCACCCGTGACCTGCCGTTCGCCGTGCACGGGATCAGTGAGCTCTCCTTCGCCGGCGCGGCGGCGGCGCTGCTCCTCGGCGGGTCGGTGGTCGCGGGGTCCCTGGCCGGCTCGGTGCTGGCGGCGCTCGTGATCGGCCTGCTCGGGAACCGGGCACGCGACCGCAACTCCATCGTCGCGGTGCTGATGCCCTTCGGCCTCGGCCTCGGCATCTTGTGCCTCGCGCTCTACCACGGCCGGGCGGCCAACAAGTTCGGCCTGCTCACGGGCCAGATCGTCGCGGTCGACAGCACGGACCTGCAGGCGCTGGTCGTGACGTCGGGGCTGGTCCTCGTCCTGCTCGCGGTGATCTGGCGTCCGCTGATGTTCGCGAGTGTCGACACGGAGGTAGCCGCCGCGCGAGGGGTGCCGATCAGGCTGCTGGGGCCGCTCTTCATGGTGCTCCTCGGATGCGTGGTCGCGCTGTCGGTCCAGGTCGTGGGAGCGCTGCTGGTGTTGGCGCTGCTGTGTACGCCGGCCGCGGCTGCGCTGCGCGTGACGGCGTCACCGCTCCGGGTCGTCGTCCTCTCCGTGGTCTTTGCCACCACATCGAGCGTCGGCGGGATCTTCGTGGCGCTCGGCACCGACATCCCGATCAGCCCGTACGTCACGACTATCTCGTTCCTGATCTACCTGGCATGTCGGTTCGTCGGCGCGGTCCGGGTCCGCACCGGTGAGCCGGCCCGGGGCCGCGACGAGGACACGACACTCACCCCCGCCTTCGGCCTCCGAGCCCAAGCGGGAGAGGAGCGAATGTGACGAGCATCGGGGTCGGGGCTCGCTCGACGAAGCAGCGCGAGGCGCTCGTGCATGTGCTCGACGAGGTCGACGGTTTCCGCACCGCCCAGCAGCTGCACACGATGCTGGCCGAGCGCGGCGACAAGGTAGGCATCGCCACGGTCTATCGCTCCCTGCAGCTGCTGGCAGACGCCGATCTCGTCGACGTCATCCACGGGGAGGAGGGGGAGGCGTCCTACCGGCGGTGCTCGACCCGGCACCACCACCACCTGGTCTGTCGTGAGTGCGGTCGCGTCGTCGAGGCGCAGGCGCCCGCCGTGGAGACCTGGGTCGACGCGATGGCGGCCGAGCACGGGTTCAGCGACGTCAGCCACGACCTGGAGATCTTCGGCACCTGCTCCGACTGCTTGGCCTGACCACCCCGTCTCGATCGTGCCCGGCCCGGCGCGCCGGGGGCGGCCTGGTGCTGCTGGGGCGGATGGGGCACAATGGGCCACGGATCACAACTCCCGACTCGAGGACCAGACCGCTGGGGAAGGCGCACCTGGGAGCCTTGAGGAGGAACCGTGAACCGAACCAGCAGGATCGACACCTCCGGTGTCGTCACTCGCGGCGTGCTGTTCGTGCATGCCGCGCCTTCGGCGTTGTGCGCCCATGTCGAGTGGGCGTTGGCCGGCGCTCTCGGCATGTCTGTCGACCTCGCCTGGACCCCGCAGCCCGCGCGCACCGGTCAGTACCGGGCCGAGTACTCGTGGGCGGCGCCGGTCGGCACCGGGGCCCGGATGGTGTCGGCACTGCGCAGCTGGGAGCACCTGCTCTTCGAGGTCACCGAAGACCCCACCAGCATGAGCGAGGGGGCCCGGTTCTCGTCGACCCCTGAGCTCGGCGTCTTCCATGCGGTGACCGGGCTGCACGGCGACATCATGATCCCCGAGGATCGCCTCAAGGCCGCCGTGGTGAAGGCCGCGATCGGCGGGGTGGCGCTGGAGGACGAGGTCGACAAGCTGCTCGGCCGCGCCTGGGACGAGGCGCTCGAGCCGTTCCGCTACGCGGGCGACGGCGCGCCGGTGCGCTGGCTCCATCACGTCGTCTGACCCCAACCCCCAACCCCTCCGACTGAATCCCGAGGGGGGCGGAGGGGTCAGAGGGGAATGTTGCTGTGGCGGCCGCGAACCCGGTCGGCCGGGTCGGCCTCGGGTCCGAGCGCGGCGACGAGTGCCGCCGCCAAGGCCGATCGGGTGGTGCTGGGCTCGACGACCTCGTCGACCACGCCGATCTCCACCGCCTTCGCCACCCCGCCGGCGATCAGCTCGTGCTCGGCGGCCAGCTCCGTCTCGACCTGCGGGCGCAGGTCGGCGGCAACGGCGGCGATCTTGCGGCGGTGCAGGATGCGCACCGCTGCCACCGCGCCCATCACCGCCACCTCTGCGCCCGGCCACGCGAACACCCGGGTGGCGCCGAGGGAGCGCGAGTTCATCGCGATGTAGGCGCCGCCGTAGGACTTGCGGGTCACCAGCGTCACCCGGGGCACGACCGCCTCGCCGAAGGCGTGCAGGAGCTTGGCACCCCGTCGTACGACGCCGTCCCACTCCTGACCGACGCCGGGAAGATAGCCCGGCACGTCGACGACGACGATCAGCGGCACCCCGAACGCGTCGCACATCCGGACGAACCTGGCCGCCTTCTCCGCCGAGGGCGAGTCGAGGCAGCCACCGAGCCGCAGCGGGTTGTTCGCGATGACACCGACCGTTCGCCCGCCGAACCTGCCGAGCGCGGTGACGATGTTGGGCGCCCAGCGCTGGTGCAGCTCGAGCATGGAGCCGGCATCGAGCAGCTGCCCGACGAACGGATGAACGTCGTACGCCCGCTTCCTCGACTCCGGCATCTGCAGCGCGAGGTCGACGTCCTCGACGGCTGACGCGTCGAGCCGACGCTGGTCGCCGAGCAGCGACACGAGACGACGGGCCCGCAGCAGCGCGTCCGGCTCCGACTCGGCGAGCACGTGCACCACGCCCGACCGCCGTCCGTGCGGCTCGGGGCCGCCGAGGCGCAGCATGTCGACGTCCTCCCCGGTCACAGATCTCACCACATCGGGACCGGTCACGAAGATCCGACCTTCCGGCCCGAGGATCACGACGTCGGTCAACGCCGGTCCGTACGCCGCTCCGCCGGCCGCCGGCCCGAGGACCACCGAGACCTGCGGGATCTTGCCGGACGCCTGCGTCATCGCGTGGAAGATCAGCCCGACGGCGTGCAGCGACAGCACACCTTCGGCGAGCCGCGCGCCACCGGAGTGCCAAAGACCGACTATCGGTGCCCCGTCCGCCATCGCGCGCTGGTATGCCCGGACGACAACTGCACAGCCGTCGTTGCCCATCGCGCCACCCATGATCGTGGCGTCGGAGCAGAACGCGACCGTGTGCGTGCCGTCGACGGTGCCGACCGCGGCGAGCATGCCGCAGTCGTCATCGACGCTGATGAGATCCAGGCTGCCGTGGTCGAAGAACGCGGCCAGCCTGGTGTTGGGGTTGCGCGGGTCCTGGTCACGCGGCAGCTTCTGGGGCCGTTCGGATGCACTTGCCGATGCGGGAGCGCTCGCTGGTTCCGTGTCGTGAACGGTGGTCATCGAAGAGCCTTGTCTAGACGCTGGCGAAGGCGACGGCGACGTTCGCGCCGCCAAAACCGAAGGAGTTGTTAAGCGCCGCGATGTCGCCACTGGGCAGGTCGCGCGGCTTGGTCGCGATGTCGAGGTCGACGGCGGGGTCCTGCTGGTCGAGGTTGATCGTGGGGGGTACGACGCGGTGGTGCAGGGCCAGCACGGTCGCGATGGACTCAAGAGCCCCCGCCCCACCCAGGAGGTGCCCGGTCATCGACTTGGTGCTGGTCACGACGACGTCGCCGGCGTGCTTGCCGAGCACGTCGTTGATCATCAGGCTCTCGGCGGTGTCCCCGAGCGGCGTCGAGGTGGCGTGCGCGTTGATGTGCTTGATGTCGCTCGGCTCGATGCCGGATTCCCGCAGCGCGGCCACGATCGCGCGAGCACCGCCTCGGCCCTGGGGTTCTGGCTGGGCGATGTCGTGGGAGTCCGCGGTCATGCCGGCGCCCAGCACGTACGCGTACATCGTCGCCCCCCGTGCCGTGGCGTGCTCCTCGGACTCGATGACCAGGACTCCCGCGCCCTCACCGAGCACGAACCCGTCGCGGTCGACGTCCCACGGGCGGGAGACGAGTGTGGGGTCGCCCTCCCGCTTGGACAACGCCATCATCTGGCCGAACGCGGCCATCGGCAAAGGGTGGATCGCCGCCTCTGTGCCACCGACCACCATGACGTCGGCGCGGCCGAGCCGGATCTGGTCGACCCCCAGCGCGACACCCTCGTTGCCCGACGCGCAGGCGGAGACGGGACAGTGCACGCCTGCTTTCGCGTTGACGTAGAGAGCGACGTTCGCCGCCGGGGCGTTGGGCATCAGCATCGGGACCGCCAGCGGAGACACCCGGCGCGGACCCTTCTCGACCAGGACGTCGTAGTTGGACAGCAGGGTCTGCACTCCGCCGATCCCCGACGGCAGCGCCACGCCTACCCGCTCGGGGTCCACGTCGGATCCAGCGAGCCCCGAGTCGGTCCAGGCCTCCATGGCCGCAACCATCGCGAACTGCGACGCCCGGTCGAGGCGCCGGGCCTTGACCCGCTCGAGCACCTCCGTCGGCTCGACGGCGGCCGTCGCGGCAATCTTGACGGGCAGCTCCTTCGCCCACTCGGTCTCGAGTCGGCGTACGCCGGACTGGCCGGCGAGCAGGGCCTGCCACGTGCTGGTGATGTCACCGCCGACGGGAGACGTCGTACCGAGACCAGTGACGACGACGCGGGTGGAACTCATCAGGCTTTCACCTCTGGTGTCAGATTTGCGCCTCACAGGCGGGGCTGCCGGTTCTGTTGCGCTCGGAATGGATGAGGACGGTTGGGGTTGCGAATGTCAGCCGTTCTGAGACTTCTCGATGAACGCGACAGCGTCGCCGACGGTCTTGAGGTTCTTGACCTCATCGTCGGGGATCTTGACCCCGAACTGCTCCTCGGCCGCGACCACGACCTCGACCATCGACAGCGAGTCGACATCCAGGTCGTCGATGAACGACTTGTCGAGCTGCACGTCGTCCGCGGGGATCCCGGCGACCTCGTTGACGATGTCGGCGAGTCCGGAGCGGATCTCCTCAGTGCTGGCCATGTGGGGCTCTCCTTCTGGTTGGGTGATGTGGGTAGTCAATATCGGATCTTTGCGTTTCGGGGCGCGCGGCGGGGGGCGGGGGGAGGCTGGAGGGGGTCATGGGAGGCGGACGACCTGGCCGGCGTAGGCGAGGCCGGCGCCGAAGGCGATCATCAGCGCCAGGTCGCCGCTCTTCGCCTCGCCCGACTCGAGCATCGCGGCGGCCGCGAGCGGCACCGACGCGGCCGACGTGTTGCCCTGGTGGGCGATGTCGCGAGCGATCGCCACCCGCGCGGGCAGCTTGAGGGTGCGGGCCATCGCGTCGACGATGCGCATGTTGGCCTGGTGGGGAAGGAAGACGTCGAGGTCGTCGACGGAGACACCCGCCCGGTCCATCGCCTCCCTGGCCACCTTGGCCATCTCGAAGGACGCCCACCGGAAGACCGGGTTGCCGTCCATCCGCAGGTTGGGCATCGAGGGCCGCTCCATCTGGAGCACCTCGACCCAGCTCTCCTTCTGCCGGATCAGGTCGTACTTCGACCCGTCGGCGCCCCATGCGACCGGCCCGATTCCCTCGGTCTCCGACGGCCCTACCACCGCGGCACCGGCGCCATCGGCGAAGATGAACGCCGTACTGCGGTCGTCGCGGTCGGTGATGTCGGAGAGCCGCTCGACGCCGATGACCAGCACATGCTTCGCCGTACCGGATCGCACCATGTCGGAGGCCAGGCTGATGCCGTGGCAGAAGCCGGCACACGCGGCGGAGATGTCGAAGGCCGCCGCCGGGGTGGCGCCCAGCTCGTCCGAGACGAGGGTGGCGAGGGCCGGCGTCTGCATGAGGTGGGTGACCGTGGCGACGACCACGCAGTCGAGCTGCGCGTGGGAGATGCCCGCACGCTCGATCGCCTTGCGGGCAGCCCCGACGCTCATGTGCTGCACGGTCTCGTGCGGCTCAGCCCAGCGGCGCTCGATGATGCCGGAGCGGGTGCGGATCCACTCGTCGCTCGAGTCGATGCGCTCGCAGATCTCGGCGTTGCTCACGACCCGGCCGGGCCGGTATCCGCCGATGCCCAGGATCGCCGCGTGCTCGGCGCCCCGTGCGGTGGAGATGGTGACTGTCATGTCACTCGCTTTCCGGGTGCAGACGGACCAGCGGCTGGCCAGGCGAGACGAGGTCACCGTCCTCGACGATCCACTCGACGATCGTCGCGCCATGGGTGGCGAGGACCGGCGTGGTGCCGCGCAGGTTGGTCACCTCGCCGATCGTCGTACCGGGCTCGAGTCTCGCGCCCTGGGGGATCTGTGCCGCCTGGTTGAACGTGCCTTTGGACGGCGACACCAGCATCCGCCAGGTGGGGGAGTCGCCGATCGAGGTGGCGTCCCCGTGCTTCTCGACGAAGTCCAGCGCGTCGTCGATCTGGTCGGGGGTCTTGAGGGCGAACGTCTCAACGCCCTTGAGCTGCCGGCGGGCAAGCCCGGTGAGGGTCCCGGCCGGAGGCATCTCGAGGATCCCGCTCACCCCGAGGTCGGACATCGTCTGCATGCACAGGTCCCAGCGAACCGGGGTGCTCACCTGCGTCACCAGTCGCTTGAGGACCTCAGGTCCGCTGTGGATCACCTGGCCGTCGCGGTTGGAGATCAGCCTCGTGCGGGTGTCGTGCGTGCTGATCGAGCGGGCGAGGCGAGCGAGTACGTCGACGGCGGGGCGCATGTGCTCGGTGTGGAAGGCACCGGCGACGCTCAGCGGGACCAGCCGCGCCTTCGGCGGTGCCTCGTCGGCGAAGCCCTGGAGCTGCTTGAGTGTCCCGGCGGCCACGAGCTGTCCGCCACCGTTGTCGTTGGCCGCGATGAGACC
This sequence comes from Nocardioidaceae bacterium, assembly GCA_037719575.1. GTDB lineage: Bacteria > Actinomycetota > Actinomycetes > Propionibacteriales > Nocardioidaceae > JAWWPG01. The sequence goes on from JBBJMF010000051.1 coordinate 11,438, forward strand.
GTGCCGGTCGAGGGTCGTCAGCACCTCGTCACGGTCGCCGCCGAGAACTGCGGTCATGCCGGTCGGGGTGGCGGCGGAGGCCTCGGCCATGGCTTGACCGCGCTCGCGGACGAACACCATCGCCTGCTCCGCGGTGAGGACGCCGGCGCCGGTGGCTGCCGCGATCTCCCCGACGCTGTGGCCGGCGACGACGCTGATCTTGCCGAAGTAGTCCGCCGGGTGGGGGAAGAGTGACAGCGCGGCGAGCATGGAGGAGGCGACCAGGAGTGGTTGCGCCACCGCCGTATCCCGGATCGTCTCGGCGTCGGCCTGCGTGCCGTAGTGCACCAGGTCCAGACCGGCAACCGCCGAGAGCCAGGTCAGCCGGTCCGCGAACACCTGGTCCTGGAGCCAGGGCTCAAGGAAGCCGGGGGTCTGGGCGCCTTGCCCCGGCGCGACGATCGCGAGCATCCTGCCATCATGCCGCCTCGCCCGGGCCCGTCCGCACTCACGTGAGCACGAAAGTTGCCGGAGTGTTGTTGGAGGTTTCCTCCAAAGGATGCCGATCGGCTACGAGGAGCTGGGCGCCAGCAGGCGCCCCAGGGTGAGCGCGATCCGCAGGGTGTAGGCGTCGCGCGCCTCCGTGGGTGAGAGCCCCGTCACATCGGTGATCCGGCGCACCCGGTAGCGCACCGTGTTGGGATGCACGAACAGCACCCGCGCGGTCGCCTCGATCGACCCGCCGGTGTCGAGGTAGGCGGTGAGCGTGTCGAGGAGCGTCTGGCTCCCGTCGGCGAGGGGGCGGTAGGCCTCGTCGACGAGCTGCCGCCGGGCGTGGCCATCTCCGGAGAGGGCGCGCTCCGGGAGCAGGTCGTCACTCGAGACCGGCCGGGGTGCCTGCGGCCAGGCGGCGGCCGCCCGCAGGCCGGCCACGGCCGCCCGCGCCGAGACGTTGGCGGCGAGCAGGTCCTCGACGACCGGACCGGTGACGACGGCTCCGGCGCCGAAGTGGTCGGCGATGCGGGTCCCTGCCTTGTCGGGGTCGTCCACTCCGCCGAGTACGACGACCAGCCGCTCGCCTTGCACGGCGCAGAGCGCGTCGAACCCGCCGACGTGCGCCGAACGCTTGATCGCGTCAACCGCCGTGGCGGAGTTGCCGGCAGGGGTGTGCCCGAGGACGACACAGACGCCGCTCGTCGAGGCCCAACCGAGGGCTGTCGCGCGGGAGCGGACCGCGTCGTCGGCCTCGCCGCGCAGCACCGAGTCGACGATCAGCGCCTCCAGCCGGGCGTCCCAAGCGCCGCGCTGCTCTGCGGCCCGGGCGTAGACCTCCGCGGCAGCGAAGGCGATCTCGCGGGAGTAGCGCATCACCGCCTCACGGACCTGCTGCACGTCCTGCGCGCCGACCAGGTCCTCGACATGGTCCTCCACGACGGCGATCGTCGTCCGCACCATCTCGACGGTCTGCTGGAGCGAGACCAGCCCGGTGAGCTCCCGTGGTGCCGTGCCGAAGACATCGGCCGTGACGGCGGAACTCGTGGTCGGGTCGCGGAACCAGTCGACGAAGCTGGAGATGCCGGCGCCCGCGATCAGCCCGATCCAGGATCGTTCCTGGGCCGGGAGGGCGCGGAACCAGGGCAGGTCGTCTGTCATCGTGGCGATCGCGGCCTGCGTCAGCGGTCCGATGGACTGCTCGAGCCTGCGGGTCGCTGCCGCCCTGCCGCGGGACATGCCGCCAGCCTATCCACTCCGTTTGTCATGACCGGACAAAGCCTGACCATCCGATGTGGCTGCGGCAGGATTGACCCATGGACGCTGTCGTGGATCCCCTGGACGCACTGTCGGAGATCGCCTACTGGATGGAGCGCGGCCGGGGCGAGACACGTCGGGTCGAGGCCTACCGCAAGGCGGCGTGGGCACTGGCCGCGCTGCCGGCGGGTGAGCTTGCGGAGCGGGTCGCGGCCCAGACCCTGACCGAGGTGGCGAACGTCGGGCCTTCCACGTCGGCGGTCGTCATCGAGGCGAGCACTGGCGTCGTACCGAAGAAGCTCGCCGACCTGCGGGAGAAGGGCAAGGGCCCGCTGGTCGAGGGCGGCGAGGTGCTGCGTGCCCAGCTGCGAGGGGACCTGCATGCGCACTCGAACTGGTCCGACGGCGGATCGCCGATCGAGGAGATGGTCAAGGCCGCCCGCGGACTGGGACACGAGTACCTCGCACTGACCGACCACTCGCCGCGGCTTACCGTCGCGCGCGGGCTGACCGCGGAGCGGCTCACCGAGCAGCTGGCCGTGGTCGAGGAGATCAACAGGGACGGGTCAGCCGACGGGTTCCGGCTGCTGCCGGCGATCGAGGTCGACATCCTCGAGGACGGCGGGCTCGACCAGACACCCACGATGCTCGACAAGCTCGACATCGTCGTGGCCAGCGTGCACTCGAAGCTGCGCGCGGACTCGGAGACCATGACGGTGCGGATGGTGGGCGGCATCGCGAACCGCCACACGAACGTGCTCGGCCACTGCACCGGCCGGCTCGTCGAGGGCTCGCGCGGCATCCGGCCGGAGTCGGAGTTCGATGCGGAGGTGGTGTTCGCGGCGTGTGCCCAGTTCGACGTCGCGGTCGAGATCAACTCACGGCCCGAGCGCCGCGACCCGCCGTCTCGGCTGATCGCGGTGGCGATCGAGGCGGGATGCCTGTTCAGCGTGGACACCGACGCTCATGCGCCGGGCCAGCTCGCCTTCCAGGACTACGGATGCGCTCGGGCGATCGCAAACGGCGTACCGGCCGAGCGGGTCGTCAACGCCTGGCCGTTGAACCGGTTGCTGGCGTGGTCACACGCGAAGCACTGAGCGTTGCTGGCCCCCTGACACTTCGGCGGGCGCCGATCAGTTCTCGCGCCGTCTCCGCAGTCGCTCCGTGCGAGCCGGGTAGCCGCTGAGATGGAGTTCGAGCGGAACTGGCATGACCACCTGGCTGGATCCTCGGCGTCGCTTGCTGCCGCTCATCCGCACCTGCCTGGACCTGGACCGTACGCCGTCCGCACCTCGGCGGTCTGGCCGGCTCGCTGATCCGCGAGCACTTCCTGGTGTCCGGGCGGCGCCGGTCGCGTGAGAGAGTCCGAAGCATGGCGATCAGGGCTGTGGCGTTCGACATCGGAGGCGTGTTGGAACGCGTTGGCGACGCCGATGTCTGGCTCGACGTGTGGCGAGCGCGCCTCCGTCTCGAGAGCGGCGATTTCGATGACCGAATGGCGCAGGTCGACCCTCGCGGGCTCATCGGCACCGGGAAGATGACCGAGGGCGAGTTCCGACGGGGCTGCCTCGACGCCTTCGGCTTCAGCGACGCAGCCGCCGACGAGTTCATGGCCGACATGTGGGACTGGTACTGCGGTGAGCTCGACACCGAGCTGGTCGACTATCTCCGCGGGCTCCGGCCGGCGTACACCACCGGAATCATCAGCAACTCGGCCGATGGCGCGCGTCGCGAGGAGCAGCTTCGATGGCAGTTCGAGCAGCTCGTCGATGAGATTGTCTACTCCCACGAGGTCGGCGTGGCCAAGCCGGATCGGCGCATCTACGAGCTCGCGTGCGAGCGTCTCGACGTCGCGCCGCACGAGCTTGTCTTCCTCGACGACGTGCAGGCGTGTGTCGACGGGGCAAGCGCTGTCGGCATCCACGCCCTGCTGCACCGGTCGACACTCGAGTCGATCACCGCGATCAATGCTTTGCTGGCCTGACGGCCAGCCGCGGCTGACCTTGAACGCCGAGACACGTGACCGCTCAACGCCGACCACTTGAACGCTCAACGGGGAGGGCGGTCAGGCGCCGGCGCCCTCCTGCTTGACGCCGGCGACCGCGGTCGGGTCGTCGATCCGGTAGCGTCTCAGCGCCTCCATGACCGCGGACTTGTCGACCTCCCCACGCCCGGCCAGTGCCTCGAGGGCCGCCACCGTGATCGACTCCGCATCGACCTTGAAGAAGCGTCGAGCCGCCGCCCGGGTATCGGCGAAACCGAACCCGTCGGTGCCGAGGGACATCCAGTCGGACTCGACCCAGTGCGAGATCTGGTCTGGCACGGCCCGCATGTAGTCGGTCACCGCAAGCAACGGCCCGGGCGATCCGGCCAGCTTCTCCGTGAGGTACGGCGTCCGCTGCTCCTCGTCGGGGTGCAGGAGGTTCCACTGGTCGACGGTCAGCGCCTGGCGGCTGAGCTCGTTCCACGAGGTGACCGACCAGACGTCGGCGCGAACCTGCCACTCCTCGGCGAGCATCTGCTGTGCCTTGATGGCCCACGGCACCGCGACGCCCGACGAGAGCAGCTGCACGCGTGGCCGCGAGTCACCGTCCCCGGTGTCGGCAGGCCTGGCCAGGTGGATGCCGCGGAGGATCCCGTCGACGTCGACACCCTCGGGCTCGGGCAGCTGCACCACCGGCTCGTTGTAGACGGTGAGGTAGTAGAAGACGTCCTCACCGTGGGGGTGCTCGTCTGTCGAGCCGTACATCCGTTGCAGACCGTCCTGCACGATGTAGCTGATCTCGTAGGCGAAAGCCGGGTCGTAGTGCACACACGCCGGGTTGGTGGCGGCCAGCAGCGGCGAATGCCCGTCGGCGTGCTGGAGCCCCTCGCCGGTTAGCGTCGTGCGACCGGCGGTGGCGCCGATCAGGAAGCCCCTGCCCAGCTGGTCGGCGTACGCCCAGATCGAGTCGCCCGTGCGCTGGAAGCCGAACATCGAGTAGAAGATGTAGACCGGGATCATCGGCTCGCCGTGGGTGGCGTACGACGACCCGGCGGCGATCGTCGAGCTCATCGCGCCCGCCTCGCTGATCCCTTCGTGCAGCATCTGACCCTGGGCGGACTCCTTGTAGTTCAGGAGCATCTTGCGGTCGACGCTCTCGTACTGCTGGCCGTGGGGGGAGTAGATCTTCGCGGTCGGGAACATCGAGTCCATGCCGAACGTGCGGAACTCGTCGGGCGCGATCGGCACGATCCGGTGACCGATCTCCGGGTCCTTCATCAGGTCGCGCAGCAGCCGGACGAACGCCATCGTGGTGGCGATCGCCTGCTTGCCCGACCCCTGCTTGAGCTCGGCGTACATCTCGTCGCCGGGGAGCTTGAGCGGCGTGGGGTCGACCCTGCGCTGCGGCAGTGGGCCGCCGAGGACGCGGCGCCGCTCGAGCATGTAGCGGACCTCGGGGGAGTCCATGCCGGGGTGGTAGAACGGCGCGACCTCCGGGTCGTCGATCTCGGTATCGGTGATCGGCATGAAGAGGCGGTCGCGGAACGTCTTGAGATCCTGCTTGGTGAGCTTCTTCATCTGATGGGTGGCGTTGCGCCCTTCGAGAGCGTCGATCGTCCAACCCTTGATGGTCTTGGCCAGGATCACCGTCGGCTGCCCGACGTGGTCGGTCGCGGCCTTGAACGCCGCGTAGACCTTGCGGTAGTCGTGACCACCGCGCGGCAGCTTGCGGAGGTCGGCGTCGCTGAGGTCCTTGACCATGTCACGGAGCCGCTGGTCGTTGCCGAAGAACTTCTCCCTGATGTAGTCGCCGGACTCCACCGAGTACGTCTGGAACTCGCCGTCGGGCGTGGCGTTCATCTGGTTGACGAGCACCCCGTCGACATCCTTGGCGAGCAGCTCGTCCCACTCGCGTCCCCAGACGACCTTGATGACGTTCCAGCCGGCGCCGCGGAACGTCGACTCCAGCTCCTGGATGATCTTGCCGTTGCCGCGGACGGGGCCGTCGAGCTGCTGCAGGTTGCAGTTGATGACGAACGTCAGGTTGTCGAGCTCCTCGCGCGCCGCGACGCCGATCGCGCCCAGCGACTCCGGCTCGCCCATCTCGCCGTCGCCCAGGAACGCCCACACGTGCTGCTCGCTGGTGTCCTTGATGCCGCGGTTCTGCAGGTATCGGTTGAACCGCGCCTGGTAGATGGAGTTGATCGCGGTCAGCCCCATCGAGACCGTCGGGAACTCCCAGAAGTCCGGCATCAGCCGGGGGTGCGGGTACGACGAAAGGCCGGCGTGGGGGCCCCGCGACACCTCCTGGCGAAACGCGTCGAGCTGGTCCTCGGTCAGCCGGCCCTCGAGGAAGGCGCGGCCGTAGATGCCCGGCGAGCCGTGGCCCTGGAAGTAGATGTGGTCGCCGCCGCCCGGATGGTCCTTGCCGCGGAAGAAATGGTTGAAGCCGACCTCGTAGAGGCTCGCGGACGACTGGTACGTCGCGATGTGGCCGCCCACCTCGAGGCCCTTGCGGTTCGCGCGCGAAACCATCACCGCGGCGTTCCAGCGGATGAACGCCCGGATCCGGCGCTCGATGTGCTCGTCGCCGGGGAACCAGGGCTCCCGCTCCGGCGGGATGGTGTTGATGTAGTCGGTGCTGCGAAGGGCGGGCACGCCGACGTTGTTCTCCCGGGCCCGCTCGAGCAGCTTGAGCATGACGTAGCGTGCCCGCGTCTTCCCCTTCTCGTCGAGCAGGGCGTCGAGCGACTCGAGCCACTCCTGCGTCTCCTCGGGGTCGATGTCCGGCAGCTGCGTCGGGAGGCCCTCGTGGATCACGGTCGGGCGGTCGTGTGCGCTTGCCACGGCATCTCGCTTCGTCGGAGGTCTGTCGGCGGGACAGCCCGGGTGGTTCGCTCCGCCTCTACTCGCTCCATTGTCCCACCTGTGCCGGACGAGCGTTGAGGTCGTCGTACGAAGGTCGGCGCCCGCCCGCACGGGAGCGTGGTAGCGAGGCTGTCCACAGGCACTTGCACATATCGTCGGTTCAGGGTGGACTACCAGGCGACGACCGGCAGCGGGCGGGTCGCGGAGATCAGGAGGCGACGCGTGAGCGCGACCGCGGGCGGCGCGGAGACCGGACCGGTCAGCCGGTTCGGGTTCCAGCCCGGGATGGTGGTTCAGGAGCTCGGCTGGGACGACGACGCGGACGTGACCCTGCGGGCCGGGATCGAAGCGGTCACCGGCGCCTCGCTCGTCGGCGACGACTACGGGGACGTGGTGGACGCCGTCATCTTGTGGTGGCGGGCCGACGACGGCGATCTCGTGGACGGGCTCGTCGACGCGCTGACCGACCTCGCCGACGGCGGAGCCATCTGGCTGCTGACGCCGAAGGTCGGCCGCTCGCACTACGTCGACCCGAGCGACGTCTCGGAGTCGGCCCCGACGGCCGGCCTCTCCACGACCACGAGCCTCGCCGCCGGAAGTGACTGGGTGGCGACCAAGCTCGTCTCCCCGAAGGCTGCCCGATCCGGCCGCCGTTGACAACGCCAGCACCCGAGTCCTTCGCACCCACTCAGAGGGGACACTGATGGCGGTCGCCCTCGGCCAGGAGGCGCCTGGGTTCGCGCTACGCAACCAGCACGGTCAGACGGTCTCGCTCGCGGACTTCCGCGGCACGAAGAACGTCGTGGTGCTGTTCTACCCGTGGGCGTTCAGCAGGGTGTGCAGCGGCGAGCTGGTCCAGATCCGGGACAGCACCAGCGACCTCTCGAACGAGACCTCGGAGCTCGTGGCCATCTCGTGCGACGCGATGTACTCCCTGCGCGTGCTCGCCGATCGTGACGGTCTGCGGTTTACGCTGCTGAGCGACTTCTGGCCGCACGGTGGGGTGGCGCGGAGCTATGGCATCTTCGACGAGACGCTCGGGATCGCGGGTCGCTCCACGTTCATCGTGGACCGAGACGGGATCGTGCGCTGGCAGGTCTCCAACGCTATCGGTGAGGCGCGGGATCTGGGTGCCTACCGCACGGTGCTCGGCGACCTGGCTTGAGCGCGACCCGTCTCGTTCTGGCACACCAAACTGGGGAGTTTGCTCCCCGTTTGACACTACCGACGTGCACTTCTCCCCGGTCTGTGCATCTGGTACGGCGGTGACCGGTCGGTGGTCGGCGTCGGGCTAGGCTGTCTCGACTTCGGGCGTATAGCTCAGCGGTAGAGCACCTCCCTTACAAGGAGGTGGTCGCAGGT
>JBBJMF010000134.1:0-5965 GCA_037719575.1 Nocardioidaceae bacterium
GGCACTAGCACCTCAAGCTAGCGCGTCTACCTATTCCGCCACCCGGACGTGGGCGTCACCAGGATCGGTGAGCGACGCTCCACGATAGCAAAGGTCAGGTTGCCCGCCGAACCTCGGCAGCCAACTGCTGCGCCGTACGAACTGGTCCGGGCTGAGCCTGACCAGCAGCCTGCGCTGAGGCATGATGAGCAGATGAGCGAGCCCTACCGGCCAGAGTCCGAGGTCACCGACATCTGCCGGGAGCTCATCCGGATCGACACCTCGAACTACGGCGACGACTCCGGCCCGGGGGAGCGGGTGGCGGCCGAGTACGTCGCGGGGCTCCTGTCCGACGTGGGCATCGAGCCGCAGCTGTTCGAGCCGTCACCAGGGCGTACGTCGGTGGTTGCGCACTGGGGAGACCCCAAGGCCTCCGACCGGCTGCTGGTGCACGGCCACCTCGACGTCGTACCCGCGGCAACCGCGGACTGGAAGGTCGACCCGTTCGCGGCCGAGGTCGCCGACGGGTACGTGTGGGGACGCGGCGCCGTCGACATGAAGGACTTCGACGCGGCGATCCTGTCCGTCGTACGCGCCCGGGCGCGCGCTGGTGCATCGCCGCAGCGGGCGATCACGCTGGCGTTCACGGCCGACGAGGAGGCCGGCAGCATCCAAGGTGCTCACCCGCTGGTCGACCAGCGCCCCGAGTGGTTCGAGGGTGTGACCGAGGGGATCGGCGAGGTCGGCGGCTTCTCCGCCACCGTCAACGGCAAGCGGCTCTACCTCGTGGAGACGGCCGAGAAGGGCATCGCCTGGCTGCGGTTGCGGGCACACGGCACCGCCGGCCACGGCTCGATGCGTAACTCCGACAACGCGGTGACAGCGCTCGCCGAGGCGGTGGCCGCGATCGGACGGCACGAGTGGCCGGTCCGGCTGACGCCTTCCATGGGGGCGCTGCTGGACGAGGTCGCCTCCCTGACGGGCTACGACAGCGTCGACGACAACGTGGACGCGCTGATCGAGCACTTCGGCCCGGCCGCACGGATGCTCGCGGCGGTCGTGCGCAACACCGCCAACCCGACGATGCTCGACTCGGGCTACAAGCACAACGTCATCCCCGGGGAGGCGACCGCGGCGATCGACGGCCGGTTCCTGCCCGGCTATGAGGACGAGTTCTTCGAGACGCTGCGCTCGCTGCTGCCCGACAATGTCAGCTATGAGGTGCTCGTCCGCGACAAGGCACTGGAGACGCCGTTCGACGGGGCGCTGGTCGAGGCGATGAAGGCGTCCCTGCTCGCCGAGGACCCGGACGCAACCGTGCTGCCCTTCTTGATGTCGGGAGGCACCGACGCGAAGGCGTGGAGCAAGCTCGGCATTCGCTGCTTCGGCTTCTCGCCGCTACGGCTGCCGCCCGACCTCGACTTCACCGGGCTGTTCCACGGGGTGGACGAACGGGTGCCGATCGACGCCCTGGAGTTCAGTGCGCGGGTGCTCGACGACTTCCTTGACCGGGCGTAGGCCGCGGGCGGCGTACGCCGTGGCGACCCGTCAGACCCGCGGGCGGAAGTCGGCGTGGAACGTCGGGCGCACGCGAAGGATCTTGCGACGCACTTCGACCTTGCGGCTGCCGTCGGGGTAGAGGCGCAGCCGAGCCAGCTCCCACCCGCCGTACTCGGCATGGTCGACCAGCAGCCGACGCACCGCGGACCGGGACATGGTGCGGGGAAGCGAGAAACGCTGGAACTCGTACTCCATACGGCCCCCATGGTGACACATGCTGGCTGTCTCCTACCCTCACACCATGGCTCTGCCGATCGAGGACTACGCACTGCTCGGCGACACCGGCACGTGCGCCCTGGTCGGCCTGGACGGTTCCATCGACTGGCTCTGCCTGCCGCGGTTCGACTCGCACGCCTGTTTCGCGGCGTTGCTCGGCACACCCGACCACGGTCGCTGGCTGCTCGGACCTATCGGGGCGGCGCGGTCCAGCAGGCGGTATGTCGGCAACACGTTCGTGCTCGAGACAACCCACACCACGGACTCGGGAGTCGTCAAGGTCATCGACGCGATGCCGATCGGTGACGGCCGCGCCGACGTCGTGCGCCGCATCGAGGGTGTGGAGGGCACCGTAGCGATGCGTCACGAGTGGGTGGTCCGCTTCGGGTACGGCAAGATCCGGCCCTGGGTGACGCGGCGAGAAGACGACGAGGGGCGGCCGATCATCTCGGCCATCGCCGGTCCCGACATGCTCGTCGTGCGCGGCTCCCGCTTGCCCAAGGCGGAGGACGGCCGGCACGTCGACGAGTTCGAGGTGAGTGCTGGCGACATCTCGACGTTCTCCACCACCTGGTTCAAGTCGCACCACCCGGTGCCGCCGATGCTCGACGTCGGCAAGCGCCTGTCCGAGACCATCGAGCTCAGCGAGCGCTGGGCGGGGCGGTGCAACTACGAAGGTCCCTACCGGGACGAGGTCGTGCGCTCCCTGCTCGTGCTTCGGATGCTGACCCACGGCGGCACCGGAGGGATCGTCGCGGCGCCGACCACGTCGCTGCCGGAGACGTTCGGCGGCTCGCGCAACTGGGACTACCGGTTCTGCTGGCTGCGAGATGCCTCCCTGACGCTCGAGGCGTTGCTCACCACCGGGTACGACGACGAGGCGCGGTTGTGGCGGAGCTGGCTGCTCCGCGCCATCGCCGGCGACCCCAGGGACCTCCAGGTCATGTACGCCGTCGACGGGGGCCGCGACCTCCCCGAACGCGAGCTCGACCACCTACCGGGGTACGCCGACTCACGACCGGTCCGGATCGGCAACGGCGCCGTCAGCCAGCGGCAGACCGACGTGCTGGGTGAGGTGCTGATCGCCCTCGAGCTCGGGCGCACGGTCGGCCTCGACGAGGACCGCCACTCGTGGTCGCTCCAGCGGTCCCTGATCGACGAGCTCTGTGAGAGCTGGCAGAAACCCGACCACGGCCTCTGGGAGATCCGCGGCCCCCGGCGCCGCTTCACCCATTCCCGGGTGATGGTCTGGGCGGCCTTCGACCGCGCGATCGCCGGAGTCGAACGGCAAGGGCTCGATGGCGACGTCGAGCACTGGCGCACGGTTCGGGACCAGGTCCGGGCGGAGGTCCTGGAGCATGGCTTCGACGCCGAGCGCAACACGTTCGTCCAGCACTACGACACGGCCGAGGTCGACGCGTCGCTGCTCGTGATCCCGCTCGTCGGCTTCCTTCCCGGAGATGACCCGAGAGTTCTCGGCACGATCCGCGCGGTCGAGGAAGATCTGTTTCGCGACGGCCTGGTGCTGCGTTACCGCACCGAAGCCGGGGTGGACGGGCTCCAGGGAGACGAGCACCCCTTCATCGCGTGCTCGTTCTGGCTGGTGTCGGCGTATGCCAAGGCTGGTCGCGTCGACGAGGCGCACACGCTGATGCGCCGCCTCGTGGCGCTCTGCAATGACGTCGGGCTGCTCTCGGAGGAGTACGACCCGCGTGAGAACCGGATGGTCGGCAACTTCCCGCAGGCGTTCTCACACCTTGCGCTCGTCGGGGCCGCGTGCGGGCTCAGCCGTGCGACGCACGACTCCGACCACAACGACCCGGGCATGACGACGAGCGGCGGCGAGGCGTTGACCGCCGACAACTGACGAAGCGTCAGCTCTCGGGGTAGCCGATCGCCGGCGCCGACACGTCGTCGAGCGCGTCCAAGATCTCGTCGGGCAACGTGTGGTCCTCGACACCGAGACAGCCTTCGAGCTGAGCCGCGGTGCGGGCGCCGATGATCGGCGCCACCACTCCCGGCTGGTCGCGCACCCAGGCCAAGGCGACCTGCACCGGTGACAGCTCGAGGCCTTCGGCGGCTCGTACCACCGCCTCGACGACTTGAGCCGAGCTGGGGTTGAGATGGGCGCCGACGTAACGCTCGAAGACACTGGAGGCCGCCCGCGAACCGGCCGGCACCCCGGTGCGGTACTTGCCCGACAGGACTCCTCGCCCTAGCGGCGCCCACGGCAGCAACCCGATCCCGAGCGCCTCGGCGGCCGGCAGGACCTCGCGCTCGACGCCACGCTCGAGAAGCGAGTACTCGACCTGGGTCGAGGCCAGTCGGGCACGGCCCGGAGCCGCGAGCTGGTGTGCTGCCGCCCAAGCGGTCTGCCAGCCGGCGTAGTTGGAGATGCCGACATAGCGCGCCCGTCCCGACGTGACCGCGGCGTCCAGCGCGCTCAGGGTCTCGTCGAGGGGGACGGCGTCGGACCAGCGGTGCAGCTGCCACAGGTCGACGTGGTCGGTGCCGAGCCGCTCCAACGACTCGTCGAGGGTGCGGAGCAGGGCGCGCCGCGAGACGTCGACGTTGCCTTCGCCCCGGGCCCGCCGGTCGACGCCGGCCTTGGTGGCGATCACGAGGTCGTCGCGGTCGTGGTCGGCGGCCAGCAGCCTGCCGAGCACCCGCTCGCTCGCGCCGTCGCCGTACCCGGCCGCGGTGTCGACGAGGGTGCCGCCCGCTTGGACGAACGCCTTGAGCAGGTCCCCCGCCTCATGCTCGTCGGTCTCGGTGCCCCATGTCAGCGTCCCGAGACCAAGACGCGAGACCTGCATACCGGTCTCGCCGAGGTAGCGGTGCAGCATGCGCCCGAGGGTAGTGCACCGACCGGCACGGTCGAGCCGCCGCGCCGCTGCGGACGGCGAGTGCGGCACCGCCCGTACTGCCCGCTACGGTCGCACCGTGAGGCTTGGTGTGAGCATGGGCTACGTTCTCGGGGGCGGACCCGAGGAGACAGTGGCGCTGGCGCAAGAGGCCGAGCGCCTCGGGTTCGTGGTCGCCTGGGTCGCCGAGGCCTACGGCTCTGACGCGGTGTCCGTAGTGAGCTACCTCGCGGCCATGACCGAGCGCATGGACGTGGGTGCCGCGGTGATGCAGATCCCCGCCCGCACGCCAGCGATGACCGCCATGACGGCCGCGACGCTCGACCTGCTCAGTCATGGGCGGTTCCGTCTCGGCCTCGGGGTGTCCGGTCCCCAGGTCTCCGAGGGGTGGCACGGAGTGCGGTTCGCGAAGCCGCTGGCGCGCACCCGTGAGTACGTCGAGATCGTGCGCAGCGCCCTGGCCCGGGAGAGTGTGCGACACGAGGGCGAGTTCTTCACCCTTCCGCTGCCGGACGGTCCGGGCAAGGCCCTCAGGCTCAGCCTGCGTCCATTCCGCGACGACCTGCCGATCTACGTGGCCGCCGTCGGTCTCAAGAACCTCGAGCTCGCCGGCGAGATCGCCGACGGTGTACTGGCAATCTTCTTCTCGCCGGAGCACTCTGACGACTTGCAGACCAGCCTTGCCGCTGGTCGAGAGCGCGCGACCACGCCCGCTGAGTCCTTCGACGTGGCGGCGACCGTGCCGGTGTCGTTCGGTGACGACCTCGACGCGTGTGCCGAGCCGATCCGCGGGTACGCCGCCTTGTACGTCGGTGGCATGGGGTCGCGTGAGCAGAACTTCTACAACCAGCTGGCCTGCCGGATGGGGTACGAGCAGGAGGCCGGACGCGTGCAGGATCTCTACTTGGAGGGGCAGCACCGCGAGGCGATGGCCGCCGTACCCCTTCAGTTCATCGACCAGACCTCCCTGATCGGACCGCGGCAACGGGTGGCCGAGCGGTTGCACGCCTTCGCGGAGGCCGGTGTCACCACGCTCACGGTCACGACCTTCGCTCCCGACCTCCAGGGAAGAATCGACGACCTGAGGCAGGTCGCTGCCGCCCTGGACGCCAGCGGTCTAGGAGACTGACCGACGTGGACCTGATCGACGCGCTCATCCTCGGCATTGTCGAGGGGCTGACCGAGTTCCTGCCCGTTTCCAGCACCGGCCACCTCACGATCACCGAGAAGCTGCTCGGCCTGCGGATCGACGACCCCGCGGTCACCGCGTTCACGGTCGTCATCCAGATGGGCGCGATCCTCGCGGTGATCGTGTACTTCCGCCGCGACATCTGGAACATCACCCG
>JBBJMF010000052.1:0-19254 GCA_037719575.1 Nocardioidaceae bacterium
TTCAAGGTCGGCCAGAAGGCGCGCGTGGCCGCGACTCGAAGCGCACACATATGGCCCGGTCAGGCGACCTCACATGCCGACGAGAGTGAGGACGCCGGCGTTGTAGCAGGTTGTGATCCAGCGGGAGTAGGCGCTGGTGGGCGATTTCACCACATGCGCCAGCCGCCCCCGACGTAGAGAACCTGTCCAGTAAGCCATCTGGCGTGGTCAGAACACAGGAACCGGATGACGTCGGCGACGTCGTCGGGGGTGCCGACCCGCCGCAGCAGCGGAGTTCTCTCGGCAATGAGTGCCATGTTCTCCGCTTCAATGGCGTACTTTGTCGCGCCATGGAGATCTCGCCGTCGAAGGCAGGAGCGCCGTCGCTACTCAGGTTGACCACCCGACCCCAATCTCGACCGGCGTCCACGTGGCGTCGCGCCAGCTCTGCCATCATCAGCCCGGTTGCCCGACAGTCAACGCGGCGTGTGCGTCGAAGCCCTCGGCGGTGGACGGCCGCTTCCGATCACCCCCTCCGGACAGCCCCTCGGCCAGCGACGGAGGGAGGAAGGTGTCCGAGGCCCAATGGTCGGCGTTGTTGATCAGGATGTCGACGGGACCGAACGCTTCTTCGGCTTGGTCGAATAGTCGCGGCACGCTATCGGGGCGGGCGAGGTCCGCCTCAACGGCCTGCGCGTTGCCACCGGCGGTGACAATCGACGCCGCGACGTCATGTCCAGACGCGGTTGCCTGCAGCTTACGTGTCGAGCGTCGTCGTTGCGCGGGCCTTCCTGAGTGTGGTACGCCACCGATGGCCGACGGTGTTTTGGTGCGGCGGAAGGTTCGTCTGCCCGTGGAACAGCACTCCTCGAGCCCGGCTCCGGTCCCATTCTCGGCGATGTGCTGTTCGAGCAGCTCCACGAGTGCCGCGGGGAGGAACACGGTCCGTTCGCTCCCGTACTTGGGTCCGCGGCTGCCGCGTTCACTCGAAAGCTCTCGTCAGTACGCAGCTCGGCGATGACAGGAGCGGAAGCGCAGCGGGATCGGCTCGATCCGGAATGATCGAGAGATGACGACCATCATCCATGCCCCCGGACTCGTGCTGACCGAGCACGAGTTCCAGGTCCCTCTCGACCACGCGGTCCCGGGTGGTGAACGGATCACGCTCTTTGCCCGTGAGGTTGCCGATCCGCAGGGCCGCGACCGGCCGTTCCTGGTGTTCTTCCAGGGAGGTCCCGGACAGGAGGCACCGCGACCGACCCGTGGTCCCACCGCACCGTCCTGGCTGGACCGGGCGCTCTCGGAGTTCCGGGTGCTCATGCTCGACCAGCGGGGGACGGGTCGGTCAACTCCGATCGGCGTACTCCCCGAGCTGGCGCCGCCGGATCAGGCTGAGCGGCTGAGGCTGTTCCGGGCCGACGCGATCGTGCAGGACGCCGAGTGGATTCGACGGGCGCTCGGCATCGAGACGTGGAGTGTCCTCGGCCAGTCCTTCGGGGGCTTCTGCGCCCTGAACTACCTCTCCGTCGCAGCCGACGGGCTTCGCGAGGTGTTCTTCACGGGTGGGGTGCCTCCCGTCGGCCGTGCCATCGACGACATCTACCGAGCGACGTACGCGACCATGCTCGAGCGGAACCGCCGTTACTACCAGCGCTACCCGGGTGATCGAGACCGGGTGCTGGCTCTCCACGCGCTCTTCGACGGAGGCGAGATCTCGCTGCCGAACGGCACGATGACCGGCCGCTGGTTCCGGCAGGCGGGAAACGTGCTGGGGATGAGCGATGGCGCCGAGCACCTGCACTACCTGTTGGAACGCGACCCTCACTCGCCCGCGTTCGCCTGGGATCTTGAGGCAGCACTGCCGTTCAAAGGCCGAAACCCTCTGTATGCAGTGATCCACGAGGCGAGCTATGCGGATGGCCAGGCGACTCGCTGGTCCGCAGACCGGGTGATGCCGGAGGAATTCCACCACGATGTGTCGCTCTTCACCGGCGAGCACGTGTTCCCCTGGAACTTCCACGACGACAACTTTCTGACACCCCTGCGCGAAACCGCCGATCTGCTCGCAGAACATGCCTGGCCGCGCCTCTACGACGCCGACGCCCTGCGGTCGTGCACGGTGCCGTGCGCAGCGGCGATCTATGCTCAAGACGCGTACGTCGACCGGTTGTTCTCGGAGGAGACCGCCTCATTGGTGCCGTCGATGCGCACGTGGGTCACGAACGAGTACGAGCACAACGCCCTGCGGGCGGACGGCGACCGCGTGCTCGACCGCCTGATTGGCATGGCACGAGGGACGGCACCGTGACGTTGGGTACGGACGGCTAGGGCGCAGTTGTCGGGCGGATGCTTTCTTGAGGATCTGGTTGGTGGTTGGGAGTGCCCAGTCTTCTGCTCTTCTTTGGGGCACCGGTTCATGTGCCCAGCTCGTTCAGTGCCCAGCTCGCCAGCAGGTGCCGTCTGCACGGACCCGCGCTATTTCGGCGGCAGCGACCCTGCGTAGGACACGCCGACCTGGACCCAGCGGGTGAGCTCCCGGTCGGAGGCGATGGCGGACGGATCGACGCGCACCCAGCCCTCCATCGCCCGCCCGCGCATCTCGAAACGGGTCACGCCGTCCTCGCGCACCACCGAATCTGTCTCGCCCGGATCGACCCGGAGAAGGAGCCCGCCCTGGCCGCTCACACTCACGGCCATGTTCCCGTTGACGAGAAACGCCAGCCCGCCGAACATCTGCTTCTCGGTCACGCCGACCTGATCTCGGATCGCGGAGCGGATGCGGTCGGCGAGGTCTTCGTCGTAGGCCATGACTCAGGCTCCCACGGAGGTCCGACAACGATCATGGTGCTCATCGAGCCAGCGCAGGCGACCCGCAACCGCCGCTAGCCAGGTTGCGCCTCCTCGCTCAGATCGAGGAGGCGAGTGCCTGGTGTGAACCTGACCAAGCCTGTTTGCTGAAGTGCTTGACGAGGGTTCCGCGGACTCCTAGCCTCTGAGATAGGCGGATATACCGCCGTATAATAGGTCCGGGCGCCGGGCCAGGAGGAATCATGGTCTCGCTACGTCGTACCGCCGCATACTCGGGAGCCTCCTCGATCGTGCTCCTGCTTCCACTGGCGGCGCTTCCGTCAGCGACCGCGCAGCATTCGAACTCCGGGACGACGACTACCGCCTCCAGTCATCGACTGCAACACGCCGTTGCCAGTCCCAGAACCGATCGACCTCTGACTGCGTCGGAGCGCGCGTTGAGCCGATACGGGTACCTGGTGCCTGATCCGTCCGCCTACCAGCGAGCCAAGTCCCGCGCAAACGCTCGTTCCAGCACACGCAGCGGACCGAAGAGCTCGCTACTCACACCAACACAGCGGGCCAATTTTGCCGGCATCCGCGACACCTCCGGTGTTCCATCTGACTCAACCGGGGCCATCGGGACCACTCGCTACATCGAGCTGGTCAACTCCAAGTACGGGATCTACAGCCGCACCAACGCCTTGGTCGGCACGGGCACCTTGAACACGCTCGTCGGCGCCAGTTCCTTCGATAATGTCTTCGACCCGCAGGTCATCTGGGATCCCGGCACCAAGCGTTTCTACTACGCGGCCGACCAGATCGCCTCCAGTGGCGAGAACTTCCTCGCGATCGGTTTCAGCACCACAGCCAGTCCCAGCACCGCCGCCGACTTCTGCCAATACGTACTTTCCTACGGTTTCACTGACTTCCCTGACTACCCGAAGCTGGGGGACACCAAGGACTTCTGGGTGCTCGGCGTGAATGTGTTCAGTCCCAACACGTTCACCGGCTCCGACATCATCGCGATCACCAAGCCGGCAGCTGGCACTACCTGTCCCGATCCGACCACGTTTGGCGTCACCATCAAGCCCGACATCAAGAACGCCGACGGCAGCCCCGCATTCACCCCCGTGCCAGCGAACCAGACCGACACCAGCGGCACAGGGTGGGTCGTCGCCCGCCCCATCTCGCTCCCGGCCAGTCTCCTCAGCGTCTTCAAGGTCACCCGAAACACCACAACCGGGGCAGCGGTGATCAGCAACGGCTCCAATGTCGCCGTAGCGTCGTACACCGTCGCGCCTAACGCCCCGCAGTCGGGCACGACGCGGCTGCTCGACACCTCTGACGCTCGTAACACGCAGGCCGTCTCCGCCGTGGACCCGCTGCGCAGCGGAAAGGTAGGGCTCTGGACTCAACACACCACCCAAGGTGGCGCTGGCGCGGAGGTCCGCTGGTATGAGATCGACCCGGTCGGCAAGACGCTGTTCCAGAGCGGAAAGGTGACCAGCTCGTCGCTGTTCAACTTCAACGGGGCAGTGTCTCCCGACCGCAAGGTGCAGGGCAGGACGAAGGCGTTCGGTGACAGCATGGTGCTGAACTTCAACACCTCTTCGTCCACGACGTTCCCAGCGATCAAGGTGGTGTCAAAGGTCGGTGCGGGCGCGCAGTCAGCCCCCACCACCGTCGTCACCTCCGCTGGGCCGAACATCGACTTCTCCTGCCCGAACACTGGCGACTCGTGCCGGTGGGGCGACTACGCGGCCGCCACTCCGGACCCGGCAGCATCGGCGACCGCCGCAACCGGCGTGGTTTACGGCACGAGCCAGTACAACAAGGATGGGCGCCTCGCCCCGAACGCAGCGAACTGGCTGACGCGTAACTTCGCCTTCCAACCGTGAGCCGCGACAGTGCCGGACGCCAAGTCCGCCGGTGCTGGTCAGGTGTCATTCCGTCGGAGAGGCCTCCGTGTCGGCGCCTGGATACCGGAGTCGAAGCGGATGTTGATCTGCGTGTACGCCGCGCGGTGCACCACGACCGATCTGCGTTGCGGTCGCTGCATCGGCAAGGGGTCCATAGCGGTGACCCGGAGCACATAACGCCCCGGAACCAGCGATAACCGCAGCCTGCCGTCTGCACCGGTTGCCCCTTTCGTGACAAAGCCGGTCGAGCCGACACGCCGTACGGTCACTCTCGCCGCTTCAGGGCGAGTCGGACAGACGCTGCCTATCCGCACAACCGGGCAACCAGAGTCGACCGTCGTGACCACGTTGACCCCAGAGCCGTCGCTGCGTTCAACGCCCTCCGTGCCACCACACCCAGTCAAGACAATCGACATCACGAGTACAAGAGCGTCGCGCATACCCCTAGGACGTGTCATCGCCAGACCTGGTTCCGGGACCCACAATGGGGCCGCCCAGCCTGGACAAGACCAGGGTCCGTCCCCACCCGCCGCAGCAAAGTGCTTCCGCTTCAACGTCGGATCCGGATTCACCCTGCCGGTCGAGGTGTGCGTCGCCGGCCGCTAGTCGTCCAGCCGTGGTTCGGGCAGGGTCGGGTAGTCGGTCGGGTAGAGGCCGACGACCAGGCCGTACACCGTTTCGCCCTGCCGGGGCAGCTGGCTGAACTCCCGGACGACCTGGTCGACGCGCTCCCAGAAGTCCGCGGCCCGGTGGCGAGAGATCCGTGCGTGCCGGAGCAGGGCGAACATCAGGTCGGCATGGTAGGCCGACATGGACTCGGCGGCAGCGTCGGCAAGATAGTTGGTCCACGGCGGCGGGGTCACCTCCTCCAGCGGGACCTTGCCGACGAAGAAGACGCGGGCGGTGCGCCCGTAGAACCGCTCGTCGATCGCGCGCACGCGCCGGGTGCGCACCACGCGCAGCATCCCTACCTCGACAAGCACCTTGACGTGATGGGCCACGGTGCTCTTCGGTCGTCCGACGGCACCGGCCAGCTCCTTCACCGTCGCGGCCCGTTCGAGGAGCAGGTCGAGGATCGTCGTCCGCAGCGGGTCGGCGATGGCACGCAGCTCCGCAGGTTTCGTCACCACGATCCTGTCCACGAGGTCGTAGTTCGGGAACTCGGTATTGATCGACACTGTTGGATCATACTAGAGTGCTGGATCATTGATGCCCAGCAGGCGCAGGAATGGAGTCCAGAGATGACTGAGGTAGTGCTGTTTCACCACGTACAGGGATTGACTCCCGGGATGCTCGCGTTCGCCGAGGAGCTGCGCCGTGCCGGGCACACCGTGCACACGACCGACGCGTTCGACGGACGCACGTTCGACACCATCGAGGAGGGGCAGGACTTCGCCAGGGAGATCGGCTTCCAGGAGGTGTTCGACCGGGCCGTCCGGGCAGCCGAGGAGCTGCCGGCCGACGTGGTGTACGCCGGCTTCTCGCTCGGTGTGATGCCGGCGCAGAAGCTGGCGCAGACGCGGCCGGGAGCGCGTGGGGCGCTGCTCTTCCACTCCTGCGTCCCCCCCTCGGAGTTCGGGTCCGGCTGGCCCGACGGCGTACCCGTCCAGGTGCACGGGATGGACGGCGACCCGTTCTTCGCAGGCGAGGGCGACATCGACGCTGCCCGCGCGCTCGTCGAGGAGGCCGAGAGCGCGGACCTGTTCGTGTATCCCGGCGACCAGCACCTCTTCGCCGACAGCTCGCTGTCGTCGTACGACCCGGAAGCGGCGGCGCTGATGACTCAGCGGGTGCTGGCCTTCCTCGACGCTCTCTAGTCGAGACCGCGCGCGACGGCAAGGGTTGAGCCTAGCCACGACCCAGATCCCTCGACCGAGCACGGCCAATGCCACGTGGGTCGATCCCGAGGGTCCAACCGCTGACTGTCACGTTCGTGCGAAAGCAGGGAGAGGTGATGATCAGTGTGGCGAGACGTTTGATTCGGCCCAGGATGGGTAGGGTAACGAGACGAGATGCCAGGCCCCTGGCTAGAACGTCACGCGCAGAGTCTCTGCTGTACGACGACAGGCGCCGTCAACTAGATGGAGGAACGTCATGCTCGGGCTCATCATCGGATCGCTCATCTTCGGGATCATCCTCGGGCCGTTGGCCCGGCTCATCCTGCCCGGCCGACAGTCGATCGGGATCGGCTGGACGATCGGTGCCGGGTTCATCGGTGCCCTGGTCGGCGGACTGGTGGCGAACGCCGTCGGCCTGTCCGATACCGATGACAACATCGACTGGCTGAGAATCCTCGTCCAGCTGATCTGCGCTGTCGTTGCCGTGGCGGCCATCGCGGCCTGGAAGGGCAACCAGTCAGGCAGAACCGTCACGCGCTGAGCCGCCTACTCCCGTACCCACCCGCAGGTGGGTACGGGAGTGTCCCGGCTGGAGAACGACCTGTTGCGACCGAATGAACGAGGCGCAGCAGGTCCTCTCTTCGTCGCCCGCATCCCTTGACGCATCCCACGGCGCGGACCCGGTGCGCTCAGGAACGTGTCAGTTGGGGCGAAAGCTCAGCGCTGTGCCGCCAGCGTGTCGATCCGCCGCGCGAGCTCCACGTCGTTCGTCGTGATTCCCCCGGCCGAGTGGGTCGACAGCCGGAACGTGGTGGTCGTCCAGCGGATGTCGATGTCCGGGTGATGGTCCATCTCGTCGGCGACGACGGCGACGGAGTCGACGAGCCGGATGCCGAGGGCGAAGGTCTCGGACTCCACGTCCCGTATCAGGCTGTCACCTTCGCGGCTCCACCGGCTCAGCTCGGCGTCGAGCAGCCGGTCCACCTCGGCCGTGCCCAGCACGTCAGGCATCTCGCTCGCTTCCGCGGCCGGACTCAGACCTCTTCACGTTCGGCCCGGTCGCTTCGAGTGAAGATCTTCGATCCCAGCCAGGTGATCGGGTCGTACTTCCGGTCGACGACCCGTTCCTTCATCGGAATGATCGCGTTGTCGGTGATCTTGATGTGCTCCGGGCAGACCTCCGTGCAGCACTTGGTGATGTTGCACATCCCGATGCCGGCGGCTCCCTGAGCCAGCTGGCGACGGTCGTTGGTGTCGAGGGGATGCATGTCGAGCTCGGCGAAGCGGAGGAAGAAACGTGGTCCGGAGAAGGCCCGCTTGTTCTCCTCATGGTCGCGCACGACGTGGCAGACGTCCTGGCAGAGGAAGCACTCGATGCACTTGCGGAACTCCTGGCCCCGCTCGACGTCCTGCTGCATCATCCGCCGCTTGCCGTCGGCGTCTGGAGGTGCGGGCGCGAAGGCGGGAACCTCCTTCGCCTTCTCGTAGTTGAACGACACGTCGGTGACCAGGTCCCGGATCACCGGGAAGGCCCGCATGGGCGTGACCGTCACGACCTCCTCCGACGCGAAGTCGGAGAGCCGGCTCATGCACATCAGGCGCGGGCGGCCGTTGATCTCGGCGCTGCACGACCCGCACTTGCCCGCCTTGCAGTTCCAGCGCACCGCGAGGTCACCGGCCTGGGTGGCCTGCAGACGGTGGATCGCGTCGAGGACGACCTCGCCCTCCTCCACGGCCACGGTGTAGTCCCCGAGCTCGCCTCCGCTTGCGTCCCCGCGCCACACCCGCATCTTCAGGTCGTACCCCATTACGTCGTCTCCTCAAATAGGGTCGTGAGCTCGTCGGGCATGACCGGCAGCGGCTGGTGCGCGAGGTGGACGTGGCCAGCGGGGTCGAGCGTGAGCACCAGGTTCTTGGCGCCCCAATGCGAGTCTGGCCCCGGGTAGTCGTTGCGCGTGTGCCCGCCTCGGGACTCCGTGCGCTCGAGCGCCGCGGTCGCGATGCATTCCGAGACAAGCAGCATGTTGCGGAGATCCAGCGCGAGGTGCCAGCCGGGGTTGTACTGCCGGTGACCCTCGACAGCCATGTGTCTGGCCCGACCCTTCAGCTCCTCGAGCGTGCCGAGCGACTCGCTGAGCTCCTCGCCCTCTCTGATGATCCCGACCAGGCGCTGCATGACCTCCTGCAGGTCCTTCTGGATGGTGTAGGCGTTCTCGCCGCCCTCCACCTCGAACGGCGCCAGCGCATCGGCGGCTGCCGCCACGATGTCGGCATCCGATGTCTGCGGCGGATGGTCGGCGGTTCGTCTCGCGTGGTACGCCGCGTTGAGTCCGCAGCGCCTTCCGAAGACGAGCAGGTCGGACAGCGAGTTACCGCCGAGCCGGTTCGAGCCGTGCATGCCGCCCGCCACCTCCCCAGCGGCGTACAACCCCTTGACCAGGCTCTCACCCGTGTCGGCATCGACCTCGACGCCACCCATCACGTAGTGGCAGGTGGGCGCGATCTCCATCGGTGCGGCTGTGATGTCGACGTCGGCCAGCTCCTTGAACTGGTGGTACATGGACGGCAGCCGGCGCCGGATGAACTCGGGCGTGCGGCGGGAGGCGATGTCGAGGAACACCCCGCCGTGCGGCGATCCGCGACCCGCCTTGATCTCGGCGTTGATGGCCCGCGCCACCTCGTCGCGGGGGAGCAGCTCCGGGGGCCGACGGTTGTTCTTCTTGTCCTCGTACCACCTGTCCGCCTCCTCCTCCGTGTCGGCGGTCTCGGACTTGAAGAACTCGGGGATGTGGTCGAACATGAAGCGGCTGCCTTCGGAGTTGCGCAGCACACCGCCGTCACCGCGGACCGACTCGGTGACCAGCAGCCCCTTGACCGACGGCGGCCAGACCATCCCGGTCGGGTGGAACTGGACGAACTCCATGTTGATCAGGGACGCACCGGTCCGCAGCGCGAGAGCGTGGCCGTCTCCGGTGTACTCCCACGAGTTGCTCGTCACCTGGTACGACTTGCCGATCCCGCCGGTGGCCAATACGACGCTCGGCGTGTTGAACACGATGAACCGGCCGGTCTCGCGCCAGTACGCGAACGCCCCGGAGACCTGGACGACCCCCCCGGTGGAGGCGGCCTTGAAGATCTCGGTGACGGTGCACTCCATGAAGACGTCGATCCCCAGGGCTACCGCCCGCTGCTGGAGGGTACGGATCATCTCGAGACCGGTCCGGTCGCCGACATGGGCAAGACGTGCGTAGCGGTGCCCACCGAAGTCGCGCTGGGAGATCAGACCGTCGGGCGTGCGGTCGAACAACGCGCCCCACTCCTCCAGCTCAAGGACCCGTTCGGGCGCCTCCTGGGCATGGAGCTGGGCCATCCGCCAGTTGTTGAGCATCTTGCCGCCACGCATGGTGTCGCGGAAGTGCACCCGCCAGTTGTCCTCGGGCCACAGGTTGCCCATCGACGCGGCGATGCCACCTTCCGCCATGACCGTGTGTGCCTTGCCCAGAAGGGACTTGCACACGATGGCAGTCCTGGCCCCAGCGTCGTGCGCGGCGATGGCGGCGCGCAGTCCAGCGCCCCCGGCACCGATGACCACCACGTCGTAGTCATGCGTCTCGAACCCATGGGGGGCTCCATCGGGCTCAGTCGTCATGACGTTTCCGGTCATGGGATGGCGGGTCGTGTCCGGCCCGGTCGTCATGTTCTCGGCCGAGGTGCCTTGGCCCGGTGGGATGTCGGTCATGGCTTAGAAGAACCTCGGATCGCTGAAGGCCCCGCTGGCGAGCAGGTAGATGTACAGGTCTGTGAGCGCGACGGAGAAGAGCGAGAGCCAGGCGTACTTGGCGTGGTCCATGTTGAGGTTCGACACCGCAGTCCACATGCGGTAGCGGACCGGGTGCCTGGAGAAGTGCCGCAACCGGCCACCGACGACGTGGCGGCAGGAGTGGC
Organism: Nocardioidaceae bacterium; assembly: GCA_037719575.1. Classification (GTDB taxonomy): domain Bacteria; phylum Actinomycetota; class Actinomycetes; order Propionibacteriales; family Nocardioidaceae; genus JAWWPG01. The sequence goes on from JBBJMF010000052.1 coordinate 10,472, forward strand.
AGGACAGCGTGTAGAGCCAGATCAGCACGATGTTGGCGACCATGATGAGGCTGCCGAGCCCCATGTGCCCCCACTCCTCGTCCTCGTTGCGAAACGAGATCACCGTGTCGTAGGTGAGCACGAGGGTGACGGCGACCGCGGCGTACCAGAAGTAGCGGTGGATGTTCTGCAGGACAAGGGGGAACCGGGTCTCGCCGGTGTAGCCCTTGTGGGGCTCGGCGACGGCGCAGCTCGGCGGCGACAGCCAGAAGGCGCGGTAATAGGCCTTGCGGTAGTAGTAGCAGGTCAGCCGGAAGCCCAGCGGGAAGACCAGGATGAGCAGCGCAGGCGAGAGCTGCCACCACGAGAATGGCTGGCCGAAGTCAGACGACCCGGATACGCAGTCGTCGGTGAGGCAGGGTGAGTAGAAGGGTGATATGTAAGGCGCCGAGTAGTAGTCGCTCCCGGCGAAGGCTCGCCAGGTGGCATAGATGATGAACGCGACGAAGACGACGAACGTCGTCGCTGGCATGACCCACCAACGGTCTCCCCGGAGCGTCTTCCCTTCGACTCGGGCACGCCCGGGTCCCATGATTCCGGTTGACATTCGCTGCCTTCCTAGGGCACGCCCCGGTATGGCGCCATATGATATGGTGCACTCCACTGTCTTAAGGGAAACTTACCTGAGGGGACAGGTGCCGCGTGGGGCAGGCCGACGTGACAAATCAGACAGTCGCCTTCTCTCGCCGGCCCAGCCCCTGACTCCACAGTCGCCGAGGCCCGAAGGAAAATGCGATGAGCTGGTCACACTCGAAGATTCGGCGGTCCGTGACGGCCGTCGTGGCCGCCAGCAGCTGCCTGCTGCTGACGACTGCCGGGATCGAGGCCGCGCAGGCCCGACCATCCGGCGGAAACGACGGTGCCACGAGGGCGACATCCTCGACGGAGGTCCAGGCGCCGGTGCCACAGATCTCCTGGCACGTCTGCGCGGACAACCCCGGCCTGCGCTGTGGGACGGCCATGGTGCCACTTGACTACGACCTGCCGAACGGCGCGAAGATCTCCCTCAACCTGGTGAAGCGACCGGCGGACCTGCCGGCGGAGAAGATCGGGTCGCTGTTCGTCAACCCAGGCGGTCCCGGCGGCTCGGCCGCGGGCTTCGTCCCGTACGCGGCGGCTCTCCTGGGCGCCCCGGTCAGGCAGCGCTTCGACGTCATCGGGGTCGACCCGCGCGGCATCGCCGGCAGTACGCCGGTCTTCTGCACCTCCCAGTTGGGTGACCCTGCGCTGCCGCCCCGGCCCTCCGAGGCGTTTCCTCGCAGCCCCCGCCAGATCGACGAGTGGCTGACGTTCGACGACGCCGTCCGAGCCCTGTGCGCCGATGGTGGCAACGCCGTCCTCGACCACATGAGCACCGCTGACACGGCCCGCGACATGGACCTCATCCGGCAGGCCGTCGGTGACCCGATGCTGACCTACTACGGCATCTCCTACGGGACCCAGCTGGGCACGACGTATGCCGCGATGTTCCCGGGGCGGGTGCGCGCGATGGTCCTGGACGCTGTCCTCGACCCCGTCCAGTGGACGACCGGCCGGTTCGGCCTGGGCCAGCGCTACACGGTCACGGCCCGGCTGCACAGCGGGTACGGCTCCTGGGAGGCTCTGACCAGTGCCTTCGCCGAGTGCGACCGCGTGGGGCCCCGAGCCTGCCCGCAGGCCGGCCGCATCGGGTACGAGTACAACCGGGTGGTCGCAAAGCTGCGCACCGGCGCCGTGCACGCCGGCGGAAGCCGGATCACCTACGCCAACGTGATCGGCACCCTGCTCGGCGGCCTGTACGACGCCCGGAACTACCCGGCGATCATGTCGTTCGTCCACGATCTCTACGGCCTCATCTTCTCGCCCAGTCCGCTGGCCGAGGCGGCGACCGCACGGTCCTGGGCGAACCTCAAGCGGGCCGTCGCCGAGTCAAGGGGCATCCCCCCGCGCTATCTGAGCCACGGGTCATCGGCAGTCGTCGTCCAGACCGCCCGCGAGCGGATCAGCCCTCAGTTCCACGCCGTGGCCTGCTCGGACAGCGTCAACCCCGACGACCCGTCGCGCTCGATCGCGTCGGCCCGCTTCGCGAACCGGGAAGGTCCCGGGTTCGGTGCCCTCTGGTCGTGGGCCTCCTCGGTGTGCGTCAACTGGCCGGGGTCGTCAGCAGACGCCTTCCGTGGACCGTGGCGGACGAACACAGCCCACCCGATCCTCATCACCGGCAACACGCACGATCCCGCGACCCCGATCAGCGGGGCCCGCGCGGTCAACAAGCTGTTCCCGGGGTCGGTGATGTTCACGGTCGACACGTGGGGCCATGGTGCTCTGGGACATAGCCAGTGCGCGAAGACGAAGTGGGACGCCTACCTGGTGTCGGGACGCCTTCCCGCGAACGGCCTCGTGTGCCAGCCCAACAGTCCGCTGTTCCCCCGCTGAGGCACCGAACTCCGTAGCGAGGTGGGCGGGCTGAGGATCCCGGGATCCTCAGCCCACCCGGGTCCACAGGCGCGGCCGGGCTGCTGGGCTCGGAAAGCTCCCGCCGCCTAGGGTAGGCGTCATGGCTCCGGAAGCACTCCCAGCTCGACGGCTGCTCCTCGTGCACGCACATCCCGACGACGAGAGCATCGCCAACGGCGTCACGATGGCCAAGTACGCCAGCGAGGGCGTCGGTGTCACCCTCGTCACGTGCACCCTCGGCGAGGAGGGTGAGGTGCTCGTCGACTCGCTGGCACATCTGGCCGCCGACCGGGAGGACGGTCTCGGCCGGCACCGGATCGGCGAGCTCGGCGACGCGATGACCCTGCTCGGGGTGGCGGACCACCGGTTCCTCGGCGGCCCTGGCCACTTCCGGGACACCGGGATGTCGGACTCGCCCGACGGGGGCGCGATGGTGCCGGAGACGGTGCGGCCGGACAGCTTCTGGGCCGCCGATCTCCGCGAGGCGGCCGACCTGCTGGTGAGCGTCATCCGCGAGGTCCGCCCGCAGGTGCTCGTCACGTACGACGAGTACGGCAGCTATGGCCACCCCGACCATGTGCAGGCCCACCGGGTTGCCATGTACGGGTCGCAGCTGGCCGGCATCTCGTCGTACCGGCCCGACCTCGGAGAGCCCTGGCGGGTGCAGAAGGTCTACTGGAACGCGATGGCCGAGGGCAGGCTGCGGGAAGGTTTGCGTGCGCTGCGCGCCTCCGGTGATACCACGACGTTCGAGGGGATGGACCCGGACGGCCCGCTCCCGCCGTTCGTCACGCCCGACGAGCTCGTGACGACCGACATCGACGGCCACGAGTTCATCGAGGCCAAGCTGGCGGCGATGCGCGCGCACGCCACCCAGATCACGGTCGACGGCCCGTTCTTCGCGCTGTCCAACAACGTCGGCAACCGGGTGTGGAGTCTCGAGAGCTACCGGCTGGTCCAGGGCGACGCTGTCCCCGACCCGACGGGCGAGGCCGGCCGCGAGAGTGATCTGTTCGCCGGCGTGGATTGAGGACGTGACGTGACATCGCGCGAGGAGGGCGTGCGCGTGGCTCCCCGTGTCTCGCCTTCGCGAGGGGGTGTCGGTGTCGTGGCCGGGGTGGCTCTCGCGGCCCTGGCCCTCGTGACCGCCCCCGTGGCGGCACTCGTCTCCCGGATGTGCTGGCGGCCGGGCATCGTGACCGTGCCCTACGGACTCGTGCTCGCCGCGGCCGGGTCGATGGCGGTTGTCCTGCTGGCCCGGTCCGTGTCGAGGGCGCACGGCTTCGCGGCAGCGGTCGCCTGGATGGTTGGGCTGGCGTTCGTCGTCAACGGCACGTCGGGCGGCAGCTTCGTGATCGCCGGCGATGCACTCGGCTGGGCGTTCCTCGTCGTCGCGACGGTGGCGACTCTTGGCTCGGCCGTGTGGGGAGGGGGCCGCTCCTGATGCGGTGGTCGAGACGGCGGGTCTATGTCGACGACCTCCCGAAGACGCACGATGCGCGTTTCCTGGTGATCTTCCTGCTGATGTTCGTGGTTGCGCTCGGTGCCGTCTACGCCGTTGGCTACGTCGCGGCCGGCGACAAGGTGCCGGCGCGTACGACGATCGCGGGGGTGCCGGTCGGGTCGATGAGCCGGCATCAGGCGAGTGCCGAGCTAGCGCGCGCGATGAGCGATCGGCTGACGGAGCCGATGCGGTTCACCGTGGCCGGCAGCTCGGTCCGGCTCACACCCGAGGCGGCCGGGTTGTCCTTAGACGTCGAAGCAACGCTGGACGAGGCCATGGGGGGCACCGACTGGAACCCAGCGCACATGCTCAAGGTGGTCGAAGGCGGTGGCGAGGTCGACCCGGTGTTCCGCGCGGACGCCACGGCTCTGGCCCGTGCTCTGGCGCCCCTCGCGGCACAGGTTCGACAGGACCCGGTCGACTCCACTGTGACGATCAGAGCGGCGCGGCCGGTTGTGCGCGAGGGCCATCCAGGACGACGCCTCGACGTCTCTGCTGCGGCGGACGCCGCTGCCCGCGCCCTGAGCGCTGGACAGTCCTTCGTTGCGCTGCGCCTGCTGCCCGTACCGCCGACAGTCGACGTGGCCGCGGCGAGCGCCTTCGTCGAGGAGACGCTGCGGCCGGCGGTGAGCAGACCGGTCGTCGTGTCCCTGGGTGGACATCCCCTGACCGTCACCCCCGAGCAGTTCACCCCGGCCCTTCGCATCACGCGCTCCGATGGGCAGTTCCGAATCGGCATCGTGCCACTCGTGCTCCACTTCCACACCCGAGACGTGCTGCGGTCCCTGCCGGGTCGCCCGGTGGAGGCCCAGGTCGTCTTCCGGGACGGCAGCCCCACCGTCGTCGCCGGCCGGCGTGGCATCCAGGTCGAGCAGGCCGCGTGGGCCGACGCCGTCCTCGCCGCGGCGACGAGGAGCACCTCTCGCCACGCCACCGGGGCCGTGACCGTCGCCGATCCCGATCTCACGACGTCGGACGCCCGGGCCCTGTCCATCGAAAGGCAGCTCGGCGGGGCGTCCGCAACGGCGGATACGCGGCTCGCCGGCGCTCTGGCGCTGGCCGCACGCAACCTCGACGAGACCATCGTCCTGCCAGGCGCCGACTTCAGCTTTGTGCGGGAGGTGGGGCCGGCCAACGCCGCGACGGTGACGTCACCCCTCGGTCAGGCGACCCAGACCGCTGCCGAGCGTGCCCAGATGACGATCACCCGCTGGCCGGCCGTGTCTCCTGTGGGGCACGACCTCGGCTTCCGCAACGCCTCCGACCGTCCGGTCTACATCCGCTGCTGGGTGGTGGCCGCAGGTCCCGAGCGAGCCATGATCCACGTCGAGTTCTGGGGGTCGGGTGCCTGATGTGCCTGCGCGTCGTGGGTGTCGGCGTGCGCCCGAGCGTCACTCGCTCGGCTTGCGGGGACGTCGGCGGGGCGGTGGGGGCGGCACCGGCTTGATCACCACGATGTCGCCCCGTGCCACGGTCCGAGCCGTGCCGTCCGTGCGTCGTACGACGATCTGCCGCTCGTCGAGCAGCTCGACCACGCCGACCACGTCCGTCATCGCGGGGCCGCCCGACGGCCCGCGTTCGCCGGGAACCCGGCTCCGCACGATCACCCGCTGGCCCATCGGCGGATCCTCGTGACCCATGTCACTCCTCGGGTGGTCGGCCCGCCCTGGGTTCGGCTCGGACGGGGTTGGCGTAGATACTAGGAGGTGCCAGGTGCCGTGGGGGCGCCACATCACAGTCGAGGAGGTCGAAGGTGACGTACGTCATCGCGCAGCCGTGCGTTGATCTGAAGGACCGGGGATGCGTCGATGAATGCCCCGTCGACTGTATCTACGAGGGTTCGCGCATGCTGTACATCCACCCCGACGAGTGCGTCGACTGCGGTGCCTGTGAGCCCGTGTGCCCGGTCGAGGCCATCTTCTACGAGGACGACACCCCGGAGAAGTGGAAGGACTACTACGCCGCGAACGTCGAGTTCTTCGACGACCTCGGCTCGCCGGGCGGCGCCGCCAAGATGGGTGTGATCGACAAGGACCACCCGTTCGTCGCCGCTCTTTCCCCGCAGAACCAAGAAGACGCCTGACCCGGTGAGCCGCCCGCCCCGGGTCTCGGCGCGGCTCCCCGACTTCCCCTGGGACACTCTCGGCGCGGCGAAGCAGCACGCGGCCGCCCATCCGGGCGGGATCGTCGACCTGTCCATCGGCACCCCGGTCGACCCGACGCCGGCATCGGTGCAGTCGGCGCTGCGTGCCGCCGCCGACTCTCCGGGGTACCCGACGGTCTGGGGCACGCCGGACCTCCGGGCGGCCATCATCGGCTACCTGACCCGGCGGTGCCACGCTGTGGGCCTCCACGACAGCTGTGTGCTGCCGACGGTCGGCTCCAAGGAGCTCGTCGCGTCGCTCCCGGCCCAGCTGGGTGTCGGTCTGGGGCACACGGTGCTCGTGCCCGAGGTCGGGTATCCGACGTACGCCGTCGGAGCGTTGCTCGCCGGAGCGGACGTCCTCGCCAGCGACGCCACTGTCAGCGCCGGACCGCTCGACGTTCCGCTCGTGTGGCTGAACTCGCCGGCCAACCCCACCGGGCGCGTGCTGCCCATCGGCCACCTCCGCAAGGTCGTCGCCTGGGCTCGGGAGCGTGACGCAGTCGTCGCCGTCGACGAGTGCTACTTCGAGCTCGGCTGGGACCTCGAACCGCGGTCGGTGCTCGACCCGGAGGTCAACGGCGGGTCGCTCGACAACGTCTTGGCGGTCCACTCGCTGTCGAAGCGCTCGAACCTGGCGGGCTACCGCGCCGGGTTCGTCGCCGGGGACCCGCGGGTCGTCACCGAGCTGCTCGAGATCCGCAGACATGCCGGCCTCATGGTGCCCGGCCCGGTGCAACAGGCGATGTGCGCGGCTCTCGGCGACGACGACCACGTGGCCGAACAGCGCGAGCGCTACCGGGCACGTCGATCTGCCTTGCGTGGAACGCTGGAGGCGGCCGGCTTCCGCATCGACCACTCGGAAGGGTCGCTCTACCTCTGGGCCACCCGCGGTGAGCCGGGTTGGGACTCCGTGGACTGGTTTGCCGAGCGCGGCATCCTCGTCGCTCCCGGGGACTTCTACGGTACGGCGGGAGCGTGCCATGTCCGGCTGGCCCTGACCGCCACCGATGAACGCGTCGCCGCTGCCGTGTCCCGCCTCAGCCCGTGACCGTCGGCGGGGTGGTGGACAGCGAAGCCGCCGTCCGTCCCGGAGATCGTCGGCGCCACCCACGATCTGGCCGTCCCCATCGACGACGCGGGATCGCCGCTGACCGTGGTTGGGATCCGGACGCCTTCGGTCAACCGGTTCAACTCCTGGCATAGCTGGACAACCTCTTGCGGACCCGATGCGTCTCAATAACAGAGGTGAGAGAGCTGACTTGGCTGAGGAGCGTCATGGGCTGGCTCGAGCAGCGGAGTACCAGGATGTGGTGCGGAGTGTTCGCGCTCGCCGCACTGGCTGCTGGCTGCAATTCCTCAACGACGCCGGCCGCTGAGCATCGAGCATCACCTCGTTCGACACCTTCAGCGCCAACCGCTTCCGAGCAGCGCGACAGCTTGCCGCCTGGTCAGCCCAGCCGGTCCTTGGCACCGCACGCCAACGGCTTGGTCCCGCCCGACTCGACATACCCGGCTGCCGGGATCTGTGCGTCTCCAACGGGCCGCATCGTGGTGCTGACCATCAATCCCGATACTCCGGCTCCCCGGTGCGCTTTCGTCACCGCCGACCAACGGCTCAGAGTGGTCAACAGCACTGACAGATTCAACCAGGCGGGCAAGACGATCACCATCCGTTTCCCTCCCTTCCCGCCGCGCGTGCTCGAGATTGGCGCTACGACGACCTTCGATCGGCCCTTCGGCGCCTACCTCGCACCCGGAGTCCACGACCTGCGCTGCTCCTTCCCGTCCGGTGGCGGTGAGATCTGGCTACGGTGATCGAGCGGCCCCCGAGGCCGGGAGGATGATCCTGGCCCGATCTTCGGCCTGGTGGGTGTGGTTGGGTTGATGGCCGTGAGCAAAGGTGTCTGGCTGGTGATCGGCGTCCAGGCCGCCGGAAAGTCCACCGTGGCCGAAGGCCTAGCCGGGAGCTTCGAGCGAGGCATCCACGTGCGCGGAGGCCAGTTCTACCGATGGGCGGTGACCGGGTGGGTTCACCCTGAGCCCGGCCACCGCGAGGGCTCGGAGGCGCGTCGGCTGCTTGATCTGCGCTACCGCCTTGCCACCATGGTCGCCGACGAGTACTGCGACGCCGGTTTCACGACCGTGGTGCAGGACAACGTGTTCGGCACCGACGTCACCGCATGGCTCGATCGCGTGCGCACCCGGCCCCGCCACCTTGTCGTACTGCGGCCGTCGAAGGACGTGGTCGCTCGTCGGGAGAAGGACCGCACGCGGGCGATCGGTAAGGTCGCCTACCGCCCAGGCGACTTCACGATCGTGGACCTGGATAGGGCGCTGGACGCGACGCCAGGGACAGGGCTGTGGCTGGACACCTCGTACCAGACTCCCGAAGAGACGGTCCGCGAGATCCTGGCGCGCCGCGACGAGGCCCTCCTCGACCCCATCTGATGCCGACATCGCCTCTGTCAGCAACCCGGAATCGCGCGGAGCCTGACCGATGCGGGGAGACTATCCCGCCAGGTCGTTGTCGGTGATCGCCCGCGGCGCCTTGTGGACGCCAACAGAGAGTGATCCCACGAGCCGGGCGATACTCCTTGCGCGATTCGGGCGTCCCCGTGGATCGCGTTGTCCTACCAGACGTCGACGTGCACGTGGTCG
>JBBJMF010000006.1:0-56309 GCA_037719575.1 Nocardioidaceae bacterium
CCATCACGTAGTCCTTGCCCTCCATGCGCACCTTGCCAGCCGCCTTGGCCGCGGCCATCGACCCGGCCGCCATCAGGTCGTCGTACGAGACGATCTCGGCCTTGATGAAGCCACGCTGGAAGTCGGTGTGGATGATCCCGGCCGCCTCGGGTGCCGTCGCCCCTCGCCTGATCGTCCAGGCTCGAGACTCCTTGGGCCCGGCCGTCAGATAGGTCTGCAGCCCGAGGGTGTCGAAGCCGACGCGGGCGAGGGTGTCGAGCCCGGGCTCGTCGACGCCCATCTCGGCGAGCATGCTGCGCGCCTCGTCGTCATCGTCGAGCTCGACGAGCTCCGCCTCGAACTTGGCGTCAAGGAAGATTGCCTCCGCGGGCTCCACGAGGCCACGCATCCGCTGCTTCAGCTCCTCGTCGGCGAGCTCGTCGGCGTCACAGTTGAACACATAGAGCTGCGGCTTGGCCGTCATCAGCATCAGCTCACGCAGCAGCGACGTGTCGAGATCGGCTGCGTTCACCGGGGTGCCGGTCTCCAGCACCCGCTGGGCCTCGTGTACGGCGGTCAGCGTGGCAGCCCTGTCCTTGTTGAGGCGCGCCTCCTTCTCGAGGCGCGGCAGCGCCTTCTCGACGGTCTGCAGGTCCGCGAGGATCAGCTCGGTGGAGATCGTGGATATGTCGTCGGCTGGCGCCACCGCGCCGTCGACGTGGGTGACGTCGTCATCCTCGAAGACGCGGGTGACCTGACAGATGGCGTCGGACTCCCGAATGTGCGACAGGAACTTGTTACCGAGTCCCTCACCCGCCGACGCGCCGCGGACTATCCCGGCGATGTCGACGAACTGCACGGTGGCGGGCAGCACCTTCGCCGAGGCGAACATCTCGGCCAGCCTGGCCAGCCGCGGGTCGGGGACACCGACGACGCCGACGTTCGGCTCGATGGTGGCGAACGGGTAGTTCGCTGCCAGCACGTTGTTCTTGGTCAAAGCGTTGAACAGCGTCGACTTGCCGGCGTTGGGGAGTCCGACGATGCCGAGAGTGAGGGCCACGGCGGACAAGGCTACGGGGCCGATGACCTCTCCCGAAATCGTCTGTCGTGCCCCTGCCGGGTCAGACCAGCGCATCGTCGTAAGCCGCGCGCCTGGCCTGACCGGCCCAGAACTGTCGGCGGCGCCTGAGATCGTCGCGCCATGGACGAAATGACGATCGTCATCGCGCTGCTGGCCGCTGTCGCGGGACTCAGCGTGGGCATCCTGATCGGGCAGCGAGAGGCTGGGCGGCGCCACGCCGACCTCCGCTCCGAGCTCCAGGCGCTGTCGGCGTCCGCTGTGTCCGAGTCGAGCGACCGGGTGTTCGCGATGGCGGATGCGAGCTTCAGAGCCACCGAGTCCGTTGTGGCACCGGTGCAACAGACTCTGACGGCGCTGTCCAGCCAGCTTGCCGGGTTGGAGCGCCATGAGGCCTCGTGGCAGGCCCAGCTCAAGCAGCAGGTGGAGTCGGTGCGGACAAGCGGCGAGGAGCTCCGAGCCGAGACCCAGACGCTGGCGGAGGCGCTCCGGCGTCCACAGGTGCGGGGTCACTGGGGTGAGATGCAGCTGCGCCGGAGCCTCGAGCTGGCGGGGCTCACCCGACATTGCACGTTCGAGGAGCAGGTGACGACGGGTTCCGAGGCCGGCGTGCTCAGACCCGATGCGGTGGTGTCCTTGGTGGGCGGAAAGGTCGTCGTCATCGACAGCAAGACCCCGCTCGACGCGTTCCTCTCAGCCGGCAATGCCCGCACGGACGCCGAGCGCGCGGCCCATCTCCGAAGGCACGCCGGGCAGGTTCGCCAGCACATGGAGTCGCTGGCCGGCAAGAGCTACTGGAGACAGTTCGCCGACACCCCTGAGTTCGTCGTGATGTTCCTGCCGGGCGAGGCGATCTTCGCCCAAGCCCTCGACACCGACCCCGGACTCATCGACGACGCTGCCCGCAGGGGAGTCATGCTGGCAACTCCCACGACTCTGATCGCCATGCTCAAGACGATCAGTTATGCCTGGAGCCAGGAGGCGGTGGCCGAGAATGCGCGCGAGATCCACCGGACCGCGACTGATCTCTACGACCGGCTGATCGTTGCGGGGCGCCACCTCGACAAGGTAGGCCGATCGCTGTCGACGGCCGTCACGAGCTACAACGCGTTCGTGGGTTCCCTCGAGGCGAGGGTCTTCGTGAGCGCGCGCCGGTTGCATGACCTCGATGTCGGGGCGGAGTCACCAACCCTCCCGCTCTCCGTCAGCGATGGCCCGCGGCCCCTCACGGCCACAGAGCTCGTCGCCGACCGCGATGACCGAGTGGCAATCACCGGCCCGGCGGGCCAGGAGCAGTGGGTTCGCCCGGCCGTCGGGGAGTAGCGCCCTCCGGCGTGGCAGCCCCGTCACGGTGGGCCGGGACGGTTAGCCTGACATGACATCGCGACCACTGTGGAGGCGGCCATGACAACCTCGGCGCACGAGGCAGCTGGCCCGTGGGACGGCGACGCCTGGGCGCCCGGTCCCGAACCGCAGAGACCCGCAGACCAGCCGGCTGAGTCGGATCTGTTGGTGCACAAGCCGGCCCCGAGCCTGTCCGGACACGAGTGGGATGACCCAGCTGACGACTGGGGTCCGACGCCGGACTCGCGGAGACGTGGCTCGGCGTCCTGGTCGCAGCGGGTCAACGAGGCGGCAGCCGACGGTCTGCCGACCCGGGCTCTGATCGCCACCATCGCGGGTGTCGTCGCCGGCTGCCTGCTGCTCGACCTGGCGCTCACGAGCGGCCGGATCACGTTCTTCTTCGACCTCTGCTTCGTGGTGATCTGCCTCGTCGCCTCGCTGGCCGTCCGTCGATCGGACCTGTTCACGGCGGGAGTCCTGCCGCCTTTGGTGTTTGCCGCCGCCATCGCCGTGGTGTCCCTCGCTCACCCGCGGGCTCTCGCGCCGGGGCACGGAGTCGATGTCGCGTTCATGACGGGCCTGGCCGACCACGCACCCGGCTTGCTAGGGGGCTACGCCGTGGCGTTGTTGGCCGTTGCGGCGCGAGTCGCCACTTCGGGCATACGGACTCGGTAGGCAACGAAAGCGCTACAACTGCGCGGCTGCCTTGAGTCCCTTTCGGAGCTCGGGGGGAAGGGCGAAGATCAGCGACTCCTCGGCGGTGTGGACCGGCGTCGCCGCCGGGAAGCCGCGGTCCACGAGATACGCCAGCACGCCGTCGACCAGGTCCTCCGGAACCGAGGCGCCCGAGGTCACGCCGACGGTCTCCACCGCGTCGAACCAATGTTCTCGGATCTCCGAGGCGTCATCGACCCGGTACGCCGCTTCCGCCCCGTTCTCGAGAGCGACCTCGACCAGGCGCACCGAGTTGCTGGAGTTCGCCGATCCCACGACCAGCACGAGGTCGGCGCCGTCGGCGATCTCCTTCACCGCCTGCTGCCGGTTCTGGGTGGCATAGCAGATGTCGTCGGATGGCGGGTCGAGCAGGTTGGGGTACTGCGCGCGGATGCTGCCCACCGTCTGCATCGTCTCGTCGACGGACAGCGTCGTCTGTGACAGCCACGCCACCTTGGCCTGGTCGTCGAGCTCCAGTCCCGAGACGTCGTCCGGACCCTGGACGAGGGTGATGCTGTCAGGCGCCTCGCCGGCCGTGCCTTCGACCTCCTCGTGGCCCTCGTGCCCGATGAGGAGGATCTGGTACCCCTCATCCGCGAAGCGCCGCGCCTCCTGGTGCACCTTCGTGACGAGTGGACAGGTCGCGTCGATGGTCGTGAGTCCGCGCTCAGCCGCCTCCGCATGGACCGCCGGGGATACGCCGTGTGCCGAGAAGACGACCGTCGAACCGGCTGGAACCTCGTCGAGCTCCTCGACGAAGATCGCCCCGCGGTCCTCGAGACTGCGCACGACATGCTTGTTGTGGACGATCTGCTTGCGGACGTAGACCGGGGAGCCGTAGAGGTCGAGCGCCTTCTCGACCGTGATGACGGCCCGGTCAACGCCGGCGCAGTAGCCGCGGGGAGCCGCCAGAAGCACCCGATGGGTGGCCGTGGTGCCGGGCTCGTCCCGCGCGGTCGCTTCGGTCGCGAAGGCGTTCATGCTCTTATCGTAGGGTGCGCAGCAGGCCTGGTTCGTCTGCGCATCCCGCGCAGCCATCCCCCGCGCAAGCCCGGACCAGTCGAGGGCCTCTCAGCGGGCGACGACCTGCGAGTGTTGACCCCGATGACGCCTTCGGCGGCCGCTATCGATGACGTATGGACGGAGAGCGACTCGTTCTGCCCGTCGACGGCGGAGTTCGTCCCCTTGGCCAACGACCCGGCCAACGCGTCGATCGCCGGGCCGATCGAGTGGTGCAGCGTCGAGTGGTCGTCCGCGGCGCACCGCATCGTCGCTACCGCGATGACGCCACCGTACGCGCCCAAGGGTTCACCAGACCATCGTGACGGCGACCGTCGGGGGGAGGCGGGCGGCGTTGTGCCTGCAGGGCGTGCAGGACTCCGCCGGCTCCGTCACGCCGTCCCGGCGTCGTCTCCGCGCCAGTGGCCGACCAGGTCCCGGTAGAGGGAGGAGCTCGCCAGCAGCTCGTCGTTGCTGCCCAGCCTGACCGTCGCGCCGTCCATGAGCAGGATCTTGTCGGCACGAAGGGCCGAGCTCATCCGGTGCGCGATGACGACCATCGACCCAGCACGCTCAGCGAAGGCACGCTCGACGAGAGCCTCGGCACGCGGGTCGAGATGGCAGGTCGCCTCGTCGAGGATCACCATCGGCGCGGGTGACACGTAGGCGCGGACGAGCGTCAACAGCTGCCGCTCACCGGCGGACATCATGGTGGCGTCCACCATCGCGTCGTACCCGCCGAGTCGTTGGACGAGTCCACGCGCCCCGAGCCGGTCGACAGCGCCGTCGAGCGCCGTCGGTGAGACGTCGGGATCGAGATAGGCGAGGTTCTCCCGCACCGAACCGTCGAACACGTAGGCCTCCTGAGGGATCAGCACCCGGGTCCGCGCCAGTGCCGACGGCGACAGGTCTGTCAGATCGACGCCGCCAAGCCGCACGTGACCTTGGCTCGGGGTGAGCAACCCGGCCATCACGGCAGCCAGCGTTGACTTGCCGGCGCCGCTCGGGCCCACGATCGCCACGTGGTCAGCTGCCTGCACCGTCAGCTCGAGCCGGTCGACCACTGGCGCGGCCCATGCGCTGTAGGCGAACGTAACGGATCGCAGCGACAGGGCACCGCGAGGCTCGACCGCGGGATCGGGCGACGACGCGACCGCCTCGGGAGTCGGTCCCATCGTGTCCACGACCCGACCCAGAGCCACGAAAAGCCACTGGCCCGGACCGCTCAGCCCGTGAACCAGGGTCTGCAGAGCCGGTTGGAGGCCCTGCAGGATGTACGTCGCCGCTCCGACCACGACCCCCGCAGAGGCGCCGCCGGCAACGAGCCGAGGGCCGAAGCCGAGCGTGAGCAGCAGCGGAACCCAGCTCCCGACCGCGATCGCGAGCGTGCCCACCGCGTCGAGCCTGCCGAGCGCCCTCGTCGCGTCGGCGTGCGCCGAGATCGAGCTGTCCAGATCGCGAAAGACCATATCCTGCGCGCCGCACGCGGCGACATCGCGCATCCCGCTGCCCAGGCGGGTGGCCGCCTCGGCGAGCTCCTCGTCCGCGAAGATCGACGCCTGCTGCCACCTGGCGATGCGCCGCAGCGCCACCAGGAACACTGCAACAGCAACGAGAAGGGGTGGTCCGACCAGCAGGAGCACGACCGGCGCCAGCGCGAGGAGACCGAGCATGGCGCTGAGCGCGATGACGACGAACTGCTGGGTGATCATCAGCACCGCGGCATAGGCCTCGCGGACGATCTCGACCTGCTCGGAGAGACGGGCGACGTCAGGGGTGTGTGGTGAGGCGTCAGACGAGGTGGAGCGCTGCATCGCCCCCCGCACGACTCCCGTCACCAGGTCGTCTCGGAACGGCTCCACGACATCGGCCAGCAGGAGAAAAGTCTGTCTGGTGCCCCAGACGCCAACGAGAACGCTTCCGGCGAAGAGGGCAAGCCAGGCCAGTCCCGTGCCCAGGTCGTCGGCGATGAAGCTGTTGAGCGCACGCGCCACCAGAAGTCCGGACAGGAACACCGGAAGCGCCTCGAGCAGGGACCAGCCGGCCAGCCGCCGGAAGTCGCGCTTTCGTCGGCGTACCGAGTCGACCAGCACGGAGCGCGTCGAGGGAGTCAGCTCGCGGACCTGGGCCGTCACGGCGCCTCGCCGACTCCGGCCGCGACGGCCACCGACGACGTGCCATCGGGCGCCGCCTCGAACACCGCACGATAGGCCTCGTGCCGCCAGAGCTCGTGGTGGGGCGCCAGCCCGACGAGCCGGCCGTCGTCCAACCAGGCGACCAGGTCGGCACGAGCCGCGGTCGAGACCCGGTGCGCCACCAGGATCCGCGTCCGGTCCGCGAGCGCGTCCGTCAACGCACGGCTGATCTCGTGCTCGGTCACGGTGTCGAGACTGGCTGCCACGTCGTCCAGGACCATCACCCGGCTGGCATGCGAGAACGTCCGGGCCAGCCCGATCCGCTGGACCTCCCCACCTGACATCGGTGCCCGCCCCAACGGCGTCCGGTAGCCGTCGGGCAGGTGTCGGATGAAGTCGTCCGCGAGCGCCTGGCGGGCGGCTGTCCGGACCTCATGGTCGGGGGGGCGATGAGTGCCGAACCCGATGGTGTCGGAGACGGTGTCACCGAAGAGCACGGGCCGCTCGAACCCGTATCCGATGGCCTCGCGAAGCGAAGTCCGGTCCAGGTCGGTCAGCGGTACGCCGTCGAGCAGCACGACACCCTCGTCGGGGTCGACCAGACGCCCGGCGACCCGCGCAAGCTGGGACTTTCCCGCGCCGCTGCGACCGACGACGGCAACAAGTGACCCGCCGGGGATGACGAGGTCGATGCGGTCGAGCACGACCCGCTCGCCGATCCGCCGGGTCACCTGACGAAGCTCGAGCCGGCCCGGACCCGGTGGCAGGGCAGCCGAGCCGTAGTCGACCGCGGCGAGGTCGAGGAGATCGCCGACCCTGGCAACCGCGGCGCGCTCGCGGATCAGTCCTGCCAGCGAAGAGGAGGCGGAGCCGAAGGTCGCCGCGAGGACGACGTACTGGCTGGCGGCGAAGAGCTGGCCCGGACTGATCCGGCCGCGGCCGACCTCGATGCCGGCCACGGCAAGCACGGCGATCTCGAGCAGCGCCACCAGCAGGGTGTCCTGGGCGGTGACGCGCCGCTGAGCCCGCCACACGCCCTTGCCCTGGCGGTGCAGGTCTTCGAGCGGCGCCAGCACCCTGCGGGTCTCGGTCTCGGCGGTTCCCGCCGCCGCGATCGTGCGCGCACCCTGAAGCGCCTGCACCAGCCGGGACGCGATGACACCCTGCGTTTCCAGGTAGCTGGCGTTGAGCGCGCTCGAGTCCTTCGCGAAGGCGTACAAGATGAATGTCAGCATCGGCAGGCCGGCAACGAACGTCACGCACAGCCAGGGGTCGATCAGCGCCAGTGCCACGACGCCGGCAGACGCCAAGACGATCGACGCAATCCCGTTGACCACGTCGGGGCCGACGGCGCCGGCATCCTCGGTGTTTCCTACCAGCCGGGTGGCGAGCTCCCCGGGCGTAAGGCGCTCGACGCTCCCGAGCCGGGCCCCCAGCAGATGCCGAACGGTCGTGCGGCGCAGCCACGACGTCGATCGCGCGGCCGCAGCCGTCGAGCCCAGCTCGTCGGTCACATCACTGAGGATGAGGACACCGATGACGAGCGCGGTCCAGGACCACCAGTAGCCGGTCGGTTGGCGGTCGATGACATCGTCGATCGTCCGCCCCATGACGGTCGGCAGGGCCGTCTCGGCAATCGTCAGCACCACGACGTTGACGGCGAGGACGACGACCCACGCGCCGCCGCGCCGGCCCACGCGCGCGAGCAACCTGGTCGGCGAGCTGTGCGCCGCCTCACCGGACGTGCTGGTGCTCACCACGCAACCCTCTCACCTGAATCGGCGGCTGCCCCGGTTGTGCACCGCGACAGCCGCCGATCGCTAGGAAACCGTCAGCATGCGAGCAGGCTGAGCCGGCTTCCGCCGCCACCTCCGCAACGACGACGGTGCCGACTACGCCGGCTACGCCTCTGTGCGGTTGTGTCTTCGTCGATCTCCATACCCTGAAGGTCGAGAAGTGCCATTTCACTCACCTCCTTCTGTGCGTGTTGATCGGTTCGCGAACGGCGAACCGAGGAAGGGGAGGCAGACCGGTGCGTCGTGGAGCGCAGCCCCCACGGCGTACAGGACTCCGGCTGTGCCGGTCGCGAGATCCATCGAGAGCCGCATCAGCTCGTCACCGGGGAAGGCGACGCCGCCGCCGTACCCGACCGCGTGCCACGCCAACCGTCTGATGTGCGAGGCGACGACTGCCGAGTCGGCCTCCGTACTCGTCGCCCGGTTGCGAGACAGATAGGCGATCATGCCCGCGCGACCGGAGAACAGCCCCGGCTCGATGTAGAAGTCGGCGAGTGGCGCGACGCGGGCGGCGGCGGAGGCCTCGGCAAGGTCGTCGTCGTGACGATGGGCCAGGAACTCGTCGATGACCATCCCGATCCCGATGCTTCCGTCGTACAGGTACGGCATCGTGCGGTAGCCCTCGTTGACCTCGAGGGCACCGTCGTCGCGTACGACGCACCGGCGCAGATCCTGACGCAGTGCGACCGCCGCCAGATCGAGGAGCTGCTCGTCGCCGAAGTGCTCGTAGAGCCGGATGAAGAGGAGCGCGGGCCCTGTCGAGCCGCGGAGCAGGCCGGCGTGCGAACCGCCCTTGCCGCTGAGGACGGGAACGTCCGCCACCTCCCCGAGACCGTCAGCGATGCTCTCGGCCACCTCGGCCGCGGCCGCCCACAGCATGGGGTCGTTGGTGATGTGGGCGAAGTGGGCGAGGTTGAGCCCGATCCCGGCCCGCCCGCTGAACAGGTCGGGTCCGAGATCCTCCCAGACCCCCTCGAGCGCTCGCGTGCAGATGGACAGCACCTCCAGGGCGTCGTGGCGCCGCCCCAGGCAGTCCAGCGCGTAGGCGACGCCGTGGAGCCCGTCGTAGAAGCCGAGATGGGAGCCCGGTGTGGGGTTGCACGCCCGGCTCACCAACCAGTCCTCATGGTCGAGGTGACGACCCGCGCCCGTCGCGTGCAGGGCCAAGAGCACACCAGCAGCCCCGTATGCCAAGTTGAGCCCGCCGGACACGAACTGGGCGATGTCTCCGGGGAAGAGCCGGTCGTCGCGCTCCGGAGTCGCACTGGCCAGGATCGCCGTCGTCATGGATTCCCGCAGGGCGGGCCAGGCAGCGGCTACGTCGCCAGTGGGCCAGGCCGGCGCAGCAGGAGAGGCTCCTGCCTCGATGTCCGACCTCTCGGTGATGACACCCACCGCACGCTCCAGGAAACCTGGGGGAAGGGGAAAGGTGGCCGCGATCTCGTCGGCGAACTGCCCAATCTTGCTCTCATCCAGGTTGAACAGCTCGGTCAGGGGCAGGAACATCGACATCTCTAGGCAGGCAAGGGCGTACTCGTCGATGTCGAACCCGATTCGGTCGCTGGGCGCCGCGAACCCCGGATCCCCCAGCGGCGACCTCACGCCAGCGGTGACGTCGGTGGCGATCTCCAGATCGATGAGGACAACCTCGCCGGAGGTGCCCACGAGGATGTTGTTGGGGTGCAGGTCACCGATCACGACGCCCTGCGCGTGCACCTGCGAGACCGCGTCTCTCACCCGCCCCAGCATCTCGACCGCCCAGTCCGTGTAGGCGGCGAAGGGTCGGTCGTCACCCAGGAGGACCAGCGGGTACCAGTCGGCCATGGTGCTTCCGAGCGGCACGCCCTCGACGAAGTCGATCACCAAGAAGTGGTGACCTCCCAGCGTGAAGTAGTCACGGACCCCGGGCACCACGTCGAGTCCGGCGAGCCGTTCGAGGACGTCGCGCTCGTTCTCCAGGCGCGCCACGGCGTCCGTCTTGTCGATGGCGAGGCCCGCGTGCGGGCGGGCCTCCTTGAGCACGACCGCCTCGTCGGTCCTGGTGTCGATGGCGGCGTAGACACCGCCCCCGTTGGAGAAGTGGAGCGGACGCTCGATGCGGTAGGGCAGATCGCCGAGTCCCGCGGCGCTGCGAGCGGTGAGCGCCGGCTCGAGGAAGCCGGGAACGGTGACCCAGGACGGCACCGAGAACGTCGCGCCGCGGCGGTCAGGGACCAGCTCGCCGGACGCGTCCTCGATGGCCGGCGTCACGTCTCCGGACTCCGACAGGCAGTAGCGCTCGGCGAATGCGCCGTAGCGCACATAGAGGGGGCCGTCGCCCCAGCGGACGTCGCTCAGGATGTAGGGCCCCTCGAAGCCGGCGAGCGCCACGCCGAGCTCCGTGAGGATCGTCTCGAACTCGAGGTCGTCACTCGGATAGATCGTGACGAACTTTCCACTCGACCCGCGGTGTGCATACTTGCCGTTGGCCAGCAGGAGAAGCTGGGAGCTCCGGACGAACTTGAAGGCGATGCCGCGAGGGATGCAGTAGTCCCAGACGACCTGGAGGATCTTCTCAGCGTCGGCTAGGGATGCGGAGGAATGGATCTTCCAGCCCTGTAGCGGGACGTGCAGGTCGTTCGGCGTGTAGACCAGCCAGTCGTCGAGCTCTTCTCTCGTCCAGCCGACCGGCACCGGCACCTGCGCCGTGTCGAAGTCGACGTCGTCATCGCGCGCGAGCGTGGGCGAGTCGTAGAAGAACTGATCCGTTAGACAAAAACCCTCATGACCCTTGTCGATGACTACCCCCCTCGAGCTTGTGAGGCCAGTATTGCTTGCCCTGTCTCGGAGCGTGCGCGTTTTGCCGAATCTCTCAGTATTCGCCGCCAGGACCTAGTACGGATTGGCGGTTCGGAGAATCGGGTCGCGCCAGCGCTCCGTCCCGGCCACTAGAGTCGGGCCGTGGCCCTGGAGACGTCGTACGAGAAGCCAGCGCCGGTGCGGGTGATCGCGCAGGCGGTCTCGGGCTACGTCGACAGGCTCGGCCCGGTGTGGGTGGAGGGACAGGTGGCGCAGCTCACCCGACGGCCGTCGACCGCCACCGTCTTCGTCGTCCTCCGGGACCCGGTGGCGGAGGTCTCGGTCAAGGTGACCTGCTCGCGCTCGGTGTTCGACTCCCTCACGGTTCCGGTCACCGAGGGTGCCCGCGTCGTGATCCATGCCAGGCTCCGGTACTACGTGCCGCGCGGAACGCTGTCCCTCGTGGCCGACGAGATCCGCCCGGTGGGGGTTGGCGAGCTCCTGGCGCGCATCGAGCAGCGGCGGCAGCTGCTCGCCGCTGAGGGTCTCTTCGACGCGGCACGCAAGCGCCCGCTGCCGTTCCTGCCCCGCGAGGTGGGACTCGTCGTCGGACGCAGCTCGGCCGCGGAGCGCGACGTGCTGGACAACGCGCGCAAGCGCTGGCCCGGCGTCGTCTTCAGGGTCGAGTACGCCGTGGTCCAGGGCCACGACGCGGCCCGTCAGGTGATCGAGGCCATCGGTGTCCTCGACAAGGACCCTGACGTCGAGGTGATCATCGTGGCCCGGGGCGGTGGGGCCTTGGAGGATCTGCTGCCGTTCTCCGACGAAGGTCTGTTGCGTGCGGTGGCGCGGTGCCGCACACCGGTCGTGAGCGCCATCGGGCACGAACCGGACCAGCCACTGCTGGACCTGGTCGCCGATGTTCGGGCGTCGACACCGACCGACGCCGCGAAGCGCGTCGTGCCCGACGTCGCGGAGGAGGTTGCGCGCATCGACGCGATGCGGACCAGATCGACGTCTCTCCTGCGGGCCATCATCGACCAGCAGCAGCGCGGGCTCGACGGCACGCGGTCGCGCCCGGTGCTGACCGACCCGCACCGGATGTTCGACGACCAGGCGCGGACGGTCCACGACCTGCGCGGCAGGTCCCGCCGGCACCTCGACCAGCGGCTCGAGCGGGCCGCTGCCGAGCTCGGCCATCACCTCGCCCAGGTGCGTGGGTTGTCGCCCCTTGCGACGCTGCGGCGCGGGTACAGCGTGCTGCAGGACGGGTCCGGACGGGTCGTCACCGATCCGGCGCAGGTCGGTGCGGGAGACGACCTGCTGGCACGGCTGGCCGCCGGAAGCCTCCGGGTCACCGTCGCATCGGTCGCGTCGCACCCTCCCACCGACAGGACCGAGGTGACCCGATGACGTCCGAGCCGGCAGACACGCCTCGCGCCTTCAGCCCGGATACCGACGAGCCGGCCACGGATCGACAAGCCGCAGAGGTCCAGGCCGACGGCCTCCTGAGCTACGAGGCGGCCCGCGACCAGCTCGTCGCCGTGGTCCAGCAGCTGGAGAGCGGAGGGTCCTCTCTCCAGGAGTCGGTCGCGTTGTGGGAACGCGGGGAGCGGCTCGCCGACGTGTGCCAACGGTGGCTCGACGGGGCCCGTGCCCGCCTCGAGGCCGCCATCGACCGCGACGCCTAGTCGGGCCACCCGGCCAACCGTCAGCGAAGACTGCCCGCAAACACCGTGAGCTCTTCC
The DNA here is from genome assembly GCA_037719575.1 of Nocardioidaceae bacterium. Lineage (GTDB taxonomy): Bacteria > Actinomycetota > Actinomycetes > Propionibacteriales > Nocardioidaceae > JAWWPG01. Next base: position 12,572 of record JBBJMF010000006.1, read on the forward strand.
GCATCCGCCGTCCCGGTCACCACCGTGGTCACCCCGGAGGCCGTGCGCACCAGCGCGGTCTCTCCTCTCCCGGTGTCTGTCAGTGTCCGCCATCGGGCGCCGCCGATGGTGGTGACGGGTCCTCCCCGGGTCGCCGGCGTGTTGGCCGCGACGAACTCGTCGACCGAACCGTTGCCCTGGTAGAGCCCGATGTAGTCCCCATCCGCCGTGACGAAGCCGAGGTGCCAGGAGACCCGGCCACCGACACCGTCCCAGCTCACGCTCGTGGCGCGCAGCCCGGCCGGCACCGGGTCCGGCGCGACGAGATGGAACGGCGCCTGCTCCCTGGCGGCGGCCAGCGCAGCGGTGTACTCGACGGTCCGCGCGGGGTCGTCGGTGCCACTGCGCTGAAACCACATGAGTCCCCAAAGCGCCACCATGAGGCCGGTCACCGCGATCAGAGCGCCCACCAGGCCCCCCGTGCTGCGGGCGTAGCCCCGGCGGGGCTGCTCCACCGGCTGAGTCACTCCGCCATTGTCGCGCTACTGGCGACCCGAACCGTCGGGACCCCTCCACGACCCGCAGCTGCGGAGTCCGCCAACCGTGATAAGACCGCAGTGGCGGTACTATCAGGTCATGACCATCTACCGATTCGCGGAAGCAGCAGCATTGCTCAGCGTCAGCGACGACACCCTCCGGCGCTGGGCGGATGCGGGACGTTTCGAGTCCAGCCCGACCCCAGACGGGCACGCGGGCGTGGCGGGCCCCGCTCTCGCGGCACTCGCGCAGGATGTCGCTGCGCGACCACCGGGAGCACCGGACGGGTCGGCCGGGCGCATGAGCGCCAGGAACTCGCTCCGGGGCATCGTCACGAGGGTCGTCCGGGACACCGTGATGGCCCAGGTCGATCTTTGCTGCGGCCCCTACCGGGTCGTGTCACTGATGAGCCGAGAGGCCGCTGACGCACTCAACCTCGAGCCCGGCGTCGTCGCCGTGGCATCGATCAAGGCAACGAACGTCGTCGTCGAGCTGCCCGCGTGAGACGGATCGCTGCCGGCCTGGCACTCGGCCCCCTCACGCTGACCGCCGTCGTGGGCTGCGGCGGTGACACCGACCCGACGAAGGTCACCGTGTTCGCCGCATCATCGCTCACCGGCACGTTCACGACCTTGGAGGCACGGTTCGAGGGCGACCACCCCGACGTCGATGTCGTGCTGTCGTTCGGCTCGAGTACGACGCTCGCGGAGCAGATCGCCGCCGGGGCTCCCGCGGACGTCGTCGCAACGGCCGACGAGAAGAGCATCTCGGTAGTCGCCGACGCCGGCCAGCTGACCACGGACCCGATCCCGTTCGCGACCAACACTCTGGTCATCGCGGTACCGGCCGGCAACCCCGCCAAGGTGACAGGGGTCGAGAGTCTCGGCAGCACGGACTTCGTGGCATGCGACGCGTCGGCACCCTGTGGGGCGGCGGCCGCACAGATGCTCGAGAACGCCGGCATCTCGGCTGAGCCGAAGACCTTCGAGCCGGACGTCGCGAGCACGCTCGCCCTGGTCGAGAGCGGCGAGATCGACGCGGGCATCGTCTACGTGACAGACGTGGCAGCGGCCGGGTCTGCGGTCGAGGCGATCCGGATCCCGGTCACGGACAACGTCACGAACCCCTACTTCATCGCCACGGTCAAGGACTCGGCGGAGGCGTCGGCGGCGGACGACTGGGTAACGCTGGTGACCGGGCCGGGGGGGCAGCGCGTGCTCCAAGAGGCCGGCTTCGGGTCCCCATGAGGACCGAGCGGGAGCGCCTCCTCGGGCGGGCGCCGGCCAGGCTCGTGATCCCCGCGATTGCGGCGGTCGTCGCTCTCCTCGTGCTCCCGATCGTCGCGGTCGTGCTGCGCGCACCCTGGACGTCGCTCCCGGACGACCTGACCGGGTCCGGAGCCTCGACCGCGCTGCGGCTCAGCCTGGAGACGACGCTCGCCACGACGAGCATCTGCCTGGTGCTGGGCGTGCCGCTCGCCTGGGTCCTGGCTCGGGTCTCGTTCGCCGGCCGCTCGTTCGTGCGGGCGTTGGTCACGCTCCCCCTGGTGCTCCCGCCGGTGGTCGGTGGCGTCGCCCTGCTGCTCGCGTTCGGCCGCAACGGAATCGTGGGCAGACACCTCGACGACGCGTTCGGGTTCACGCTGCCGTTCACGACCGCCGGTGTCGTCGTCGCCCAGACGTTCGTGGCGCTGCCGTTCCTGGTCATCAGCGTCGAGGGTGCCTTCCGGGCGTCGGACTCGCGCTTCGACGAGGCGGCCGCCACGCTGGGAGCGTCCAGATGGCTGACGTTCCGGCGCGTAACGGTCCCTCTCACCCTGCCGGGGATCGTCTCGGGCGTCGTGCTGTGCTGGGCCCGGGCGCTTGGCGAGTTCGGCGCGACCATCACGTTCAATGGCAGCTCCCCCGGCACCACCCGGACGATGCCGAGCGAGATCTACTTCGAGCTCTACGCCGACCGCGAGTCGGCCATCTCCCTGAGCCTGTTGCTGATCGTGGTGTCGGTCGTCATCCTCGCCGGGCTTCGCGAACGCTGGATCTCAGGTCTCACACCATGAGCCTGGCGGCCCACTTCGCCGTACGGCGACCGCAGCACACGACCGAGATCGACCTCGACGGCGAGCCCGGGGACGTCGTCGGCGTGATCGGGCCGAACGGCGCCGGCAAGTCGACCGCCCTTCGGGCCATCGCGGGCCTGGTCTCGATCAGCCGGGGGACGATCGTGATAGCCGGAACCGAGGTTGCCGGCGCGGACACCCACGTGCCGGCACACCGTCGAGGGGTCGGCTTCGTCTTCCAGCACCACCTGCTGTTCCCCCACCTGAGCGTCCTCGACAACGTCGCGTTCGGCCCCCGGGCGCGCGGGGTGCGACGTGCTGCTGCGGCCGGCCACGCGCGGGAGTGGGTCGACCGGCTCGAGCTCGGGGAGCTGGCCGACCGGTTGCCCGGACAGCTGTCCGGTGGTCAGGCCCAACGGGTCGCGATCGCCCGAGCCCTGGCAAGCGACCCATGCGTGCTGCTGCTCGACGAGCCGACTGCAGCCCTCGACGCCTCCGCCGCGATGAGCCTGCGCACGATGTTGCGGGGCCACCTGAAGGAGTTCCGCGGGGTGAGCATCGTGGTCACCCACACCGCCCTCGACGCGATGGTCATCGCCGACCGGCTTGTCGTGGTGGACGAGGGGCGGATCGTCCAGGAGGGTGCGCCGTCAGACGTCGCCGCGCGGCCGCGAACCCAGCACGTCGCGGCGCTCGTCGGGCTCAACCTGGTCCGCGGGGACGCCGACGGTGGTGTGCTGACACTGTCGTCGGGCGGGACCCTGGTGGCGGCCGAACGGCTGTCGGGCCCGGTCTTCGCGTCGTTCTCGCCGACCGCCGTGAGCCTGTTCTCGGAGCAACCGGCGGGGAGCCCGCGCAACGTCTGGACCGGCACCGTCGTGTCGCTGGCCCCGCACGGAGACGTGGTGCGGGTGCAGATCGCCGCTGCGCTGCCACTCATCGCCGACATCACCCCGACGGCGCTCGCGTCGCTCGGGCTCCGCCCCGGCGATGCCATCTGGTCGTCGGTGAAGGCGACGGAGGTCTCGGTCTACCCCGCGTGAGCATCGACTTGGTTACGATCGGGCCATCGCCAACGACGAGGAGCCCTTCAGTGACGAGCGCCCAGGCCTTCCCTGACGCCACGAGGCCGCCGAACGCCCCGGACCGCAACCTCGCGATGGAGCTGGTGCGGGTCACCGAAGCCGCCGCGATGGCCGCCGGGCGGTGGGTCGGCCGCGGCGACAAGTTCGGCGCCGACGGGGTTGCTGTCAACGCCATGCGGGCGCTCATCACGACCGTGGGCATGGACGGCATCGTGGTCATCGGCGAAGGCGAGAAGGACGCCGCGCCGATGCTGTTCAACGGCGAGCATGTCGGCGACGGGACCGGCCCGGCATGCGACGTGGCGGTTGACCCAATCGACGGGACCACGCTGGCCGCCAAGGGGATGAGCAACGCCGTGTCGGTCCTGGCGGTGGCACCCCGCGGCGCGATGTACGACCCCTCCGCCGTCTTCTACATGGAGAAGCTGGCCACCGGCCCCGAGGCAGCGGACGTCGTCGACATCCGACTGCCGGTAGCGGAGAACATCCGTCGTACCGCCAAGGCCAAGGGCGGCTCGAACGAGGACATCACCGTCGTGGTGCTGGATCGGCCTCGACATGAGGGGCTCGTCGAGGAGATCCGGGCGACCGGCGCACGGATCAAGTTCATCACCGACGGGGACGTGGCGGGTGCGATCATGGCAGCCCGCGCCGACACCGGGATCGACCTGCTGATGGGCACCGGTGGGACGCCCGAAGGCATCATCGCCGCCTGTGCGATGAAGGCCATCGGCGGCGTCATCCAGGGCCGGCTCGCCCCCAAGGACGACGACGAGCGCCAGCGTGCCGTCGATGCGGGACACCACCTGGGCCGGGTGCTGAGCACCGACGATCTGGTGTCCGGGGACGACTGCTTCTTCGTCGCCACCGGCATCACCGACGGTGAGCTGCTGCGCGGTGTGCGCTACGCACACGGAGGTGCCATCACCCACTCGCTCGTGATGCGCTCCCGAAGCGGCACGATCCGCTCGATCATCAGCGAGCATCGCCTGAAGAAGCTTTCCCAAGTGGCCGACATCGACTTCGCCGACTAGGTCCCCGCTGGGTAGCCTCGAAGGCAGCAACACCATCGCCCTCACCCCTTGGAGCCGTCGACGAATGGAGCAGAGCGACGAGCAGATCGCCCGTCTTCCCAGCGGGATCGAGCTCTGCTTCGACACGTTCGGCGATCCGGCCCGGCCTGCACTGCTGATGATCATGGGCCTGTCCGGGCCGATGATCTGGTGGCACCCAGAGTTCTGCAGGCAGCTGGCTGAGCGTGGGTTCTTCGCCATCCGCTTCGACAACCGCGACATCGGCCGCTCCACCAAGATCTCCGATGGCCGAGTACGACGAACTGATGCCGTCCGGGCCTTCATGCGAGGCTCGCGCGGGAGCCCGCCGTACACCCTGAGCGACATGGCGGGCGACGCCGTAGGTCTGCTCGACCACCTGGAGATCACGGGGGCGCACGTCGTCGGGGTGTCGATGGGCGGGATGATCGCGCAGACCATGGCGATCGAGCATCCGGAGCGGGTGCTCTCCCTGGTGTCGATGATGTCGACAACAGGCAGACGGGTGGTGGGATGGCAGGACCCCCGGATCTTCCCGCTCCTGATGCGGAGCAGGGCAACCGACAAACAGAGCTATGTGCGGCAGTCCCAGACGGTCTGGCGTCTCATCGGGTCACCGGGCTACGGCACGCCCTCGGAGGACGAGCGGGCCCTGGCTGAGGCGACGTTCGACCGCGGGCTCAGCGCCGACGGCGTCTTCCGTCAGATGAACGCCATCCTGGCCCAGCCGGACCGCTCGACCGCACTCCGCGCCCTCGATGTGCCCACCCTCGTGGTCCATGGTCTCTCCGACAAGATGGTGCACGTGTCCGGCGGACGGGCCACGGCGAAGGCGGTGCCGGGGTCGGAGCTGATACTCGTCCCGGGCATGGGGCACGACCTGCCCCCGGCGATCTGGCCGGCCGTCATCGACGGGATCGAGCGCACCGCGCGGCGGGCGAGCGGAGGCTGACCCGTCGACGTGCCGTCGAGGGCGCCGTGGTCAGGCTGGGCCCGCCGTGGCGAGTTCGAGTAGCTCGTCGAGCGCGTCGCGGAGGTAGTCGATGAGCCTGGCCACGTCGGGGACCAGCTCGCGGCAAGCGATCAGTCCGAAGTCGAGCGCGCCGTCGTACGAGAACAGGGTGATGTTCAGCGCGCCGGTGAGGTCGGTGATCGCGGAGACCGGGTAGATCCCCCGCACCCCGACACCGCCCACGTAGAGCGGCAGCTGAGGACCCGGCACGTTCGACACGAACAGGTTGAAGGGGTAGGCGCCCATGCTCACCATCTGGAAGATGGCTCGCGCGGCCAGGCCGGAGAGCGCCGTCGGGATCACCGCGGCGAGGTCCTGCAGGATCGTCGCCGGCACGGCGTCGAACTGCTCCTTCGCCTCCGCGACCGCTGCCTGGACAGCGGCGAGGCGGGCATAGGGGTCGCGGATGTGGGTGGCGAGCTCGACGAGCATCACGGAGATCTGGTTGCCCTCGGCAGCCGCTCCGTCGCTGCGCACCGACACGGGCACGGCAACGACGATCGGCATCTCGGGAAGGCCGTCGTGGTCGAGAAGCCAGCGGCGCAGAACCGTTGCGCACAAGGCCATCACCACGTCGTTCACGGTCATGGAGAACGCGTTCTTGACAGTCTTGATCTCGTCGAGGGGCAGTGACCCGAAGGCGAAACGGCGATGCGCGGTGATCGGGGCGTTGAGCGGTGTCGGCGGGGTCGTGATCTTGCGGCGGACCAGTGTGCGGCCCCGCGAGCCGGCCGAAGCCATCGTGAGCAGGGAGTCGCCGATCCGGCCAATCGTCTGCGCCCCCGGCACCAGGGACGCGCCGGGCAGGTCGCCCAGATGCGGGAGCGTCGATGGCAGGATCCGCGCGGCCTCCACCGGTTGGCGCACCATCGAGAGCAGACCCCTGGCGAGCAGGTCGCCGGCGCCGGGGAGCGGAGGAGGATCCCAGAGCTCGGCCGGCGGTTCGACGACCCTGGGCTCGACTGTCACATCCATGATCGTGGTCAGGATCTCGGCGCCGGAGACGCCGTCGATCGCCGCGTGGTGCACCTTGGTGTAGATGGCCTGCCGACCGCCCTCGAGCCGGTGGATCAGGTACATCTCCCACAACGGACGGGTCCGGTCCAGAGGGTGCGCGTGGATGCGTGACACCTGTTCGCCCAGCTGCGCGTCGTCGCCCGGCTCCGGCAGCGAGATCTCCCGAAGGTGGAACTCGATGTCGAACTGCGGGTCGTCCACCCAGTACGGCCTGCCCAGCCCGAGCGGCACGGCCACCAGCCGTTGCCGAAGTGGGGGGACCAGGTGCATGCGTGGCTCGAGCACCTCTCGGAGGCGTTCGACGGTCAGCGCCTTCCCGGTCCCTCGCTCCGGGTCCAGCAGGATGAGGCTCCCCACGTGGCCGGCGGTTGTCGCGTTCTCGATGAGGAGGAACTGGGTGTCGAACGAGGACAGCTGCTGCATCCGTCCAGTCTCCCCCACCCGGACCCCAAGGATCAGTCGGCGTCAACAACGTTAGAGGTCAGACCGTTTGTGGACCGGGAGACGGGTGGGTAGCGGGCCATCGTCTCGAGATCGCCGAGATCCATGTGGTTGCGGATGTAGCGCCGCGACGCGTCGTACGGGGGGACGAAGTCCCAGGGCGCCTGGTCCCCGGTGCCGAGCGCGTTCGTGACGGCGATCCTCCGCTGCTGGCTCTCGCGCACCTCCCCGTCGATCTTCTGCAGGTCCCAACGCGCATCAACCTCAGTCAGCAGGTCCGCGAGCAGCTCAGTGTGGGCCGGATCCTGCGCGAGGTTGTTCCGCTCCAGGGGGTCCGCCGAGAGGTCGAACAGCTGGTCGGGATCGGCCGGTGAGTGAATGAGCTTGAAGCTGCCGCGCCGGACCATGACGATCGGAGCGATCGCACCTTCCGCGAGATACTCGGCCACCACTGTGTCCCGTCCGCTCGGCTCACCCGCCAGCAGCGGCAGGAGACTCTCACCGTCGAGACGACCGACGACCCCGGACAGATCGCCGTCGTGAGCCAGGCCAACGAGCGTCGGCAGCAGGTCCATCGTCGTGACCGGCGACGACACCCGACCCGCCGTGAACCGCGAGGGAGCAGACACCACGAGGGGCACGCGGGCTGATCCCTCGAAGAAGCTCATCTTGTACCAGAGGCCACGCTCGCCGAGCATGTCGCCGTGGTCGCTCGTGAGGATCACCACCGTGTCGTCCAGACGACCGGTCTCCCGCAACACGGCGATCAGCCTGCCGATGTGGTTGTCGACGTACGAGATGGCTCCGTGGTAGGCGCGGCGGGCGGCTCGTACCCGATCCGGGGGGATCTGCAAGCCCTCCATCGCGCACACGTGGCGTAGCCGGCGCTCGTGGGGGTGGGCGGTCGCCTCGTCGTACCCGAACTCGGGCATCGCGATGTCCTCGTCGCGATAGATGTCCCACCACCGGTGCGGGATCGCGTACGGGTCGTGCGGGTGGCTGAAGGAGACGACGAAGCAGAACGGCCGCTCGTCGTTGGAGCGGATGTGGCCGAACAACGCCCGCTCGGCAGCGAAAGCGACTTCGTCGTCGAAGTCCAGCTGGTTCGACCGCAGGCACGGTCCGGCGTCGATGACCGACGACATGTCGTGGTACCAGTGGGGGCGGTCGAGCGGCCGCTCCCAGTCCGGCGTCCAGCCGAAGTCCGCCGGATAGATGTCGGTCGTCAGCCGTTCCTCGAACCCATGCAGCTGGTCCGGGCCACAGAAGTGCATCTTGCCCGACAACGCGGTTCGATATCCGGCACCCCGCATGTAGTGGGCGAACGTCGGGATCTCCGAGGCGAACTCCGCGGCGTTGTCATAGGCGTGCGTCCGAGACGGCAGCAGCCCCGTCATCAGCGACGCCCGAGCGGGTGAGCAGAGTGGGCTGGCGGTGTAGGCGTTTTCGAACACGACTCCGCTGTCGGCAAGCTGGGACATGGCAGGCGCCTGGGTGAGCGCATTGCCGTGGAAGGGCAGCGCGCCAGGCACCAGCTGGTCGGCCATCAGGATCAGCACATCGGGCTTCCGGGGCCGACTCATGCCGGGACCTCTCAGATAGGGAGTCTTAGCTCAGCCAAAGGAGTCTCGACTCAGCTAGGAAGTCTCAGCTCGGTGTGGGTAGCCTCAGCCGTTGCGGTCTCGAGCGAGGGCGTGTCCGCGATCAGCTGCCGGGTGTACGGCTGCTGGGGGCTGGCGAGCAGCTGGGCGGTCTCGCCGTACTCCACGATGCTTCCCTCGGACAGCACCACGACTTTCTGCGCGATCGAGCGCACCAGCGGCAGGTTGTGGGTGACGAAGACCATGGACAGGCCGAGGTCACGTTGTAGCTGGCCCAGCAGCTCGACGATCGCCGCCTGCACGCTCACGTCGAGCGCGGAAGTCACCTCGTCGCACACCAGGATCGACGGCGAGGAGATCAAGGCACGGGCGATCGCGACGCGCTGACGCTCACCACCGGAGAGCTGGTCGGGATAGCGCCGGGCGTAGCTCGCTGACAGCGACACCTGTTCCAGCATCTTCGCCACCCGGTCGTCGGCATCTCGTCCCTTGGCGAGACCGAAAACGGCCAGTGGCTGTGCCACGGTCTCGCCGATTGTCTTGCGCGGGTTCAGCGAGCCGTACGGGTTCTGGAAGATGTACTGGATCTCGCGACGTGACTCCGTGCTGCGCGACCTCGCCGACGTCTCCAGCTCCTTGCCACCGAGCCGGATGCTGCCCATCCAGTCCCGGTGCAGCCCCGCTATCGAGCGGGCCGTGGTGGTCTTGCCGGACCCGGACTCCCCCACGATCGCCAGGCACTCGCGGTGCTCGAGCTGCAGGCTGATGGAGTGCAGCACCTCGATCTTGCCGTATCGGGCCACGACGTTCTCGAGCGTCAGGACGGCGGAGTCGGCGTCGCCTTGCGCGACGTCGAGCGGGTTGCCGGGCTTCGTCTGTTTCTGCGTCACCACCTCCAGTGCCCGGATGCAACGGGCGCTGTGCACTGGGCCCACCGGAATCAGCGGCGGGACCTCCTTGTCGCACTCCGGGATGTGCATCGTGCACCGCGGCGCGAAGGCGCAACCGGGGGGAGGCCGAACCGGCGAGGGTGCATGCCCGGGGATGCCGAGCAGGCTGCGACCGCCGGTGAGTCGCGGGATCGCGCCGACCAGCCGGCGCGTGTACGGGTGGGCCGAGGACTCGAACAGCTCCTCGGCGAGGCCAAGCTCGACCACCCGCCCGGCGTACATGACGGCCACCCGACGGGCCAGGGCCGCGACGACGGCGAGGTCGTGGCTGACGTAGAGCGCAGCGACCTGGTGCGCGGCCGCGAGCTCGCGCACGGTCGAAAGCACGGTGGCCTGCGTGGTGACGTCGAGGCCGGTGGTCGGTTCGTCGAGCACGATGAGCCGGGGGCGGTTCGCGAACGCCATGGCGAGACCGACCCGCTGCTGCTGACCGCCTGAGAGCTCGTGCGGGTAGCGGCGTAGGTACTTCGGGTCGTCTGACAGGGCGACCTCGCGCATCATCTCGGCGATGCGCTCGTCGTGCTTGTGGCCACTCTCCGAGCTGTGCGCCTCCAGCACCTCGCGAAGCTGGACGTCGATCCGCAGCGCCGGGTTGAGTGACGACGCCGGGTCTTGCGGAACGTACGACACCAGAGAGCCGCGGAGCCGGCGCAGCTCATCCTCCCCGAGGCTGAGGATGTCCTCGTCGCCGAGCATGACCGTGCCGCCCATGATCCGCAGACCCCGTCGGGCATGCCCGAGGAGCGCAAGTCCCACCGTGGTCTTGCCCGAGCCGGACTCCCCGACGACGCCGAGCACCTCGCCGGGGGCGATCTCGAACGACACGTCCGTGACCACGGGGACCTGGCCGGAGGTCGTCGCGATCTGCAGGTCCTGGACACTCACCGCCACCGTGGTGACGGCAGCTTCCTCCTCACGGGCGACGCTCATTCGTCCTCCCGTTCGCGGTCGATGCCGGCGGCGGTGCGAGCGATGCCGTCGCCAAAGAGGCCGGTGCCCATGGTGAGCAGTGCGATGGCGATGATCGGTGTCAGGGCGCCCCACGGCTGAGTCGACAGCGCGATCTGGTTCTGCTGGATCATCGTTCCCCAGTTTGCGCCGTTCGGGTCTGGCGACAGGCCGAGGAACGCCAATCCGGCGATGACCCCGATGGAGTAGGTCAGCCGCAAGCTCGCCTCGACCATCATCGGCCCCAGGATGTTCGGGAGCACCTCGCCGCTGAGAATCCGCACCCGCGACAGCCCCATCGACTCCGTCGCCGCCACGAAGTCACGCTCGACCACCGGCTGCGCCGCTCCACGTGCCACGCGGGCGACCCGTGGAGCGGTGGTGAGCGCGATCGCCCCGATGATCACCCAGGCATTCGCGCCCACGAGGCTGACCGCCACCAGCGCGAGCATGATCTGCGGGAAGGCCATGATCACGTCCATGGCCCGCATCAGGACGTCATCCAGAGCGTTGCGGGCGTACGCCGCGACGAGCCCGATCGCGACGCCGAACACGAGTCCGATCGCCGTGGAGACGAAGGCCATGACGAGGATGCCTCGACCGCCGTACAGGAATCGGCTCAGCACGTCCTGGCCGAGGTAGTCGCTGCCGAGCAGCCCAGCGTCTCCGCCGGGCGGGGAGTTCGGGATGGCCACGAACTCGTCAGCCGCGTGCGGAGCGACGTAGGGCCCGACAATCGCGATGACCACCAGGACCAGCACGAAGAACGCACCGATGCGGGTGCGCCACAGACGCATGGCGCGGGCCACGAGGGTCGTGGAACGACCCGGAGGTGTGGGTGTCCCCTCACCCTCGGCGAGCGCCGGTGCCTCTTCTGTCTGGCTCACAGCCGTGTCCTCAGACGCGGGGTCACGAGAATCGTGGCGACGTCGGCCAGCAGGTTCAGCACGACGTAGACGCCGGCGATGAGCATCGCCAGGGCCTGGACCACCGGGAGGTCGTGGTTGACCACGGCGTCCTGCAGCGCGCTCCCGATGCCCGAGTAGTTGAACACGTACTCGACCACGACGACACCGCCGGCCAGGTAGGCGAGGTTGATGGCGATCACCTGGAAGACGGGACCGATGGCGTTGGGCAGCGCGTGCCGGACCAGGACCGTGCGCTCGGGCAGGCCCTTGAGCCGCGCCATCTCGACGTAGTCACTCTCCAGGACCTCGACCATCGAGGCGCGCATGATGCGTGCGACGTACGGCGCGACCGCGATGATGAGGGTCGCCGCGGGAAGGATGAGCGCGTCGGGCACCTGCCACGGACGCTGTCCGGGCGAGATCGTGCTGACCGCCGGAAGCACGCCGGGCAGCACCGTCGTGGCGAAGAGGATCACCAACAGCACGGCGACCACGAACTCCGGCAGCGCCGCCAGCACCAGCATGAGGTTCGAGCTGACGGTGTCAAACGTCTTCTCGCGTCGCAGGGCCGCCCACGAGCCGATCGCGATCGACAACGGGATCGAGATCACCGCCGCGCACAGGACGAGCACCGAGGAGTTCACCAGCCGTGAGCCGAGAAGCTTGCTGACCGGCTGCTGCGTGGACAGCGAGTTGCCGAGGTCGCCGTGGAGCAGACCACTCGCCCAGGTGAGGTACTGCCCGACCACCGACTGGTCGAGGTGCAGCTGTCTGCGCAACGTGGCCAGGCTTGCCGGCGTCGCATTGCGCCCCAGGATCGCACGCGCCGGGTCACCCAGTGCCTGGGTGGCGGCGAACACCAGGACCGACACCAGGAAGAGCACAAGCACACCCAGCAGCAACCGGCGGATGACGAAAGCTGCGATGCCTCCGTGTCGCAACCAGTTCATCTGCAGGTCCGCGTGTCAGCCGAACCAGATGGTGCGGTACCCGTGACCGTAGCTGGCCAGGTTGAGCGTGCCCTTGCTTGGAAGGAACCCCTGCACTTTCGATGAGTAGCCGTCGATCAAGCTGCCGAAGAACGGAATGATGTAGCCGCCGTTCTCGTACTCCAGCTTCTGCATCTCGTGCTCCAGCTCGATCCGCTTGGAGGTGTCCGTGGCGGCCAGCGCCTGGTGGTAGAGCGACTCGAAGTTCGAGCCCGTGCCGGACTTCGGTGGCCAGTGCGTCTCGTTGTACGGCGACGTCGGCAACGAGCCCTGCTGCACCTGGTTGAGATAGCCTCTCGTGCCCCAGAAGTCGACGGAGAACGCGAGCTTCAGGTAGGCGTCGCCGTAGTAGTTGGGGTCGTTCTTGACGTTGACGGTGATACCGGCGGTCTTCGCCTGCGTGGCGAACACGGTCGCCAGCGGCACCATCCCGGATGCGCCGTTGGTTGTGTGCAGGTCGACCGTGAGGCCTTCCATGCCCGCGGACTTGAGCAGCGACTTGGCCTGCTCGATGTCCTGCGTGCGCTGCGGCAGCGCGGAGTAGTAGCCCTCGTCGAAAGGCGCGTAGAGGTCATTGGCAAGGAAGCCGAAGCCGGAGACGATCTGCTGGATCATCGCCTCCCGGTCGACGACCAGCCGCATCGCCTGTCGGACGCGGTTGTCGTTGAACGGCGGCATGTCGATGGCCATGCACAGCGGCACCCAGCCGCCGGTCTTCGAGATCAACGCGTTCATCTGGTGCGACTGGAGCACCTGGACCTGCGACGCCGGCAGGTCCGTCATCGCGTCGATCTGGCCGCCGAGCAGGGCGTTGACCTGCGCCGTGGAGTCGGCGAAGTCGATGATCGTGACGGTGTCGAAGTACGGCTGCCCGGTGCGCCAGTAGTTGTCGTTGCGCACACTCACACTCTGCTGGCCCGGATTGAAGCTCTTGAGCTTGAAGGGGCCAGTGCCGATCTGGGGGGCTGGATAGGTCTGGTAGCCCACCGGGACGATGCCGAACGTGTAGCTCGCGAGCGTCTGGGGGATTGTCGAGTCCGCTGTCTTGAGCGGCAGCCTGACGGTGTAGTCGTCCATCTTCTTGAGGCCGGCCACGTCCATGGATGCGGTGGCCGCGAACCCGGTCAGGCCGTTCTTCTCGGTGCCGATCCGCTGCAAGGAGTAGATGACGTCATCGGCGGTCATCGTCTTGCCGTTGTGGAACTCGATGCCCTTGCGCAAGTTGATGGTGTACTGCGTCGGCGTGTCGGCTGTGACGTTCTCCGCGAGCCCGTCGTTGGTGAGCTGGTAGTCGTCGTCGAACGTCAGAAGCGTCTCGAACGCACTCACGAGGCGTGCCTGGTCCGGCTTGGTGGTGATGTTCTGCCCGTCGAAGAGGTCCTTCGACCCGCCACCAGTGACACCGAGACGGAAGTTGCCGCCTCGCTTTGGCTTGCCCGCCGGGGACGTCGGGCTGGTCGACGTAGTGGTGTCGCCGCCGCATGCCGCCAGGCCACTGCTCATTGCGGCCACCCCCGCCGCTCCGACGAGGAACTGGCGCCGCGTGAGGTTGGCGCCGATGACGGGGCGCTCGAAGGCGCTGCGACTGATGGTGGCGCGGTCGGCGTCACCGCTGCCATCTGCTTGTGTACCCAATTCAGTCATGCGGTGGCCCCTCAACCTCGATCACTTACTGCGCCGGCCGGGAGAACGGTGCAACCCGAGTGCTCTGGTTCACTCACATCGCGAGACGAACGCTCACGCATTTCGGTCGCGCTGTCAACAGTTCGGCGTCGCAGTTATCAGAACGTCACCGCCCGCGTCGCCTGTGCCCAAGTCTGCCACCACCTCCTCTGGTTTTCCGGATATGGAGATCACGGCCGGTATCGGCGGGACGGTCGACCTGCCGGAAGCCGTCACAGCGGTGGCGCTGGAGCCGGCGCCGGGGCGGGTCGCGGGTGCGGCAACGGAGGGTCGAGAAGATCCTGGGCTCGCAGCCAACGTATGAACGCCGACGCTTCGCCGCTGAGCCGGCTCGCGTCGTCCCGGCGGAGCAGGTAGTGGTTTTGGCGCATGGGCACCGCCGCATCGTGTGCGACAAAGACGTGCCCGGCGTGTACGGCGCGGCGAGCGAAGCGTTCCGGCACGATTGCCCAGTAGTCACTACTCGCGACGATCTCCACTGCTGCGATCGAGGTGTCGACAGTCAGCACACGCGGTGGCGCAGCAGGGAACGCGTCCTCGGTCGGGAAGAACCGTCGCCACAGGTCGTCGAAGCCGAGGACATGGACGCGTCCGTGGGCGACGAGATCCTCGACGCGGGTTGCCGGACCGTAGCGTGCCAGGTACTCGGGCCCGCAGATGGCGATGGCTGTGTCGTCATGCACCTTGGTCGAGACGAAGCCGGGCCAGGAGCCGTTTCCCTGGCGAATCTCGAGGTCGATGTCGGACGGGGGCAGCGCATCAGCCCAGATCGCGCTCACGAGCTGGACGTCGATGTGAGGGAACGACGCGCAGAAGTCGGGCAGTCTGGGTGCCAGCCAGGTCGTGGCGTAGGCGATCTGGACGCGGACCGTCAGGCTCGCCTGTTTCGAGCCCCCGAACAGCCCGCTGGTGGCCGCCGACAGATCCTCGAACACGTCACGCACCGCAGGCAGGTACGCCTCGCCCATCTCGGTCAGCGCAAGGCTGCGGGGCAGCCGCTCGAAGAGCCGAACTCCCAGGTGGGCCTCCAGGGTCCGGACGCGCTGGCTGATCGCTGAGGCAGACAGGTGCATCTCGGCTGCCGCGGCGGCGAAGCTGAGGTGGCGGGCTGAGGCCTCGTACGCGTGCAGCCCGAGAAGCGGTGGAATCGGGGAATCCATGACCCTCCTCGTGAGCCACACATTATGCACCCCTTACTGGGAAAAGAGAACGTTGACGATGGCAATGTCCCCGGTCGACACTGGGAGTCCAACCCCGAGGAGCATCAGATGACCGCGTCCACCACTACCACCGGGACATCCCCAGCCCTGGCGCTGTTCGACCGCTACCTAGCTCTCCCCCTCGGCGACGACGTGGCGCGGTTTCACTACGTCTGGTTGCGCGACAACTGCTGGTGCAGCGAGTGCAAGGTGGCCCAGACCAAGGAACGTCGCCTGTATACCGCCCACATCCCAGCCGACATCGCACCGCTGTCCACGTCACTCGACAGTGACGGCACCCTGCACGTCGAGTGGAGCGACAACCATGTCTCCGCCTACTCGGCTACCTGGTTGCGAGCCTACGACTACTCCGACCAGGCGCGCGCCGGCCGGCGTCACGAACCGAGCCTGTGGGACGCGACCCTCGACCCGATACCGACCTTCGAGCACGACGCGGTCGTCGGGACCGACGAAGGTCAGATCGCCTACCTCGATGCGATGAGGGACTACGGGGTTGCGATCGTGCGCAACACCCCGTCGACCCCGGGTGATGTCGAGCGCTTCGCGGAAAGGATCGGGCACGTCCGAGAGACAGCCTTCGAGCGGATCCACAACGTTCGGCACGACCCCACCGGCTACAGCGTGGCGCATACCCCCCTGGAGCTGAAGCCGCACACCGACCTGCCCAGCTACCACTGGCCCCCGAGCATCCAGCTGCTTCACTTCCTGGTCAACGAGGCCACGGGCGGCGAAAGCACCCTGACCGACGGGTGGTCGGTCCTGGCCGATCTTCAGGCCGAGGACCCTGCCGCGTTCGAGACGCTGTGCCGGGTGCCGGTCTCCTTCCAGGTGTTCAGCGAAGACGAGGACACCTTCGCCACCGCCCCGATGGTCCAGCTCGACAGCGACGGACGGGTCCAGACCTTCCGGTTCTCCAACCAGCTGGCCCAGCCCATCGACACGAGCTTCGAGGAGGTGGAGGCGTTCTACGCCGCCTACCGCAAACTCGGTCTGATGCTCGACAGTAAGCGGTACACGTCGACCTTCAAGACCGCGAGCGGGGATCTGATCACCGTTCATGGGCACCGCGTGCTGCACGGACGGTTGCCGTTCGACCCCGCCAGCGGTGCCCGCCACCTGCAGGACGTCTATATGGAGTACGACGACCTGATGGCCAGGCGACGAGTGCTGCTCGGCACGCACCAGCCCCTGTCCGCCACTGACGGCCTGGCTTGATCGCCGGGTCGAAGCCTTCCGGCTTAGCGGATCTCAGCTTTCATGGTCCACCAGCCGGATGCGGTAGCGACGGCGCATCGGGATGACGAACCACGAGAAGACGTACACGGACGTTCCCACCGCTGCCGCTATCCCGCCAGCGAGATCTCCGAAGAGGACGCTGACAACCATCAGGACCGCCACGGTCATGGCGAACGCGACACAACACATGCCAGCCAATGTCAGACGGTGCGCCGTCTGGACCAGGTACCGCTTGTCGCGCCGGCGAAAGAGGACTCTGTGCAGCGCGGCAGGTGCCATCAGCAGCGCGCTCGCCGTCGCGGCGCCGAGAAGCGTGACGAGGTATTCGATCTTCTGGAACGTCGTCACGCTACCGAAGCGAGCGGCAAACGGGACGGTCAGAAGGAACGCGAACAGCACCTGAACGCCCGTCTGCATGACCCGAAGCTCGCTGACCAGCTCCACGAGGTTGCGGTCGAGGCGCTGCAGCTCCGTTTCCCCGCGCTCGCGTCGACTCCACGCCTCGTCATGGCTCCAGACATCCACTATCTGGTCAGCGTACGCGCGTGAGCAGCGACTACTGCATGGATGTCTTCTCGCCAAGGCGCAGCATGCCGAGCGACCGTGACTTTCGGCGGAACACCCGCACTGCTAGAAACGACAAACATGAACTCCTTGCGCGGGTTCCAGAACCGTGAGGACGGCACCGACCGGGTCGAGGTCTCCCCGCCGGCGAGCCTCGGCTGGCCCGAGGCGCCAAGGTCACTCCAGGCCCGCCTGGTGGGGGCTGGTCGCGAGGTGGGTCTCGACGATCCGGCCATCGACGCGCAGGTCTGCGACTACGTTGCTGAGCTGCTCGGCAGCGGCTACGACCGCGTGACGGTCCGTCAGGTGCTGACGATGACGAGCGGTGTGAACTGGGTGGAGGACTACCATGACCCGGACAGCCCGGCATCTCGGATGCTCGCACGCTGGCGCACCGGCCAAGGGGGCTTACGGGACTGTCTGATGACCATTACTGGACGTCACCGGCGATTATTGGCCTCGATGCCCCGCTCGAGGAGGGCGGAATAGCCATGCCGACCATCACGACGCACGCCGGCTTCGGGTACCACTGGTGGCCCCTGGACGAGCACGGCACCCGGTGATGGCCGACATGATGCGCGGCCAGTTCGTCTACGTCGACCGGCTCCGTCGCACGGTGGTGGTGAAGACCTCTGCCTGGCCCTATGAGGACAGCTGGTGGGACCGTCAGTGCAGAGACCTCTGCTATCTCGGCCTGCCGGCGATAGCGGAGGCCGCGGCGATGCTCTCATGAGCGGCACGCATGCCCTCCTCACACTGGACCGAACGCTGGTGCCGGCAGCGGCACTGCGAGTTGGTACGGCCGGTGCCTATCGCGCCATCGCCGGTGCTCCCGGCGAACCCCACGTCGTACGCACGGAGCTGGCGGCAGGACGCTCCGACGGGGGCCTGAGAGAGCCTCGCCCGCTCTTGACCTTCGCGCACGCCACCGACCTCCAGCTTGCCGACGTCCAGTCGCCTGCGCGGTTCGAGTTCTGCAACCAGTACGTGGACGACCCGAGGTTCCACCACCTAGTTCCCATGCACCGCCCCCAGGAAGCACTCGCGGCACGCGCCGCGCAGGCGATGGTGCGCACCCTGAACTCCCTCATATGCGGTCCACGAAGCGGAGCCGAAATCCAGCTGGTGATCACCACCGGGGACGCGATCGACAACGCCCAGTGGAACGAGCTGCGGATGTTCCTCGCCCTGCTCGAAGGCGGTCAAGTGCGGCCCGGCTCGGGGGGGCCGCACTACGAAGGGGTGCAGTCTCTCGAGTGGGGCGACGACAGCTACTGGCGACCGGACGGCGACGGGAGGAGCGCCTCTGACCGGTACCAGCGCCGCTACGGGTTCCCCTACCTGCCCGGTCTGCTGGAGCGTGCGCTCGCCGACTTCCACTCGAGCGGGCTGCGACTGCCGTGGCTCGCCTGCGTCGGGAACCACGAGGTTCTGGTCCAGGGTCTCGGGAGAGTGACGGGCCAGCTGCAGCGACGTCTGGTGGGCGCGAGCAAACCGAGCGGCTCATTGGCTGACCTCGATCTCGACGCCTTGCACGATGTGTTCATCGAGTCCCCGGAGAGCTTCCTGTCCGGCCCGCAGCACTCCGTGACCCCAGATCCCGGCCGACGCGCGGTGGGTCGAGGGGAGTTTGTCGACGCGCACTTCTCGCCGCTGTCCCGCCCGTTCGGTCACGGCTTCACGGACGAGAACCGCCGGTCCGGTACGGCTTACTACGTGCACGATGTCGGCGAGGTGCGGCTGATCTGTCTCGACACCACCTCAGCCGCGGGCTCCGCAGACGGCTGCCTGGACGAGGACCAGGCTGGATGGCTTCGAGAGCGGCTCGAGGAGGTGCACTCCCACCGCCTCACAGCGGAGGGGACGATGGTCGCCACTGGACACAGCGACCGGTTGGTCGTGCTCTTCTCTCACCACGGCATCGACACCATGACGAACACACGCTGGTTACCGACGGGCCCAGGTGGGTCGCGACTGGTCGGGCGTCCTGAGCTGACGGACATGCTGCACCGGTATGGCAACGTCATCGCGTGGGTCAACGGTCATGCGCACCTCAACCGGGCGACCCCACGACCTGACCCGCTGGGCCGAAGCGGAGGCTTTTGGGAGATCACCTCGTCTTCGTTGATGGACTGGCCGTGTCAGGCCAGGCTGGTCGAGGTGCTCGACAACCGTGACGGCACGCTCTCGCTCGTCTGCACCATGGTCGACCACGACGGCGCCGTGCGACCGGAGCCGGACAGGCCGTGGACGGGGCAGTGGCTCGCGGGACTGCACCGTGAGCTGGCCGGAAACGAGCCGTGGCGCGGGTTCAGCTCGCTCGCAAGAGGAGACCTTGCTGACCGGAACGTCGACCTGCGGCTACCGGCGCCGTTCCCACTGCCGTGAGGATCCACCTCATGCCACGATGGGGCGGATGAGCAGCCCGGCCGATGACCCCACGATGACCCAGGGTGCAGACCCCGGTCGTGTCCAGTCGGTGGATCGCGCGCTCAGGCTGCTGGGCGGCGTGGCCGCTGCCGCACCACGCGGCGAGACCGTGACGGAGCTCGCTGCACAGTGCGACATCAATCGGGCGACAGCCTGGCGGCTTCTCGGCACCTTGGAGGCGCACCAGCTGGTGGAGCGCGATCCGGGCACCAACCGGTACCAGATCGGCTTCGCGCTCATCAGGATGTCCGCAGCCGCGGGGTACGACGGGCTGGTGAGGAGGACGCGTCCGATCCTCGAGCGGGTGTCGGCGCAGACCGGCGAGACCGCCGACCTCGCGGTAGTCGGCTTGCACGGCGTGACATATGTGGGCGAGGTGGCACCTCCCTCCGTCCTCGCGGTCAACTGGCTCGCCCGAGAGGTCCCGCTGCACGCGACCTCAACGGGCAAGGCGTTGCTCGCGTGGCTTCCTCCGGTGGAGGCTGTGGGGCTGCTCGAAACGCCACTGCGAGGCTTCACCGACACCACGGTGACGGACCCAAAACGGCTGCTGGAAGAGCTGGTCGAGACCCGCGCCCGTGGCTATGCGGAATGCGCAGGGGAGCTCGAACCGACGTTGTACGGCGTTTCCGCACCGGTGCTGAACGCGAAGGACGGCAGGCCCCTCGCGGTGTTCAGCATCTGGGGCCCCCTGAGCCGGGTGCCCGTCTCACGGTTCCCCGCCCTCGGACTGGTCGCGATCGAGGCAGCCACCGATGTCCGCGCCGTTATGACCGCCTGAGATGGCCACCCGCGCTCGATAACGCGACGCAAGCAGCGATTCGACCGCTCACTTGACAACCGGCCCATTCCGGAGAACCGTTTCACACTATGCGGCGACGGTTCACATGGTGCGGAGCCAGCGCCAGGAAGATACGGGCAACCCGCGGCCTGCAGGAGACCCAGTGACACAAGCGCGCAAGGTCATCATCACCTGCGCGGTGACAGGGTCCGGACACACGCCGACGATGTCGCCTTACCTTCCCTACTCGGTGGAGGACGTGGTCAGCCAGTCCGTGGCAGCAGTCGAGGCCGGCGCGTCCGTCATCCATCTGCATGCCCGAGACCCGAGGGACGGGAGGCCGACGGCGGAACCCGCGGTCTTTCTCGAGTACCTGAAGGGGATCAAGGACGCCACCGACGCGGTCGTGAGCATCACGAGCGGCGGTGGGACAGGCATGTCGGTGGCGGATCGGCTTCAGGTGATCTACGAGACGAAGCCCGAGCTGTGCACGCTGAACCTCGGAACCTTCAACTACGGCAGCTTCCCGATGATCCCGAAGTACGCGGGTGACTGGAAGTTCGAGTGGGAGGAGCCGTACCTGGAGAGCACCCGCACAGAACCCTTTGTCAGCACGTTCGCAGATATCGAGCACATGCTCAGGGACGTCCGGCCCCAGACAGGCGCGCGCTTCGAGTACGAGGCGTACGACATCGGTCATCTCTACACGCTTGCCTACTACCTCGACACCGGGCTGGTCGATGCACCGATCTTCCTGCAGACCATTCTGGGCGTGATGGGCGGCATCGGCGCGGAGGTCGAGCACCTCGCCCACATGAAGGCGACGGCGGACCGCCTCCTCGGCGACTCGTACGAGTGGTCGGTGCTCGGCGCAGGACGGCACCAGTTCAACATGATCACGGTCTCTGCCGTGATGGGTTCGCACGTGCGGGTCGGTCTGGAGGATGGCCTCTTCATCGGCAGGGGCCGGCTCGCCGAGTCGAATGCCGAGCAGGTCGCCAAGATCAGCAGGATCCTCGGCGAGCTGTCGCTGGAGATCGCCACCCCAGACGAGACCCGCTCGATCTTGGGGCTCAAGGGTCTCGACCAGGTCGGCTGGTGAGGTGCGAGGGACGCCCGGCGCCGGATGCCGTACGCACCGTTGCCGTCATCGGCACCGGCGTCATCGGCGGCGGCTGGGCCGCCCACTTCCTGCGCATGGGATACGACGTCGTCGCGTGGGACCCTGGGCTGGACGCATCAGCAAGGCTCTCGATTCTGCTGGACACGGCGTGGCCCTCCCTTGAGCGTCTCGGACTGCGGAACGGCGCCGGCCGCGACTGCCTCAGCTTCACCGGCACCCTCGACGAGGCGCTCGAAAGGGCTGACTTCGTTCAGGAGTCTTCCCCCGAGGTGCTGTCCGCAAAGAAGGCGCTGCTCGCAGCGATCGATGCGGGGACGAGGCCGGGCGTCGTCGTCGGCTCGAGCACGTCTGGCTTCGGGATGAGCGCGATGGCGGCCGAGTGTGCGACACCCGGTCGCTTCGTGGTCGGTCATCCGTTCAACCCGCCTTACCTCATCCCGCTGGTCGAGGTGGTGGGGGGGATCAAAACGGAAGAGGACACCGTCTCGTGGGCTGAGGAGTTCTACACGCTGGCAGGCAAGGTCTGCCTGACCATGGACCACGAGGTGGCGGGCTTCGTGGGAAACCGCCTGCAGGAGGCCCTCTGGCGCGAGGCGCTGCACATGATCAACTCAGGACAGGCCACGGTGCAACAAATTGACGACTCGATCGTGCACGGCCCGGGTCTGCGGTGGGCCCTGATGGGTCCAATTCTCACGTTCCATCTCGCTGGCGGCCCAGGGGGGATGACGCACACGTTGGACCAGTTCGGCCTCGCGCTGCTGGAGCCGTGGACCCGCTTGGACGCACCTGTCCTGACCCCGGAGCTGCGAGACCGTGTGGTCTCCGGAGCCGAGATGGCCGCCGCAGGGCGGACGGTGACCGAGCTGGCGCAGCGTCGCGACGCGTTCCTCGTCGACCTCCTGCTTCTGCTGGAGGAACACCGGGTCCTCGATGGCTGAGCGGCCAGCGCCGTTCTCGACGTACAGCACCGAGGTTCTCCGCGAGTGGCTGGACTACAACGGCCACATGCACGATGCGAGCTACGCCATCGCCCTGAGTGACGCCAACGAGGAGCTGTTTGCGACGGTTGGCCTCAGCGCGGACTACCGCGCGACAGCCGGGGCGTCGCTCTACACCGTGGAGTGCCACATCCGCTATCTGTCCGAGTGCTCGTTCGGCCAGCTGCTGCGCGCCGTCACCTTCTTGGTGGCCGCGGACACCAAGAAGGTGCGGTTGTATACCGAGCTGGTGCACGAGGACGGCCGCCCGGCCGCCACGGGAGACGCCGTGTACCTCCACGTGGACACGAGGGTCGGCAGAGTCACGGCCATGCCGGCTGATCGGTACCAACGCGTCCGGGACCTGCTCTCGGCCCATGCAGCTCTGCCCCGCCCCTCCCACCTCGGGCTCGGCGTGGGAGCCGCCGGCGCCGGATCTGGGGTCGGCTGATGGACGACCGGGTTGTGACCGCCTATGAGGGCAGCGGGCACTCCCCCTGGGCCGCCGACGCTCCTATCGACTCGCCACTTCGTCTGCACCAGACGACGGTCCGGGCCGCCTGGGTGGACTACAACCGACACATGAGTGAGTCGTGCTACCTCCTCGTGTTCGGGGATAACGCCGATGCGTTCTTCCGCTACATCGGCATCGACGAGGAGTACCGCGCGAATGGGCACTCGTTGTACACGGTCGAGACTCATCTGCACCATCGACGCGAGGTCAGCGAGGGGGAGACATTGTCCCTGACCCTGCGCCTGCTGGACCATGACGACAGACGCGTGCATGTGTTCCACGAGATGCTCCGCGGCGACAACGGTCTCCTCGTGGCCACTGCAGAGCAGCTGCTCGTTCACGTCAACACGTTGGCTGGGAGGTCTGCCCTGTTGCCGCACAGCCTGGCGGGGCGCCTCGACTTGATTCAACGAGCACACGCAGACCTACCGGTCCCGGAGGTCGTCGGCACGTCGATGCGTATCCACCGCGATGAGGAAGGAACTCATGGACTTCGAACTCAGCGCTGAGCAGCAGTCGATCGTAGAGACGGTGCGCAGGTTCGTGACCACCGAGCTCTATCCCCATGAGGACGAGGTGGAGCGGTTGAACGACGTCCCCCCGGCACTGGTCGAGTCGATTCGCGCGAAAGCCCTCAAGGCAGGGCTCTACGCGGCAAACATGCCCGAAGATCTCGGTGGTGGTGGGCTGGACGCCGTCGCGATGGCTCTCGTGGAGCGGGAGCTCGGCAAGGCGAGCTATGCGTTGCAGTGGTTGGTCGCTCGGCCTAGCAACATCCTCCGGGCCTGCGTCGGAGAGCAGCACGAGCGTTACCTACTGCCATCGATCCGTGGTGAGCGGCACGACTGTCTGGCGATGACCGAGCCGGGCGCAGGCTCCGACGTCCGCTCCATGAGTACCCGTGCGGTGCGCGAGCGCGAGCGCGGCGACTACGTCATCAACGGCACGAAGCACTTCATCAGCAACGCCGACAACGCCGATTTTGTGATCCTTTTCGCAGCAACCGGCACTCAAGCCACGGTCCATGGGCCGCGGAAGCTCATCAGCGCCTTCCTGGTGGACATCGGCACATCGGGACTGACGGTGCGCCGTGGCTCGGCCAGCGTCTCGCACCGCGGCTACCACCACTGTGAGCTGTCATTCGAGAACTGTCGCGTACCGAGCGCGCAGCGCCTCGGGAAGGAGGGGAGCGGCCTCGACCTGATGGCCGAGTGGCTGAGCGCGAGTCGCCTCACCGTGGCGGCATCGAGTGTCGGGCGGGCGCGTCGCGTGCTGGAGATGACCACCGGGTGGGCCGCTGAGCGCGTTCAGTTCGGTCAGCCCATCGGACGCTTCCAGGGGGTCGGATTCCCGCTCGCCGACATGGCAACCGAGCTGGAAGCCGCTGAGCTGCTCACGCTGCGTGCAGCCTGGAAGCTCGACCAAGGAAGGATGACCGACCAGGATGCGGCCATGGCCAAGGTCTTCGCGTCCGAGGCGCTGGGTCGGATCACCGACGGCGCAGTACAGATCTTTGGCGGCATGGGACTGATGTCGGACCTTCCGATCGAGCGGTTCTGGCGCGACGCGCGAGTGGAACGGATTTGGGACGGGACGAGCGAGATCCAGCGCCACATCATCTCCAGGTCCATGTTGCGCCCGCTAGGAGCGTGAGGCGAGCGTGACCGACAACCTGCGACGGCTGTTCGCACCGCGGCATCTCGCCATCCTGGGCGGAGCAGCGGCGGAGGCGGCGGTCCGCTCCTGCCAGGCGATCGGCTACGGCGGCGACATCTGGCCGGTGAGCCCGACGAGGTCGACGATGGAAGGACTTGCGTGCTTCCGGGACCTGACGAGGTTGCCCGGCGTTCCTGACGCCGCCTTCGTGGCCGTGTCGAGGGAGCACACGATCCCTGCGGTCGCTCAGCTCGCACGCCTCGGCACTGGTGGAGTCGTCTGCCATGCCTCTGGGTTCGCCGAGGACGGTGGGCACGGTCGGGAGCTGCAACGCGAACTTGTCGCCGCCGCCGGGGAGATGGCGCTGATCGGTCCCAACTGCCTCGGCCTGGTCAACTATCTCGATGGTGTGGCCCTGTGGCCCGAGCAGCACGGCGGGTCTCGTGTCGATCGAGGGGTCGCGGTAGTGACCCAGAGCGGCAACATCGGTCAGAACCTCACCATGCAGCGACGGTCGTTGCCATTGGCACAGCTCGTCACCGTCGGCAACGGTGCCGTTACCAGCGTTCTCGACGTGGTCGAGGCGATGCTCGACGACTCCAGGATCACCGGGATCGGCTTGCACCTGGAGGAGATGCCCGATGTCGCTGAACTGTCTCGCGTGGCCCTCGACGCCCTTCGCCGGCGGGTACCGATCGTCGTACTGAAGTCAGGCTCATCGGAGCTGGGAGCTCGGGTGACGCTGAGCCACACCAGCTCGCTCGCCGGTTCCGACGTCATATGCGACGCGATGTTCGCCCGCCTCGGTATCGCGCGCGTACACCGGATCGAAGCGTTCGTGGAGACGCTCAAGTTTCTCCACGTGAACGGCGCCCTCCCGAGCGCCCGGGTCTCTTCAGCCAGCTGCTCGGGCGGAGAGGCCGCGCATGTCGCCGATCTTGCGCATCGCCGCGGAATCACGCTGCCCGCCTTCCCCGTCGCCACCGCCAGCCGCCTTCACGCGGTGCTGGGTGACCGGGCCTCGGTGCGCAACCCGCTGGACTACCACACCCGGATCTGGGGTGACGAGAAGGCGCTGACTGACTGCTTCGCTGCCTTCCTCGATTCAGGCTCGGACTGTCATCTGCTCGTGCTCGACTTCCCCCGAGCGGACCGATGCGACATTGACGCATTCGAGATCACCCTCGGCGCGTTCATGGCTGCACATCACGACATCGGCTCGCGGGCGTGCGTCGTGAGCTCGCTGCCCGAGTGCCTCCCCGAGGAGATCGGACAGCGACTCATGGCCGCCGGCATAGCGCCCATGCAGGGCATCGCCGACTGCCTCGCGGCGATCGCGGCGGCGCAGGCGATGGGCATCGCACAGGCGGGTGCCGCAAAGATCCTGCCCCTGCCGCCTGCTGCCAAGCCCATCGGCGGTCCGATCGACTCTCTGGACGAGGCGGAGGCGAAGAGGGCCCTCAGTGGGTTTGGTCTGCTCGTCCCCCCAGGCGCGGTAGCAGGACGGGAGGCGCTGGGAGAGCTCGCTTCGCGAATCGGCTTTCCCGTGGTTCTCAAAGCGGTCTCAGCGACGCTGGCGCACAAGTCCGAGAGGGGCGGCGTTCGTGTCAACCTGAGCTCTGAGGACGAGGTGGAGCTTGCGGCCGCGGCCATGTCCGAGCTTAGCGACAGATTCTTGGTCGAGCGCGAGGTTGAAGGGGCCCTCGTCGAGCTGATCGTCGGGGTCCACCGAGACCCGCATTTCGGGCTGACCATGACACTCGGTACGGGTGGCGTGCTGGTCGAGCTGATCAAGGACACGGTCACGATGCTGCTGCCAGCGACGGCCGGAGAAATCCGGGGCGCCCTCAGCTCGTTGCGCTCTTGGCCGCTCATGCAAGGATTTCGGGGGCGATCGGCAGACGTGGACCCCGTTGTCGACGCCGTTCTGTCCATCGTCGGCTATGCACGCCAGCATGCCGACCGCCTCCTTGAGCTCGAGGTCAACCCGTTGGTGGTTCTGGCGGACCGTGCGGTTGCGGTCGACGCCCTGATCCGGCTCTATAGAGCTGAGCCACCCGGCTCTGCACATCCGTGTAGCGCTGACCTCAAGGACGTCCGATGACCGTGCGGATGGAGGTCGAAGGCGAGGTCCTGGTGGTAACCCTCGACCGCCCGAAGGCCAACGCCATCGACGTGACCACCAGTCAGGCGCTGTACGAGGCGTTCCAACGGCTACAACGAGAGAACGCCCTCCGAGTGGCGGTGCTCACCGGGTCCGGAGAGAGATTCTTCTCCGGGGGCTGGGACCTCAAGGCGGCGGCCGCAGGAGAGTCGATCGAGGCCGACCACGGACCCGGCGGGTTCGGCGGGCTCACCGAGTTCACCGGACTGCGCAAACCCGTTATCGCGGCAGTGAACGGGCTTGCGCTCGGCGGTGGGTTCGAGCTCGCTCTCGCCGCCGACCTCGTTGTCGTCGCTGAGCACGCAGCGTTCGCCCTTCCCGAGGTGACACTGGGGATGATCGCTGATTCGGGGGGGGTCCTGCGGCTCCCCAAGAGACTGCCTCTGGCGGTGGCAACCGAGATCCTGCTCACTGGTCGGAGGATGAACGCTGCGGAGGCGTACCGCTGGGGTCTCGTGAACCGTGTTGTCGCTGCTTCAAACCTGATGGACGAGGCGATGAGGCTTGCCCGCGCCATCTGCGCGAGTGCGCCGCTGGCGGTCGCGGCTGTCATGGAGGTCACCGAGGCGACCGCCGCCCTGGACCTTGCCCAGGGTTACCGGCGTATGCGCAGCGGCGACCTGCCGAGCTACCAGTCCATGTTGGGCTCGCGGGATGCCAGGGAAGGACCGCAGGCGTTCGTGGAGAAGCGCCCTCCTAGCTGGCAAGGGCGTTGAGAATCTCAGGCAGTCCAGCATCCACGGCCGGGTAGCGAGACGAGAAGGCGTCAAGCGTCCTCGTCGCCGGCGGCGCCCCACCCCAGGTGGTAGACCTCGAAGCTCGACCCGAACGTCGACCCGAGCGCCGTTCCCGCGGGTCTGGCGGCTCCTTCGAGGAACTCCTCAGGGTCGAAGTTCTCCCATCCGAGTCCGTCGATGTAGGCCTGGTGCGCCCGCAGCGACTCGACTCCGGCGGTGAAGTGCTCTGTGGTGTCGACGCCGTGCCTGGCCTCGGGCGAGCCCGCCGCCCAGACCTCGGTGACCCCACCCCAGGGTTCGACGCCGTCGACGAGCTGCTCGTTGAACAGCCATCTGTTGCCGGCGTCGCGAACCGCATCCAACGCCGCGCGTCCGGTGGCGATGTGGTCGGCCTGGTTCAGGCCGGCTCCGCCCCAGGACGGGTGGAAGTTGTTGGTGATCACGATCTCGGGGCTGAAGACGCGCACCGCCAGTGCAATGGCGCGGCGCAGCGCAACGCCGTACTCGAGGATGCCGTCGGGGAAGCCGAGGAACTCGACCTGGCTGACGCCGACGATCTCGCACGACCGTCGTTGCTCGGCTTCGCGGATGATGCGGCACTCGTCCGGGGCGAGGCCGTCGATCCCGGCCTCGCCGCTCGTGATCAGGCAGTACGCGATCTCCTTGCCCTGGCTCGTCCATCTGGCGACGGCCGCCGAGGCGCCGAACTCCATGTCGTCAGGGTGCGCCACGACGGCGAGCGCGCGCTGCCAGTCCTCGCGAAGCGGTCGAAGAGTTGGTCTGTCGGCCATGGGTCAACCATGCTCGACGATGGCATTGCCGGGAGCGGCGGGGTGCCCACAGAATGGTGCTGCACCTTCGTCGACGAGGAGTCCTGATGTCGGGTACGACGATCGCCCGAACCGCGTCCCCTCGCGGCGAGGTGGTGCTCCGTCGGCGCGACCCCGAAGGCGCCCTCGAGCTCCGGGTCAACGGCGTCCTCGTGATGGACACCGCAGAGACAGCCACAGAGCGCGCCCTGGCCTCGTTGGCGATCGAGGGCCGGACCGGGAGGCGAGCCTCGGGCGTCGACCACCAGCGGCGCAGCACCGTGCTGGTCGGCGGACTGGGTCTCGGGTGCACGCTTCGCGAGCTCGCGAGCAACCCGCTTGTCGACGAGATCCTGGTTGCGGAGATCGAGGGGGAGCTCATCGAGTGGCACCTGGCCGGCCTCGTGCCCGCGACGGCGTGCATCCTTCCCGACCCGGGCATCACGTTCGTCGCGGGCGACGTCCGCGACATCGTCGAGGGCCTACCCGACGGATCTCTCGACGGGCTGATCCTCGACGTCGACAACGGCCCCGGTTTCCTCGTGTACGACGACAACGCCGCCGTCTACGAGACGCCCTTCCTGCGCATCTGCCACCGAGCCCTTGCCGACGGGGGCCGTCTGGTCGTGTGGTCAGCTGACCAGGCGGAGCCGCTCGAGGACGCACTCCGGCTGATCTTCGGCGTCGTCCGTCGTCATGAGACCGACGTGCTGCTCGGCATCCGGCGGGAGACCTTCCACACCTACGTTGCCTGCAGGGGCATTGCGGACGCGGCGCCATGCCCGGTCCCCTGACCGTCAGCCCAGGGGTCGTCGTGCCGAGCGGGGAGCTTTGCTGGCGTTTCACCCACTCGGGGGGTCCCGGCGGCCAGTCGGTCAACACGTCGGACACCCGCGTCGAGCTCAGCCTCGACCTCTCCACCACGACGGC
Source organism: Nocardioidaceae bacterium (assembly GCA_037719575.1). Lineage (GTDB taxonomy): Bacteria > Actinomycetota > Actinomycetes > Propionibacteriales > Nocardioidaceae > JAWWPG01. The sequence goes on from JBBJMF010000006.1 coordinate 41,974, forward strand.
CTTCTCGGCGCTGCAGCGCGAGCGAGCACTGGACCGGCTCGGCCCGCGCCTCGTCGGCGGCGTCCTCACGGTCACCGCCTCGGAGCACCGCTCCCAGCTCCGCAACCGGGTCGCCGCCGAGACACGGCTCGCCGAGCAGCTGCGGCGGGCGATCGCGCCGCCCCCCGCCCCGCGCCGCCGCACGTCCCCCACGAAGGCGTCGGTACGACGGCGCCTCGACGCCAAGCGCCGACGGAGCCACCTGAAGCAGCAGCGTCGAGACGCCGACGACAGCTGACGCCCGCGGGGCGCGCCGGCTGCCGGCGGGTCGTCGTACCGTATGGCCATGACCGACGACGACACGCACTACCGCACCGAGCACGACACGATGGGCGAGGTCCGGGTGCCCAAGGAGGCGCTGTGGCGCGCGCAGACCCAGCGTGCCGTGCAGAACTTCCCGATCTCGGGCAGCGCCCTCGAGCCGTCGCACATCCGTGCCCTCGGCCTGGTCAAAGCGGCAGCAGCGCGGGTCAACAGCCGGCTCGGCGTCGTCCAACCCGAGATGGCCGCGGCCATCGAGGCCGCCGCCCTCGAGGTCGCCGACGGCAAGCACGACGACGAGTTCCCGATCGACATCTTCCAGACCGGATCCGGCACGTCGAGCAACATGAACGCCAACGAGGTCGTCGCCACCCTGGCGACGCGCGGGCTCGGCAGCGCCGTGCACCCCAACGACCACGTCAACGCGAGCCAGTCCAGCAACGACGTCTTCCCGACATCGATCCACGTCGCGGCCACCCAGGCTCTCGTCGAGGACCTCGTCCCTGCCCTGACCCGCCTCGCCGAGTCCCTCGAGGGCAAGGCCGCCCAGTTCGCGGAGATCGTGAAGTCCGGACGCACCCACCTGATGGATGCGACCCCGGTCACGCTCGGCCAGGAGTTCGGCGGGTATGCCGCGCAGATCCGGCTTGGCATCGAGAGGATCAACGACACCCTGCCTCGGGTCTCCGCGCTTCCCCTCGGCGGTACGGCGGTCGGCACCGGGATCAACACCCCGCCGGGGTTCGCCGCCGAGGTGATCGGCGTGCTCGCCGAGCTGACCGGCCTGCCGCTGACCGAGGCGAGCGACCACTTCGAGGCCCAGGGCAGCCAGGACTCCCTCGTCGAGGCCAGTGGTCAGCTGCGCACGATCGCCGTGGGCGTCTACAAGATCTGCACCGACCTGCGGTGGATGGGTTCCGGCCCCCGTGCGGGGCTGGGCGAGATCCGTCTCCCCGACCTGCAACCGGGCTCGAGCATCATGCCGGGCAAGGTCAACCCGGTCATCCCCGAGGCTGCCTCGATGGTCTGTGCTCAGGTGATCGGGAACGACGCGGCCATCGCCTTCGGCGGCGCGGCCGGGAACTTCGAGCTCAACGTGATGCTCCCGATGATGGGCACGAACCTGCTGCGCTCGATCCGCCTGCTCAGCAACGTCTCCCGCCTCCTGGCGGATCGCTGCATCGACGGTATCGAGGCCGACGAGGAACGCTGCCGCAAGCTGGCCGAGTCGTCGCCGTCGATCGTCACGCCGCTCAACCGGTTCATCGGCTACGAGAACGCTGCCGCTGTCGCCAAGAAGGCGCTCAAGGAGCGACGGACGATCCGGGAGGTCGTCCTGAGTGAGGGGTACGTCGAGTCGGGGGCGTTGACCGTGGAGCAGCTCGATGCGGCCCTCGACGTGTTGTCGATGACGCATCCCTAGTGTGACGGGCGGCGGATGGTCCGTCACCCAGGGGCGGATCGTGCGCTACCGCAGGCGGATGGTCGGTCACTAGGGCCGGATCGTGCGTTACCAGTGACGGATGGTCAATACCAGTTGTTCGACTCCCAGAAGTACCAGGCGCCGCAGGGTGAGCCGTAGCTGACGCTGATGTAGCCGAGGCCCCACTCGATCTGTGTCTCGGCGTTGGTCGCCCAGTCGGCTCCGGCCGATGCCATCTTCGTGGCCGGCAGCGACTGCGGGATGCCGTAGGCGCCCGAGCTCGAGTTCTGTGCGTAGGGGTTCCAGTCGCTCTCGCGCGTCCAGAGCGCGTCGAGGCAGGAGAACTGGCCGCTGTCCCAGCCGTACGACGAGAGCAACGAAGCGGCGATCTCCTTCGGTGTGGGCGGGGCGACCGACTCGGTCATGGCGCCGCCCAGGCTCTGCTCGGAGACGGTGAGCGCCGCGCCCTTGGTTGCCCGCTGGACCCGCAAGAGCGGTGGCCGCGCAACCGACCGGCTTACCCGGTCGGCGGCCGCCTCGGCATGATCTCGCAGAACCGACTGCTGGTGGCGCTGCAGGTCGAAGTGGTCTGCCACCGACGCCGCCGCGACGACGGGGGCCGTCGGCGCCTCGCCGACCGTCAGCGCGCCTACACCCGCGGCGATACCAGCGGCACCCACGACGACCGCGGTGCGCGTCGCTGCGGAGGCGGGCACGACGCCCGCCAGGTCACCAGCAAGACGCCCCAGCGTCTGCTTGAGCGACTGGGGCGACCTATGTCGGGGTGCGACATGCCTACCGGGCACGCAACATCACTGCTCCTGAAGGGGTTGGAGACCGACCCAGACTGGTATAGAAGCCCGGGGAATACAAATTCAGGGTGATAGGTGTTACCCATGTGACGAACGATGTCGGCGGTACGGCCCCCACCGGGCGTCTCGTTTCGCTGCTCGCCTCAGGTCCCGTTGCTACGATCCCCGCGTGCCAACCTTCTCCGCGTACGACGGGACCGACCTCGCTTACCACGTGTTCGGAGAGGGAGCCCCGCTGGTGTGCCTGCCTGGCGGTCCGATGCAGGACTCGGTCTACTTGGGCGATCTCGGCGGCCTCTCCACGCATCGGGAGCTGATCATGCTGGACCTGCGCGGCACGGGCCGGTCCGCGACGCCTGAGGACTCCTCCTCCTTCCGCTGCGACCGCCTGGTCGAGGACGTGGAGGCGCTGCGCGAGCACCTTCGCCTGCCCAGGATGGACCTGCTCGCCCACTCGGCAGGCGCCAACCTCGCGGCGCTGTATGCGACCCGGCACCCGGAGCGCATCAACAGGCTTGCCCTGGTCGCTCCCAGTACGTTCGCCGTCGGCATCCAGCCCACGGCTGAGACCCGACGCGCGGTCGCTCGACTCCGTGCGGATCAGCCGTGGTTCCCAGCGGCATATGCCGCCCTGGAGGCGATCACGACCAACCAGGCCACGGACGCTGACTGGGCGGCCATCGCGCCTTTCTTCTACGGCCGGTGGGACGCAGCGGCGCAGGCCCACCAGGCAGCCGGGGACGGACAGAAAAACCAGCAGGCCGCCGAGGCATTCGGCGCTGAAGGGGCATTCGACCCGGATACCACGCGCGCGGTGCTGGCTACGCTCAACGCCCCGGTGCTGTTCGTGGCCGGGGAGGTCGACCTGGGCGCCTGCCCGAGCGCGGTCGCCGATTTCGTCGAGCTGCTCCCGAACGCCACGCTCGTCGTCCAGCCTCAAGCGGGCCACTTCCCGTGGCTGGACGATGCCGATCTGTTCGCGGCGACGGCCGCCGCATTCTTCACGTGAAGATGACCAGGTACCGGTTCTCTCTAGAGGGAGACGTCCTCCAACATCTCGGTCACCAGAGCGGCGATCGGCGACCGCTCGGACCGGGTCAGCGTCACATGGGCGAAGAGTGGGTGCCCCTTGAGCTTCTCCACCACCGCCACGACTCCGTCGTACCGTCCGACGCGCAGGTTGTCGCGCTGGGCCACGTCGTGCGTCAGCACGACTCGTGAACCGGCACCGACCCGGGACAGCACCGTGAGCAGCACGTTGCGTTCGAGCGACTGCGCCTCGTCCACGACCACGAAGGCGTCGTGCAGGGAACGGCCCCGGATGTGGGTCAGGGGCAGCACCTCGAGCATGCCGCGCGCCAGCACTTCCTCGACGACGTCGCTGCTGGTGACTGCGCCCAGGGTATCGAAGACTGCCTGGGCCCACGGCTGCATCTTCTCCGACTCGTTGCCAGGCAGGTAGCCGAGCTCCTGGCCGCCGACGGCGAACAGGGGACGGAACACGACGACCCGCTTGTGCTGACGACGTTCGAGGACCGACTCGAGCCCGGCGCAGAGCGCGAGCGCTGACTTGCCGGTGCCTGCGCGTCCCCCCAGCGACACGATGCCGATCTCGGGGTCGAGGAGGAGATCAAGGGCGATCCGCTGCTCCGCCGAACGGCCGTGGATGCCGAACGCCTCCCGGTCACCGCGCACGAGTCGCACCTGCTTGTCGGCCGTGACCCGGCCGAGGCCGCTCCCCCGGGACGAGAGGAGGACCAGGCCCGAGTGGCACGGGAGGTCGCGGGCCGCCTCCAGGTCGACGGTGCCCTCGTCGTACAGCGCGTCGAGGTCCTGGGGAGTCACCTCGACCTCGCTGATGCCGGTGTAGCCGGTCTCGATGGCGAGCTCGGCCCGGTACTCCTCGGCGACCAGACCGACCGACGAGGCCTTGACGCGCATCGGCAGGTCCTTGGACACCAGCGTCACGTCGGCGCCATCGGCGCGCAGGTTGAGTGCCACCGACAGGATCCGGGTGTCGTTGTCGCCGAGCCGAAAGCCGGACGGGAGCAGCGACTGGTCGCTGTGGTTGAGCTCCACCCGGACGGTGCCACCCTCGTCGCTGATCGGGATCGGTTCGTCGAGCCTGCCGTGCACGACCCGCAGCTCGTCGAGCGTCCGCAGCGCGGCCCGCGCGAAGTAGCCGAGCTCCGGGTGGTGCCGCTTCGCCTCCAGCTCGGTGATCACCACCACGGGGAGCACGACCTCGTGCTCGTGGAAACGCTTCAGCGCCGCCGGGTCAGCGAGCAGAACGCTGGTGTCCAGGACGTACGTGCGGGCGGTTCCTGCGGTGCCGTTGGCAGCCACGTGTTCTCCTCGCGGACCGGGACCGCGTCGCCTCCCGGTCCTGGTCGTCAGCCGGACCGGGGCGGGGCCGACGGGCGTGACGCGAGCCCGCTCAGGTGTCGCATGGTGGCCTCCCGGGACGTCAGGCTTCCCGTCTGTCGTCGTCTTCGACCGTACGGCGACCGCGTCGGCCAATTCGCGACGACACGCCAAACGCCCGGTGAACGGGCCCGTCAGGCGCCGTAGCGGCGGTTGCGGGCGGCGTAGTCGCGGATCGCCCGCAGGAAGTCGGTTCGCCGGAAGTCGGGCCACATGGCTTCGCAGAAGTAGAACTCGCTGTGGGCGCTCTGCCACAGCAGGAACCCCGACATCCGCTGCTCCCCCGACGTCCTGATCACCAGGTCCGGGTCGGGCTGTCCCTTGGTGTAGAGGTGCTCCGCGATGTGCTCCATGTCGATGACGTCGGCCAGCTCCTCGAGCGTCGTACCCCGCTGGACATGCTCCTGGAGCAGCGACCGCACAGCGTCCGCCAGCTCGCGACGACCGCCGTACGCCACCGCGATGTTGACGGTCATGCCCTCGATCTCGGCAGTCCGGTCGGCTGCAGACTTGAGCCGGTTCATGGTGAGCGACGGCAACATGTCGAGCGCGCCAACCGGGTGCACCCGCCAGCGCCCTTTCGAAGCAAGCTCGTCGACGAGGTCCTCGATGACGTTCAGCAGCGGGCCGACCTGCTCGGCGGGCCGGCCGAGGTTGTCGGTCGACAGCAGCCAGAGCGTCACCAGGTTGATGTTGAGCTGGTCACACCAGCTGAGGAACTCCTCGATCTTGTCCGCGCCGGCGAGGTAGCCACCCTCGACCTCGGCGCCGAATGCACGAGCCCACCGGCGGTTGCCGTCACACATGACCCCGATGTGCTGCGGGAGGCTGTCAGCCGGGAGGTTGTGCAGCAGCCGACGCTCGTAGAGGTCGTAGGCGAACCGCCGGACCGATACCACTCCCGCACCTCTCGTCATCTCGTCCACTGACGAGACGTCAGCGAGGCCCCTCCCCAAGGAAGGGTACTCTTAGGGCCGCTCCCGAATCGTGCCTTTACCGTTGACGTATGACGGTGGATGCGACGGAGCGACTGCACGAGCTGGCGCGGGAGATCAAGCCGCACCTGCGCGGCTGGCTGCACCTCGCGGTCTTCCCGCTGAGCCTGGCCGCCGGTGTCGTGCTGGTGGCCCTGTCGCCGACACCCGAGGTCGCCCTGGCCACGGCCGTCTTCGCGGGCACGTCGTCGCTGCTCTTCGGCGTATCGGCGCTCTACCACCTCCGGCACTGGTCGCCGAGGTGGGACGGGCTGCTGCGGCGGTTCGACCACTCCAACATCTTCCTGCTGATCGCCGGGACCTACACGCCGTTCGCGATCGCACTGCTGCCGAGCGGCGATGCTCACGTCCTGTTGGGACTCGTGTGGGGTGGAGCCTTGGTGGGGATCGCATTTCGGGTGCTCTGGATCGGCGCGCCGCGCTGGCTCTACCTGCCGGTCTATGTCGCGCTCGGTTGGTCGGCGGTGTTCTGGCTCGGCGACTTCCTCTCCGCGGCCGGCCCCGCTGCCTTCACGCTGATCGTGGCCGGCGGGTGTCTGTACTCACTCGGCGGCCTGGTCTACGGGCTCAGGCGGCCCAACCCGGCACCACGGTGGTTCGGCTTCCACGAGGTCTTCCACTCGCTCACGATCGCCGGGTTCGTCGTGCACTACGTGGGCATCTCGATGGTCGTGTACGCCGCCCGCTGACCCTCGGTGTTTGCGTGGCGGGCCACGCAGATTGCCCCCAAGCCACTCAGATTTGGGTGGCTTGGGGGCAGCTTGGGTGGTGAGCCACTCAAACCCCGCTCACTCGTTCGCAGCCGGTGTTGGAACACCCGGGTTCGTCCGGCGGGCTCACGGCAGAGCTCCCCGCGCTGTGTCGGACGAATCCGGGTGGTCGGACGCATCCGAAGGGGCAGAGGCTGCCAGGTGGGCGGGGTCGGTCACCGGCAGGTCGCAGACGAAGTCGTGACACACGTAGGCAGCCGCCTCGCCGTTCACCAGCGGCCGAGCCTCGAGCAGCGGTACGGCGGCCCGCTCGCCGTCGCCCTGCGCGATCACGACGCCTGGGTGGGTCAGCCGGAACGCCGCCGCTACCAGCTCTCCGCGTGCTGGGGAGCCAGTCCGGCCGACCACTGCAACCTGACGCGGGCCGTCGGCCAGCGCCTCCACGACGCTCAGCGCCTTGCCCGCGAAGCGCGGCGCCTGCCGGGCGATCCTTCCCACGCCTCGGACCAGCGCCTCCGCTCCCTCGCGGGAGGACGCCTCACCCGTCAGGCCGGACATCGTGGCCAGCACCGACGCAACCGTCGCCTGGCCAGAGGGGGTCGCGTTGTCGGTTGGGTCCCGCGGTCGCGCCACGAGCTGCTCAGCATCGGCCGCCGTGTCGTAGAACGCAGCTTCGCCATCACCGAAGCGATCCCGGACCTGAGCCACCAGGCGCTCGGCGTGGTCGAACCACTGCGCGTCACCGGTGGCGGCGAAGAGCGTCAGGAACCCCTCGGCCACGCACGCATAGTCCTCGAGCACGCCGTCCGGCTCGCCGGCCACGCCGTCGCGTGACACCCGGCGCAGCCGGTCATCCGCGCCGAGATGCACGTCGACCAGCAGCCGCGCCGCCTCCACGGCGGCGCTGAGATACCGCTCGTCCTCCAGCAGGACTCCACCCTCGGCAAGCGCGGTGATCGCGAGCCCGTTCCACGCAGCGACCACCTTGTCGTCGCGACCCGGGCGCGGCCGGAGCGCGCGCGCCTGGAGGAGGCGCCTCACCGCGTCCCGATGTGCCGCGATGTCGGCAGCGTCGGAAGGCAGACGGAGCGTCGAGGTGCCTCTCTCGGCGTTGCCCCGAACGCTGACCTGGAACACGTCGGCCATCGTCGTGCCGAGCTCGTCACCGAGCACGTCGCGCAGCTCCGCCGGTGTCCAGACGTAGTACGCGCCCTCCTGCCCGTCGGAGTCGGCGTCCAGCGCCGAGGCGAACCCGCCCTCGACGGTCGCCAGCTCGCGCAGCAGGAAGTCGGCGGTCTCGCGGGCCACCCGATCGGCGAGCGTCGAGCCGGTGAGCCGCCCCCAGTGCAGGTAGCACGACAACAACAGGGCGTTGTCGTACAGCATCTTCTCGAAGTGCGGCACGTCCCACCGGTCGTCGACGCTGTAACGCGCGAAGCCGCCGCCGAGCTGGTCGTAGATCCCGCCGCGCGCCATCGCCTCCAGGGTCGCCTCCGCCATCCGCAGCGCCTCGCGGTCACCGGTCCGCCCCGCCCGGCGAAGCAGGAACTCGCACAGCATCGACGGGGGGAACTTCGGCGCGCCGCCGAACCCCGCGTGCCGCTCGTCGAACGTCGACACGAGACTACGCACCGCGTGCTCCCCCAGCGCTGCGAAGTCATCGTCGGCACCGGACCCGTCGTCCGCCGCCACCTGCGTCGTAGCGCGCAGGTGGCGGACCAGATCGGCGCCAACGCTCTCGACCTCCGTACGCCGATCGCGCCAGGCCTCCGACACCGCGTCGAGCACCTGACGGAAAGACGGCATCCCGTGCCGGGGCTCCGGTGGGTAGTAGGTGCCGGCGAAGAACGGCTCACCGGTCGGCGTCAGCACGACGCTCATCGGCCAGCCGCCCTGACCGGTCATCGCCTGGGTCGCGGACATGTAGATCGCGTCGACGTCCGGCCGCTCCTCACGGTCGACCTTGACACACACGAAGGCCGCGTTCATCGTCTCGGCGGTCGCCGGGTCCTCGAACGACTCGTGGGCCATGACGTGGCACCAGTGACACGCGGAGTAGCCCACCGACAAGAAGACCGGCACGTCCCGCTCCCGCGCCGCCGCGAAGGCCTCCTCACCCCAGGGATACCAGTCGACGGGATTGTCGGCATGCTGCTGGAGGTAGGGGCTGGTGGATCGCACCAGACGGTTGCTCATAAGCCCAACCTACGCAGCCGCCCGCTCAGTTCAGGAAGAGGCAGAAGGGGTGGCCCGCCGGGTCGAAGAACACTCGGACGTCGTCTTGCGGTTGGAAGCCCGCCACCCTCGCGCCGGAATCGACGGCGATGGCGCTGGCGTCCTCGAGGTCGTCGACCCGGATGTCCAGGTGCAGCATCATCCGCTGCTCCCCGATCTGGGGCCACATCGGCGGCGCGTAGTCCGGGTCGGCCTGGAAGGACAACCGGTGCCGTCGTCTGGGTTGCGGATCAGCACCCAATCGGGCTCGGTGAAGGTGGGCTGCCACCCCAGCAGCTTTCCGTAGAACGCCGCCATCTCATGCGCGTCGGAGCAGTCCAGATTGACGGTCTGGAGCTTGATGAGCGGTCGGTCTGTCATTAGACCTCCTGCCCCGAAGATGGTCGCGACTCGTCGTCTGGTGGCTGAGGCGGATCCGCCTCAGCAGGATCGGGCTGGCCACCACCGTCGGTCCTCGTGCCGCCCGGCTCGTCGTCAAAGGAGGCGCGATGCGGCACTCGGATCTTGCCCAGCTGGGTGTTCATGCTGCGCCAGAGCAGGAACGTGGCGGCGATCAGGGCCATCACCAGGAAGAACGCGATCCATCCCGGCTTTACCTTGCTGGGGTCGTAGGCGAGCACGTCCGCGAGCGTGGTCATACGCCAATGCTCTCGCGGCGACCGTCGTAGCCCGCGGCCAGTCCCCGGATGGACGCAAAGAGGTCGTCCTCCGGCACCGCGACGTCGACCAGGCTCTCCACGAGCTCGTAGTCCTCGGTCGGCCAGGCCCGCTGATGCACCTCGAGCGGGATCGCGAACCAGTGCCCGTCGGGGTCGATCTGAGTGGCGTGGGCGATCAGCGCCCGGTCGCGGACCGGGAAGTACTCGGCGCAGGGCACCCGGGTGGTGACGCGCCGCTCGTGGTCCGGGTCCTGCTTCCAGGTCTCCAGCCGCTCGGCGTACGGGGACTCCAGCCCCTTGGCCAGCATCGCCTCGTGGATGGCCACGATCCGCTCGCGGTGGAACGTGTGGTGGTAGTAGAGCTTCAACGGCTGCCAGGGCAGACCGACTCCTGGATAGGCGTCCGCGTCACCTGCGGCGCCCCATGCGTGCATCGTCACCGTGTGGGTCATGATGTGGTCCGGATGCGGGTAGCCACCGTTCTCGTCGTACGTCGTGACGACGTGCGGCCTGAGCTCCCGGATCAGCCGCACCAGCGGCGCCGCTGCCTCGTCCACGGGCAGCAGCGCGAAACATCCCTCCGGTAGGGGCGGCTTCGGGTCCCCTTCCGGCCAGCCGGAGTCGACGAACCCCAGCCAGTCCTGGCTCACTCCGAGGATCTCCCGCGCGGCCTCCATCTCCTGCCGGCGGATCTCGGTGATGTTGTCGAGCACGTCGGGACGGTCCATGTTCGGGTTGAGGATCGACCCGCGCTCGCCGCCGGTGCACGTGACCACGTGCACGTCCACTCCGTCCGCGACGTACTTGGCCGTGCTCGCGGCCCCCTTGCTCGACTCGTCGTCGGGGTGCGCGTGCACGTGCATCAACCGCAGCATGGGCCAATCCTGGGATGGCGCTGACTCCGCCCGCCCCACTCCTCCGGCCGGTCGACCTGGCCGAGCGGTACGGCAGCTCCGCACGCTGCTGCGGGCCAAGGCCCTGGTCGCCCTGGTCGTCGTCGTGGCTGGCCTCGGCCTCGCGTGGCTGGCCTGGGTGAGGTGCTCGTCCACGGCCGCCCGATGGCGCGGTCGGACCTGGTCTCGTTCGACGTCGTCGACCAGCACGCGGTCGATGTCCGCTTCACCGTCGTACGACGCTCCGCCGAGTGGAGGCGAGCTGTCTGCTGCGGGCCTCGGCCGCCGACCACACGATCGTGGGTGAGCGCGATGTCGCCGTCGGGCCTGGTCTCCCCGACCGGGCCACGCTGGACGGACCATCCGCACCGAACGGAGGCGACGTCGGTCCAGATGGTGGGCTGCATTACCGAGGCAGAACCGACGTCGCTGACGCCGGCGCCACGACGCCCCACCCTGGACCGCGCTGTGGCACCTACGGACGGTTCAGCGACCCGATCAGGCGTCCGTTGGTGTCACAGCAGCCAGCCGGCGAACCGGCGACGATTGGAGTCCACACCTGTCCCGTTGGTAGGCTGGGTCACTTGCCTGCAACGACCCGGCCGCCTGCGTCCGCATATCCACGGTCGCGACCCCCGGACCCCCGACCAGCACAGGAGCACCACTATCGTGACCCAGCCCAGCGACGCCAGCGTGATCTGGCTCACCGAGAGGGCCTTCGAGGCACTGACCACCCAGCTCGCGCAGATGAAGGACGACACGAGATCAGACGTCGTCGCCAAGATCGCCGCGGCCCGTGACGAGGGCGACCTGAAGGAGAACGGCGGCTACCACGCTGCGCGCGAGGAGCAGGGCAAGCTGGAGAGCAGATCCGGCAGCTCGAGGAGGTGCTCCGTAACGCAGACCGGACCCCGGCCGCGGACGATGGCGTGGTCAAGCCGGGATGACCGTCACCACCCGGTTCGTCGGCGACTCCGACTCGAGATGTTCCTGCTCGGAGCCGGGAGATGGAGGAGTTCGCGGACGGCACCCAGGTGTACTCCCCCAGTCCCGCTGGGCGCCGCCATCCTCGGCTCGACGAAGGGCGACACCGTCACCTACGAGGCCCCGAACGGCAAGGAGCTCAAGGTCGAGATCGTGGACGCTGTGCCTTCCGGGACTGACGCACCGGTCGAGTCGGCGCGTCCGCACGCCACCGGTCGAGCCTGGCGCATCCGCACGCCGCACATCGGTCGAGTCGGCGCGTCCGCACGCCTGCGCGGCTACTCCGACACGTGGTAGCCGCACTCGCGCAGCCGGCTCAGCACCTGCGTGGCGTGCTCGTCGCCCCGGGTCTCCACCTGCAGCGCCACCTCCACCTCGTCGAGGTGCAGGTGCATCGAGGTCCGCTCGTGCACCACGTCGAGCACGTTGGCCTTGACCGCGGCGAGCTCACCGAGCAGCCGCGCCAGACCCCCCGGCAGGTCGGGGATCCTGACCTTGAACGACAGGTACCGTCCGGCGGCCGCCATGCCGTGCCGGATCACTCTCATCAGCAGCAGGGGGTCGACGTTCCCACCGGAGAGCACGGCCACCGCTGGGGTCTCGAACCGGTCGGGGGCGTCGATAACGGCAGCCACCGCCGCCGCGCCCGCTGGTTCGACCACCAGCTTGGCCCGCTCGAGCAGCATCAGCAGTGCCCGCGACAGGGACTCCTCGCTGACCGTGACGATCTCGTCGACGTGCTCCTGGACGGCCCGGAAGGGTACGTCGCCGGGACAGCCCACCGCGATGCCGTCCGCCATCGTGGCCATCGAGCGAGGGCGACGGGGCGGCCTTGGGAGAGGAGGTGGGGAACGACGCAGCGCCTTCGGCCTGGACGCCTACCACCCGCACATCTGGGCGCTTCCTTGATCGCCGTCGCGATGCCGGCGATGAAGCCGCCCCCACCGGTGGACACCACCACCGTCTTCACCCCAGGGCACTGGTCGAGAATCTCCAGGCCACAGGTCCCCTGGCCGGTGACGATGTCCCGGTGGTCGAACGGGTGGATCAGGACGGCCCCGGTCTCGGCCTCGAAGGCGCGTGCGGCCACCAACGCCTCGTCGATGTTCTGTCCGTGGAAGATCACCTCGGCGCCGTACCCACGGGTCGCTTTCTCTTTCGGGATCGGCGCGCCGTCGGGCATGAACACGGTCGCCTTGATGCCGAGCAGCTTCGCGGCCAGTGCCACGCCCTGTGCATGGTTGCCCGCACTGGCCGCCACGACACCGTGGACGCGCTCGGCCTCCGAGAGACGCGACATCCGCAGGTATGCGCCCGGATCTTGAACGAGCCGGTGCGTTGGAGGTTCTCGGCCTTCAGGAGCACGGGACCGCCGGCGATCCCGGAGAGCCACCGGGACTCCTCCATGGGGTGCAGATCACCACGTCCGAGAGGTCGTCGCGGGCCTTTTCGATGTCAGCCAGCGTCGGGAGCGGGACGTCCATGCGTCTCACCCTAGGGGTCGCGGGATCCCCTTCCGCCGCCTCCTCGGCCGACTCCCCACCTCGGTGTAGGCGGCGAGGTACTGCGCGACAGCGTTCAGCGCCGCCACGATGGGCACGGCCAGCAGCGCACCGGCGATCCCGGCCAGCAGCACGCCCAGGCCGATGGCGACGATCACGCCGAGTGGTGCAGCGACACGAACCGTCCTGTCAGGAACGGCTGGAGCACGTGGCCTCCACCTGCTGCACCGCGATCACCCACCCAGCATGATGAGGGCGATGATCGGACCTTGGTCGACCAGGGCAACCAGGACCGCCACCGAGCCGGAGGCGTCCCCGATCATCGGGATGAACGATCCGAGGAAGACCAGCACGCCGATCGCCACCGCGAAGGGCACCTTGAGGATGAACGCGACCACCATGATGCCGATCGCGTCGGCGAAGGCGATGATCACCGTGGCCCGCACGAACTGGGTCAGCGAGCGCCAGGCGACACGACCGGACTCATCGGTGCGGACCCGGGCCGCTCGCGGGAAGAGCCGCACGACCCATCCCCAGATGCGGGCGCCGTCGGCGAGGAAGAAGTAGGTCGCGAACAGGACGATGAAGAATCCGGCCACGATGTGCCCGATGGCGGTGCCGACCACGGTGACGCGGGTCACCAACCCCTCGCGGAGCTGCTGATCAGCTCCTGCGCTTGTTGATGTAGTCGTTGATCTGCGAGTCACTGGCTTGGAGCGGGCCGTCCTGGAGCCAGCGCCGGATCTCCTCCAGTCCGGTGACGACCTGGCCGGACAGGTCCTCGACCCCCGGGAGACCTGGGTGCCGACGAAGGTCAGGGCATCACGACGCCGGCCAGACCGCCGACCACGACGATCGCCGACGCGAGCTTGCGCGGGATCCGCACTTTGTGGGCCGACTCGACGACCGGTGCTGCCAGTGCCGCGATGAGCACGAGATCGCCAACGGCAAGAAGATGACCGAGAACCTCGCCAGGAGCCAGAGCCAGCACATAGCCCGCCCCCGCGACCACCAGGAGACGCCAGGACCACGCAGCGGCGAGGTCGAACGCCCACGGGACCTGGGCGCGACTGAGGTTGGACGGCTCGTCGACGATGGTGGCCGCCGGCGCCGTGGCCTGCCGCTCGGAACGCATCTGTGACCAATGGTGGGTGAAGCGCTCGGCGAACCGCTCGTCGGACCGGGCTCGGCGGGACTGCCCCAGCCTGCCGAGCCGGCTGGTCATCCGGCCCCGCTGCCCGTTCTCCGACCCGTTGTCCTCACCCATTGCCCCAGGCTAGGCGACCCGCCCATCGCCGAGGGGTCACAGATGCGGGTGTCTCAGCGGCGTGTCCCCGTGTTCGCGACCCCTCGCCGCCCCGACGGCGGCTTCAGCAGCGTCCGCAGCAGCGCGTACGCC
>JBBJMF010000053.1:0-18884 GCA_037719575.1 Nocardioidaceae bacterium
GTCGCGCTGCACCGGGCGGCGTACCTGCTCTACACCGACCGCCGGCGCTACGAGGGCGGCGGCGTCCTGGTCGTCGGACCGAACGCGGTGTTCATGGCCTACATCGAACGGGTGCTTCCGTCCCTCGGCGAGACGAGTGTCGCGCTACGCGCTGTGGGAGAGGTCGTCGAGGGGATCGACGCCTCCCGTCACGACGTGCCGCGGATGGCGGTGATCAAGGGCTCGGCGCGGATGCGCAGAGTGCTCGCGGGCACTGCGCGCGGGGCGACTCCGGGTGCACCGACCAGCTTCAGGATCTTCTACCGCGACGACGTGCTCACGCTCGATGAACGCGAGCTCCGGTCGCTGCGTCGACAGCTGTTGGACCGATGGCATCGTCGCAACCGCGCCGTCCCGCACGTTGCCGACGGGCTCGTCGATCTGTTGTGGGACAAGGTGTCGGGTGATCGGGCCCTCGCACGCGGCAAGGGCGAGTTCGCGCACACGTTGCTCGGCGACCGGTCGTTCCTGGACTTCGCGCAAGGATGGTGGCCGGTCGTCGACGCGGTCGATGTGCTGGGATGGCTCAGCGACCGCGACCGACTGGCGTCCGACGCCGGCGGTGCTCTCACCCGGGCCGAGGTCGACGATCTCGTCGAGTCGCTGACCGCGGACGACTTCAGTGTCGAGGACGTTCCCCTGATCGACGAGCTTCGCTATCTCGTAGGTGAACCACCCGGGCCCGACTCCGAGGACGACCCGCTGGCCGACCTGTACGACGAGACTGTTCCCGAGCTGTCGACCGTGGACGACCGTTCCAGCGCGCTGCCGAGGGGTGGCGGCGCGCGACCGACCGCGTCGATCGAGGAGGACAGCTATGCGCACGTGCTCGTCGACGAGGCGCAGGATCTGACCCCGATGCAGTGGCGGATGATCGGGCGTCGTGGCCGACATGCCAGCTGGACCATCGTCGGCGACGCGGCACAGAGCTCGTGGCCGCTGACCCAAGAGGCGGTCAGTGCCCGCGGCGAGGCGCTGGCGGGACTCGAGCAGCACGCGTTCCGGCTGTCGACGAACTATAGGAACTCGCGGGAGATCTATGAGCTGGCCGCGGATCTCGCGCAGGCGCACATTCCGACCGCTGACCTTCCCCACGCTGTGCGCGAGACCGGCGTCGAGCCAGCCGTGCACGAGGTCCCAGCGCCTGACCTGGCCGCCGAGGTGGCCGCGGCGGTTGCGCGTGTGACGAGTGAGGTGGCCGGCACGGTCGGTGTGGTCGTGCCTGTCGGGCGGCGGACCGAGGTCGAGGCGTGGCTTGGCGAGCGCGATGCCGTGCGCATCCCAGTGCTGGAGGCGCTCGACACCAAGGGCCTCGAGTTCGATGCCTTGGTCGTGGTCCAGCCTGACGAGATCGTCGACGAGGCGGACGTCGGCATGCGCACGCTGTACGTCGTCGTCACCCGGGCGACGCTCCGTCTCGAGATCGTCGGCACGACCCACCACTGGCGGCCCGGTCACCGACCGAGTTGTTAGGCTGCCCACCCATCCCGCCCGCCTGATCGGCCGCTGTCATGACCTTGCTCGACGACCTCGCGGGGTCGGCTGCGTTCGCGCTGGTCAGGTTCGAGGGGGCAGCGACGGTCACCGTGCTCCGCGGACGGATGCAGCAGCACGAGACGCTCCTCGAACTGCCGCTGGAGTCCGGCCGACCACAACCCGGTCGTCGTTTCGACCGGCTCGTGTGTGTCCCTTACCGGCAGATCCGAGAGCGTGGCTTCGAGGCCCACGACGACGGCACACCGCTCGCCGCCCTCGTCGTCGAGCAGGAGGACGACCTCGCTCTGGCCGACGTCGTGAACGCATTGCCGGACATCGCTCTCGAAAGCCATGGCGAGCGCGGGTTCGACATCGACGACGACGGGTACGCCGACATCGTCGAGGCGATCATCCGTGACGAGATCGGCAGGGGCGAGGGCGCCAACCTCGTCATCGCCCGCAACTACGAAGCCACCATCGCCGACTGGGACCTTGCCCGCGCGCTCAGCGTCTACCGCCGCCTGCTCACCGAGGAGCGCGGCGCCTACTGGACCTACATCGTCTTCACCGGTGGGCGCTTCATCATCGGAGCCAGTCCAGAGCGCCACATCAGCGTGCACGCCGGGCTGGTCCGGATGAACCCGATCAGCGGCACGTTCCGGCTCGGCGCGAGAGCCGGAGCGACCGACCTGAAGACCGAGATGCTGGACTTCCTGCGCGATGAGAAGGAGATCTACGAGCTCTTCATGGTCGTCGACGAGGAGCTGAAGGTGATGTGTGACATCTGCAGCGGGGGCGGTCGCATCCTCGGCCCCTACCTCAAACCGATGACGCACGTCGTCCATACGGAGTACGTCCTCGAAGGTCAGACACACAAGGACATCCGGGAGGTACTCCGGTCGTCGATGTTCGCTGCGACCGTGACGGGCAGTCCGGTCGAGAACGCGTGCCGGCTGATCCACCGCTACGAGCGGCGTGGTCGTGGGTACTACGGCGCGGTGATGGCGCTGCTGGGGCGTGACCCCGACGGGGAGCAGACGCTCGACGCGCCGATCCTGTTGCGAACGGCTGACGTCAGCATCGAAGGTCGGCTGCGCGTGACCGCCGGCGCGACCCTGGTCCGCGACTCCTGCCCACGCGACGAGGTGGCGGAGACACACGCCAAGGCCGGAGGGATCCTACGTGCCTTCGGCCTCGTGGCGGCTCCGGCAACCGCTGCCGGCGAGGTTCTACGGCTTGCCCGCGACGCCGATGTCGTCGCAGAGCTCGGCGAGCGCAACCAGCGACTGAGCAGGTTCTGGCTCAACGACCAGTCGGATGCGGTGCGGTCCTCACAGCTCACCGGCAAGCACGTTGTCGTCCTCGACGGCGAGGACGGCTTCGTCACCATGCTGCGCCACATCCTCGCCGTGTTGGGCATGTCGAGCGAAACCGTGCGTCATCAGGACTACCAGCCCGGCGTCTTCGCCGAGGCTGACGTGGTGATCGTAGGTCCAGGACCCGGCGACCCACGCGAGCTGAGCGACCCCAAGATCACGGCAGTGCGCGCCGCGGTAGACGACCTCCTCGCTACCCAAAAGCCTTTCCTGGCGGTGTGTCTGGGCCACCAGGTGCTGTGCGGGGCGCTCGGGATGAGCCTCGACTACAAGGACATCATCTTCCAGGGGACGCAGACCGAGATCTCGGCCTTCGGCCGTGACGAGCGGGTCGGCTTCTACAACACGTTCGTGGCACGACTGTCGACCGACGCGAGGGCAGCCCAGGTCGACGTCGACCCGCACTCCGGCGACGTCCATGTCGTGACCGGCCCGCACTATCGCGGCATCCAGTTCCATGCCGAGTCGATCCTGACCGAGCATGGCTTCGACCTGATCCGCGAGCTGATGACAGGACTGCTGAGGAAGTAGTGCCGCGCACCACCCAGACTCAGTTGGCGTCAGAACCGAGGGTGAGCGTCACGGTCTTCACGGGCCCGGTAGAGGTCCCATTGGCGGTCGAGGAGGTCACGGCGAGCCTGACGGTGTCGCCGGGACGGTAGGAGCGCACGGTGGCAACCAGCGAGTCACCGTTGTCGATCGCGAAGTCATCGACCTTCGTGATCACCTGGCCGTGCTCGAGACCGGCCTGGTCGGCTGCCGACCCCGAAGAGACCTCGCCCACGAGTGCGCCGTCCGGGAGCCCCACCTCGTCGGTCGCGTCGCCGACCGTGACGCCGATGCGCGCGTGCGTCGGCGTCTCTCCCTTGCGGAGCTGCTCGACGATCGGCAGCGCGTCGCTGATGGGGATGGCGAAGCCGAGGCCGATCGACCCGCTCTGGCTGCCGTTGCTGCTGGAGGTGGTCTTGATGGCGGAGTCGATGCCGATGACCTGGCCCGAGATGTTGATGAGGGGGCCACCTGAGTTGCCGGGGTTGATCGCCGCGTCCGTCTGGATCGCGGGGAAGACCGTGGCGGGATCACCGGCCGCCTCGCCTTGAGTGGTCACGGGTCGGTTGAGCGCGCTCACGATGCCGGTGGTGACGGTGCTCTCGAGCCCGTAGGGCGCGCCCAGTGCGATCACCTGCTGACCGACCGCGAGCGTGTCCGAGTCCCCGAAGGCCGCAGGTGTCCGGCCGTTGACGCCGTCCGCCTTGATGACGGCGAGGTCCGTGAGGGGGTCGCGGCCGAGGATCGTGGCGGGCGCGGTCGAGCCGTCGTCGAAGCTCACCGCCAGCTTGCCGCCGTCAGCGGCGAGCTCGACGACGTGGTTGTTCGTAAGGATCTCGCCGTTGGCCGTAAGGATGATCCCCGAGCCGGATCCGCCCTGCTGGGCCCCGGAGGCGTAGATCTTCACGACCGAGGGGAGCGCGGCAGCCGCGGCCGACTCGGTCGACCCGTTTGTCGTCGGCGCGGCGGCCGGTTGGGTGTCGAGCGCAGGGCTCTTGTCGGAGACCGCTGCTTGCGCAACCGTCTGGGCATGGTGGTCCTGCAGGACGGCAGCCCCACCGGCACCGGTGACAGCACCGGCCAGTGCGCCCACGAGAAGCGCCGTGCCGACGACCCGTCCCCCTCTCCAGGGCCCCGCCGCAAGGGGTGTCGGCGGGTGTGCGGGTGGATAGGACGAGGGGAACGGGCCGTTGGTGGTCATGACCCCAGCGTGTGCCCTGAGACCAAGAGAGCGCTGAGATCTGGCCGAGAGGTCTCTGTGAGTTTACCGGCGCAGGAGCGCCTCAGGTGAGGAGATGTCGGAGCCGAGTCAGCGACGCGGTGCGCTCGGCGCCGGGAGTACGGCGCCCGCGTGCTGTTGCGGCACGGACAGGTCCTCTCCGCGACCAGGCAGTTTCATCGAGAAGGCGACCCCGCGCGGCTCGCGGTTGCTGACTGAGACGCTGCCGCCATGACGCTCCGCAGCCTGCCGCACGATTGACAGGCCGAGCCCGGAGCCTGACATGGTGCGGGCGCTGTCGGCACGGTAGAAGCGCTCGAAGATCATCGGCAGGTCGCGGTCCGAGATGCCCTCGCCCTCATCGGCCACGACGAGCTGTCCCTGCTTGAGCTCGACCGTGACGGTCCCGCCCGGCGGGCCGTACTTCGCGGCGTTGTCGAGCAGGTTGGTGACGGCGCGTTCGAGGATCTGCGCCTCCCCGACCACCCACCACGCGTGCGTGCGGACGTCGAATGTGACGCCAGGCGCGCGCCGGCGTACTCGGTCGACTGCCCGCACCACGATGTCGGCCAGATCCAGCGGCTCGGGGGTGCGCGCCAGCGGCTCGTCTCGGGCAAGCTCGACAAGGTCGCCGACCAGCGTGGAGAGCTCCTCGACCTGCCCGGTGACGTCAGTGAGCAGCTCGTCGCGCTGATGCGGCTCGAGCCCCCCTCGCCGGTTGGCCTGGGCGAGCAGCTCGAGGTTGGTGCGGAGGCTGGTCAGCGGGGTACGCAGCTCGTGCCCGGCGTCGGCAACCAACCGCCGCTGCCGGTCTCGTGACGCCTGCAACGCGACCAGCATCTTGTTGAAGGACGTGGCCAGGCTGGCGAGCTCGTCGTCTCCGGTGACCTGGATGGGCTTGAGCTGCTCGGTACGGGCGATGTGCTCGGCGGCGGCGCTCAGCCGGCGTACGGGCATCAGCGCCGAACGTCCGACGGCCAGGCCGATGAGAGCAGCGGCGACGATGCCGCCGGCACCGACGAGGAGCAGCACGAGCCCGAGCCGGTCCAGGGTGCGCTCGATCGGCTCCGCAGACTGCACGAACATGAGCGCCGTGCCGGACTGGGCCTGCACGGTTGCCACCCGGTACTCGTTGCCGTCGCGATAGATGGTGCGAAGGTTCTGGGTGATCGAACCATCGGCGACGGCACGCTCGTCGTCCGACAGCGGAGTGATCCAGTCGGCTCGATCTGAGGGGATGACCGCGCCGTCGGCGATCAAGAAGATGCGCAGGTCGGCCGCGCCGAGGAAGTCTGAAGGGATGTTGGCCAGTGTCGCGCTGGAGACGAAGTCCGTGCGACTGGCTTGGGTGGCGCGCTGGAGCAACGAGGAGTCGAGCCGTTCGTGCAACTGTTCGCGAAGGGTGACGTATGCCGCCACGCTCGACAGTCCGACGGCAAGCCCTACGGCACAGGCGGCGAGCAGGGAGATCCGCGCCGCCATCGACATCCGTGTCACGGGGGCGTCTCACGCAGTACGTAGCCCACACCGCGCACCGTGTGAAGCAACCTGTCCTCGCCGCCGGCTTCGGTCTTGCGTCGCACGTAACCGACATAGACCTCGAGGGAGTTCGCGGTCGTGGGGAAGTCGTAGCCCCACACCTCCTCGAGGATGAACGCGCGCTCGAGGACCCGCTTCGGCCGCCGCATGAACAGCTCGAGCAGGTCCCACTCGGTGCGGGTCAGCGTGATGGGCCTTCCGGCCCGCTCGACCTCGCGGGTCACCGGGTTCATCGTGAGGTCGGCGAAGGCCAGCGGGCCGTCATCGGCCTCGCCGTCGACGCCGAGCGACCGACGCCGCAGCATGGCGCGCACCCGGGCCAACAGCTCCTCGAGGGCGAAGGGCTTCGCGAGGTAGTCGTCGGCTCCGGCGTCGAGACCATCGACCCGGTCGTTGACCGAGTCGCGGGCGGTGAGGACGAGGATCGGCAGGTCGTTGCCTGCGGCGCGCAACGCCTTGGTGGTCTCGATACCGTCGAGCCGCGGCATCATCACGTCGACGATGAGGGCGTCGGGCGCGAGACCGTTGATCCTGGCCAGGGCTTCGACCCCGTCGTTGGCGAGCGCGACCTCGTAGCCGTTGAACTCCAGGGAACGTCGCAGGGAGTCGCGAACGGCGCGATCGTCGTCCACGACAAGGATGCGCATGCCTCCAGGTTGCCACGAACTACTGAGACATGGCTGAGAGTGGTGGAGATCAGCGCTCGGCGGGCCACTCGAGCAGCTCGCGCGCGGCTGAGCCGGCGCGCCCGCCGTATGAGCCACCGAAGATGGCGGCGTGCACGAGCAACGGGTGCAGCTGGTGCAGCGGGAGGCGGTGACGCCACTGTGGCGCCAACGAGGCGGCCTCCTCGTA
The DNA here is from genome assembly GCA_037719575.1 of Nocardioidaceae bacterium. Taxonomy (GTDB): domain Bacteria; phylum Actinomycetota; class Actinomycetes; order Propionibacteriales; family Nocardioidaceae; genus JAWWPG01. Next base: position 7,054 of record JBBJMF010000053.1, read on the forward strand.
GGCGTCGAGCAGCCGGGACAGGTGTGGCGCCCCGAACAGGCTGAGCATCGCGAGGTCGGTCTCCGGGTGACCGCCGTGCGCGGCCGGGTCGACGACGTGCGCGGCTCCGCCCGCCGCCCACACCACGTTGCCCGACCACAGGTCGCCGTGGATCCGAGAGGCCGGGGTGGCCGGGTCGCAGAACTCGCCGATCCGCTCCATCACGACCTCGATGTCTCGGGCGGCAGCGTCGCTGACGGCGTGCCGGTCACGAGCGAGCCGAAGGTAGGGAAGCAGTCGCCGGTTGACGAAGAATGCGGGCCAGGTCGGCTCCGGCTCGTTGGGTAGCGGCAGGGTGGCGATGTAGCCGTTCTCCGTGGCGCCGAAGCCTTCGGGGTGGCTGGCATGTGTGTGCGCCAGTGCGCGTGCGAACTCCTCTGCCGCATCCGCCGTCGGTCGGCCGGGCTCGATCCACGAGACGATGATGCAGTCGTGGCTGACGCCGAGAACCTCGGGCACCGCAACGCCGCCGGGCACGCGTAACCACTCCAGCCCGCGTGCCTCAGCCTCGAAGAACCCGGGCGGCGTGTGCGGCCGCGTCTTGATCAGGGCGTTACGGCCGTCGCTCAGTCGCAGCCGGGTCGCGTTCGAGACATCACCGCCGGCGATAGGGGTGGTGGCGACGACCGCCGTGTCCAGCAGCCCCTGGGCCCGTTCCGCGATCGTGCGCATGCGCGCCATGGCTCTGACTGTAGTCAGCGCCCTGCACCCGGGTCGCAGACAGCGGTCAGGTCAGCGTGCGGAGCTCGTCCACGAGGGCGTCGGTGGTGCGCTCGACGACCTCCAGGACGTTCTCGAAGTCAGCGCGCCCGCCGTACCAGGGATCAGGCACGTCGAGAGAGCCGGTGGCGTCGGGATCGAAGGAGCGGAACATCGAGATCTTGCCGAGGTCGTCGGCGCTTCGGCTGATGCGCTCGAGCTCGTCGAGGTTGCTGCGGTCCATCGCCAGCACCAGGTCGTGGGTGTCGAACCAGGCGGCTGAGAACTGGCGCGCCCGGTGCTGCCCAGGGTCGTAGCCATGCTCGTCGAGCATTGCCGCGGCCCGGGGGTCGATCGGCTCGCCGACGTGCCAGCCGCCGGTGCCTGCGCTGTCGACGGAGACGTCGCTGAGCCCGGCCGCAGCCAGCTTCGCCGACAAGACAACCTCCGCGACCGGCGATCGGCAGATGTTGCCGAGGCACACCATGGCGATGGCGTAGGAGCTGTCCGGCTCGCTGTGCAGGGTAAATGCCAGTGGCAGCGTCATCGGCGGCTGCGTTCCTCGGGCAGGGCGCGTCCGACGAGCCAGCTGACGAGCGAAATCACGATGGCTCCGCCGACGGCAGACCAGAAGCCGTCGACGTGGAAACCGACGTCGAGGGTGCCGGCCACCCAGCTGGTCAGCAGCAGCATCAGCGCGTTGACGACGAAGTACATCAAGCCCAACGTCAGCAGGTAGAGCGGGAACGACAGGAACGCGACGACGGGTCGCACGAACACGTTGACGATGCCGAACAGCAGCGCCACGAAGATCAGGGTCAGCACGCGAGCTCCGTCGGAGGAGCCGGTGACGGTGATGTCATCGAAGATCCACGCGGCCGCAGTAACGGCCAACGCGTTGCTGACGATACGGACCAGCCAGCTCCTCATGCGCCGGCCTGTCCGTGGCCGGTCGCCTGCAGCAGCGACTGCTCGGCGGCGAAAAGGTGGTCGTCGAGCCGCTGCGTCGCTGCAGTCAGGTCGCCTGACTCCAGCAGCGCCACGAGGTCACGGTGCTCGGTCACCTGTTCGGCGAGGTTGCCGCGGGTGCGGTCCAGATGAGCGAGGCCGAGCCGGATCTCCGAGCTCAGCGCCTCCGCGGCCCCGAGCAGTCGCTGGCTGCCGGTGAGTCCGACCAGCGCGCCGTGGATGCGCAGGTGTGCCTCGGTGAGAGTCCCCGGGTCCACACCTGGACGAGCGAGCTCGGCATATTCCCGCAGCGAGTCGTGTACCTGCTGGCGCTGATCGTCCGACGCCGACTCCCACCGACGCACGCCGGCCGTCTCCAGCGTCGCGCGGGCCAAGATGACGTCGCGGACGTCGGCTGCCGTCAGCTCCTTCACCGCGACTCCCTTGTTGGGCACCCGGACGGCAAGGCCCTCGGCCACCAGCAGGGCCAGAGCCTCCCGGATAGTGCTTCGCCCCACCTCCATGGCGTCCGACAACGCGACCTCGCGCAGTGGCGTGCCGGGTGCCAGCTGGCCGGCGAAGAGCGCACGCCGAAGGGCGTCCACCGCGCGGTCCACGGTCGACGAGTGCTCGAGCTGGAGGTCGTCATACATCGTCGAACACCCTATGCGTAGCAGCGGAGGCGCTGATTTCTTGTCTGCCCGACGAGTATGGTCTGATTGTCAGACAATCGGACAAACAACGAGAAACGAGATTCGAATGGCCGAGCGTCCTTTTCCTCCCACTGCGCTGCCGTGGGGGCGCCACTATGCCGCGGTGCGGCCGGACCACTTCAGCGTCGCCTACGAGATCAACCCCTACATGGACATCGCCGTACAACCGGACCTCGAGCTGGCGTCGCGCCAGTGGGAGGGCCTGGTCGGCCTGCTCGGGGACCTGGGTGCCCGCGTCGAGGTGCTGCCGCAGCGGCCCGACTCACCCGACATGGTGTACGCCATGAACCTCGGTCTCGCGCTTGGAGGTGAGCGCTCACGGGTGGTCATGTCGCACATGCGCTGCCCCGAGCGGCGGCTGGAGACGGAGACAGCGAGCCGATGGTTCGCCGCCGCCGGGTTCGACCTCTCGTACGTCGGCCAAGGGGCGATCGGTCCGCACCTGGAGGCCGGAGACGCCTTCCCCTTCGCAGGCTCGCTCGTCGTGGGGTTCGGTCCCCGCACCGACAAGCTCGCCCTGAAGCACCTCGCGACTGAGCTCGGCGTCCGGGTCGTCGGAGTGGAGATCGTGCACCCGGCGATGTACCACCTCGACCTGGCCTTCTGCCCCCTCGACGACCGGTCGGCACTGGTGTGCCTCGACGCCCTCGGGGAGTCCAGCCAGGCCGCCATGCTGGCCCTCGTCCCGGAGCCGATCCTGATCACCGAGCAGGAGGCGCTGACGTTCTGCGCGAACTCCGTCGTCGTGGGCCGGACCATCGTGATGCCGGCCTGCCCGGATCGGGTCCGCGGCGAGCTCGAGGCTGCGGGGTTCGAGATCGTGCTCATCGACGTGTCGGAGTTCCACAAGGCCGGTGGGTCGATCCGCTGCCTGACCAACCCGCTCGACATCGAGCTGGGGCGTGACCTGACCCGGCGCCTCGGCGGCGAGGTCGTCCTGCCAGCCGCGTAACGCGGTGATCGCACTGATGTGACCGCGGCTACGTCGTGAGCGGCGTGGTCCACGTCTCTCGTGCGCGGGTGCGTGCCGTCTGCGCCAAGCCGATGCCGAGCAGCACCAGGGCAACTCCCAGCAGCTGCGCCGCCACCAGACCCTCACGGAACCAGAGCCAGCCGAGCAGGGTGGCGCCGACGGGCTCTAGCATGCCGACCAGGGTCACCTCGGTCGCCGTGAGGTGCCGCAGCGCGCTCAGCTCAGCCAGGAACGGCACCACCGTGCCCAGCAGGATCATCCAGATCAGCAGCGACCACAGGGGGACCTCGACGCCCCCGAGCGTCCCGCCCAACGAGCGCATGGCGGTCAGGTCGGAGTCGAGCAGCCCGGTCACGGGCTGGACCAGGTTCCAGAAGATCGCGGCGACGATGAACGCCTCGGTGAGCACGAGGATCGGCGGGTGGTCGGAGACACTGCGCTCGCCGAGCAGGAAGTAGGTCGCGAGCGACACCGCTGCGGCAAGTCCGGCGACGACGCCGATCGCGTCGAGCGTCAGTCCGTCCCACACCTGGGCGACGAGGCCGAGACCTCCGAGCGACAGACCCAGGCCGAGCCAGAGACGGCGGCGTACCTGCTCGCGGTAGACCACCCGGGCGAACAGGGCGACGAGCACCGGAGCGGTGAACTCCAGCAGCAGCGCGATGCCCACCGGCAGCCGGTCGATCGCGACGAAGTAGAACCACTGGACCAGCGCAACCCCGCTGATGCCGAACCCGAGCACGGTGCCGAGCTCGCGGTACCCCCGCGGCAGCCGGAGACGGAGCCCGCGAAGGAGGACGACGAGGAGGAGCGCCGATGCCGTGCCCGTGCAGCGCACCGTGGTCAGCGTCACCGAGTCCACCCCGGCCGCCTGGATGACGCGTGAGACTCCGGCGTTGAGGACGAAGAAGAGCGCGCCCACGCTGACCAGCCAGTAGCCGGTCAGGGGTGTCCTCGTGGTTTGCACGTGACCGAGGCTACGCACTCGCACCGGCCGTCGATAGGCTGGCCCGTATGACGAAACCGCGGCTGCGCGAGGCGCTCGACTCGATCCCGGCGTACAAGGCCGGCAGGCCGCCTGCTCTCGGGGAGGGCCCGTCGTTCAAGCTCTCCAGCAACGAGAACCCTTACCCGCCGCTGCCCGGGGTGCTCGTGAAGGCAGCCGCCGCGGCGGGGCAGATGAACCGCTACCCCGACATGGGGATGAGCGCTCTGCACGCCGCCCTTGCGTCCCGGCTGGCAGTGTCACCTGACCAGCTTGCGTCTGGCGCCGGCTCGGTGGCCGTGCTCTACCACCTGCTGCAGGCCACCTGCGCTGAGGGCGACGAGGTCGTCTACGCCTGGCGGTCGTTCGAGGCGTACCCCATCGCGGTAGGTGTCACCGGCGCCGCCAGCGTGCAGGTGCCGCTCGACGCCGACGCGCGCCATGACCTCCGCGCGATGAGCGCCGCGGTCACTGACAACACCAAGGTCGTCATCGTCTGCTCGCCGAACAACCCCACGGGTCCCGCCGTACGCCGCCAGGAGCTGCTCGACTTCGTCGACTCCGTGCCGGGCCATGTGCTCGTCGTGCTCGACGAGGCCTACCGCGAGTTCGTCACTGACGCCGACACCCTCGACGGCCTCGAGCTCGTCCGTGGACGCGACAACGTCGTGGTCCTGCGCACGTTCTCGAAGGCGTACGGGCTGGCCGGGCTTCGCGTCGGGTACGCCGTCGGCCCCGTGGCAGTCGCGCAAGCGATCCGCAAGTGCGCGCTGCCGTTCGGCGTCTCCCAGATCGCGCAGGACGCTGCCATCGCCTCCCTGGACGCCGAGGTCGACCTGATGCAGCGGGTCAGGGAGCTGGTGTCCGAGCGCGAGCGGATGGCGGCCTCGCTGGACGAGCAGGGCTGGTCGATTCCCGCAGCTGATGGCAACTTCGTCTGGTTCCCGCTGGGCCACGCCACGCTCGACTTTGCCGCCGTCTGCGAGCGGGCCGGGCTGAGCGTCAGGCCGTTCCCCGGCGAAGGCGCCCGGGTGACGATCGCAGAGCCGTCGGCCAACGACCGGCTGCTCGAGGTGACTGCCCGGTGGCGGGCCGAACACCACTGACCCCCGCCCCGACCGGTCGGGCTCGGGCGTTAATGGGTTCGCGACGCGTTAGAGGCATGCTTTAGACTGGTGCTTACACGGCTCGGGACGGTCGTGGACACCCAGCTACCTCGCCGCCCGCTCTCGCGGGTCGCGAAGCACGAGCCGCAAGGGGGCCTCACCCGATGAGCGCGCAGACCGCCGGAACTGCCTCCGCCTCACCGCCCCGCAAGGGCGGTGTTCGTTCGCTCTGGCGGCTGCGTTCGTACATGCGCCCCTACGTCGGTGCGCTCGTGGTCATGGCGGTCTCCGCCGTCACCGGCGTCTTCGTCAGCCTGTCGATCCCCCTCGTCACGAAGGCGATGATCGACGGTCCGATCGCCGACAAGGAGACGGGGCCGATCCTGCCGCTGGGACTGCTCGCGCTGGCGCTGGGTATCACCGAGGCGGCGCTGATCCTGATTCGGCGGTGGGTGCAGGCCCGAGCGGTGCTCGGCTTCGAGACCTCCGTCCGAGACGACCTCTACCAGCACATGCAGGACCTGCCGATGGCGTTTCACGGTGAGTGGCAGAGCGGCCAGCTGTTGTCGCGCATCACCGTCGACCTGAGCGCGCTTCGCCGCTTCATGGGCTTCGGCATGCTCTTCCTGGTCATCAACATCATCCAGCTGACCGTGGTGACAGGGCTGCTCCTCAAGATGTACTGGCCCCTCGGACTCGTCGTCGCCGTGTCGGCCGTCCCGATCATCATGCTGAGCCGCCGGTTCGAGCAGAAGTACGTCGTGGTGTCCCGCCTGGTGCAGGACCAGCAGGGCGACGTCGCCACCGCCGTCGAGGAGGCCGCGGTCGGCTTCCGCTCCATCAAGTCCTTCGGCCGTCGCCCTTACATGGAGCAGAAGTTCGACCGCCACACCGCGACCCTCTATGACACGTCGATGGAGAAGGTACGGCTCTCGAGCCGCTTCTGGACGTTCCTCGAGGTGATCCCGAATGTCAGCCTCGTGCTTGTCCTCCTGCTGGGCGCGCTCGCCGTCGGCCGTGGTGACGTGACGCCGGGGACCTTGGTCGCCTTCATCATCTTGATGCTGCAGCTGATCTGGCCGATCGAGTCGCTCGGCTTCATCCTGGCGATGGCGCAGGAGGCGATGACGGCATCTGACCGCGTGCTCGACGTCTTCGACACCGAGTCGTCGATCCAAGGTGGCGACCGGGCTCTCGAGCAGCCGCGCGGGCACCTGAAGCTCGAGCACGTGAACTTCCAGTTCCCGGGGTCCGACGAGCTCATCCTCCGCGATGTCAACCTCGACGTTGCCCCCGGCGAGACCCTCGCGATCGTCGGCGCGACCGGCTCCGGCAAGACGGTGCTCACCTCCCTGGTCCCACGGCTGTACGACGTCACGTCCGGTCGTGTGACCGTCGATGACGTCGACGTACGCGAGCTCACGCTGCCCTCATTGCGCACCATCGTCGCGACGGCGTTCGAGGAACCCACGCTGTTCTCCATGAGTGCCCGGGAGAACGTGAGCCTCGGCCGCCCCGACGCCAGCGACGAAGACATCGCTGCTGCCATCGAGACAGCCCAGGCGGGGTTCGTCTACGACCTGCCCTGGGGCCTCGACACCCGCATCGGCGAGCAGGGCATGTCGTTGTCCGGGGGCCAGCGCCAACGGCTCGCGTTGGCGCGGGCGGTGCTGGCCAGGCCTCGCATCCTGGTGCTCGACGACACCTTGTCGGCCCTCGACGTGCACACCGAGGCGCTGGTGGAGACGGCGCTGCGCCGTGTCCTTGCCGATGCGACCGGCATCGTCGTCGCCCACCGTGCCTCGACCGTGCTGCTGGCGGACAAGGTTGCGCTGCTGCAGGACGGCACCATCACACATGTCGGTGACCACCACGAGCTGCTCGGCACCGTCAAGGCCTACCGAGACCTGCTCGCCGGCGACGCCGACGACGAGACGCGGGAGCGCCAGGAGGAGGAGGTGCTTCGATGACGACGTCGAACGACTGGAGAGGCGTCGCCGCCGAGAACCGTGACGACGAGATCCCCGACAAGGTCTCGCTCGTGCTCAAGGAGCGGTCCCGGCGCCTGCTGGGTGACCTGCTGCGCCCGCACAAGAAGATCCTCATCTGGCTGACCGTGGCGGTGCTGATCGAGAACGCTGCCCGGCTGTCGGTGCCATGGCTGGTGAAGGACGGCATCGACCGAGGGATCCCGCCGATCCTCGACGGCGAGGGCAGCTCGACGCTGATGACCATCATCGCGGTGCTGCTGGTGGCAGTGCTCGTGCAAGCCGTGACCCGGCAGTTCTTCCTCATGCTCGCGGGGCGGATCGGGCAGAACGTCCTGCTGTCGTTGCGGCGCCGCGTCTTCTCCCACTTCCAGAAGCTGTCGCCTGCCTTCCACGAGGACTACACGTCCGGGCGCGTCATCTCCCGGCAGACGTCTGACGTCGACGCGATCTACGAGCTGCTCGAGACCGGCTTCGACGGGCTCATCACGGCCGTCCTGACGTTGTTCGGGACCGCAGTCCTGCTACTTCTGCTGGATCTCAAGCTTGGCCTGGTGGCCCTGCTGTGCTTCCCGCTGCTCTATCTCCTGACGCGCTGGTTCCGTACGGAGTCGGCGAAGGCCTACCGGCGTACCCGCGAGACCGTGGCCGTGGTCATCGTTCACTTCGTCGAGACGATGAACGGCATGCGCGCGGTGCAGGCCTTTCGCCGTGAGCGACGCAACCAGGACATCTTCGAAGCGGTCGACGACGACTACCGCCGTGCCAACGAGCGGGCGTTCCGGCTGGTCGGCCTCTTCATGCCCGGCATCAAGCTGATCGGCAACGTCACCATCGCCGTCGTGCTCATCTACGGCGCCCACCTGGTCGTCAACGACGAGATCAAGGTCGGCGTGCTAGCCGCGTTCCTCCTGTATCTACGCCAGTTCTTCGAGCCGATGCAGGAGATCTCGCAGTTCTACAACACGTTCCAGTCGGCGTCGGCCGCCTTGGAGAAACTGTCGGGCGTCCTTGAGGAAGATTCGTCGCTGCAAGAGCCGACGTCTGCTACGCCGCTGCCGGACGCGTACGGCGCCCTGCACTTCGAGCACGTCTCGTTCTCCTACGTCGAGGATCGCGCCGTCCTTCCCGACCTCGTGCTGGAGGTGCCCGCGGGGATGACGCTGGCTCTGGTAGGGACGACCGGCGCAGGCAAGACGACGCTCGCGAAGCTGGTCGCGCGTTTCTACGACCCCCTCGCCGGGCGCATCACGCTCGACGGGGTGGACCTGCGCGACATCTCCGAGGAAGAGCTGCGGAAGGCCGTGGTCATGGTCACGCAGGAGAACTTCCTCTTCAACGGGACCGTTGCCGACAACATCCGGTTCGGCAAGCCCGACGCGACCATGGAGCAGGTGTCTGAGGCGGCCAAGGCCATCGGCGCCCACGACTTCATCGTGGCTCTGCCCGAAGGCTACGAGACGAACGTCGCCAACCGGGGCGGGCGGTTGTCGGCCGGCCAGCGGCAGCTGGTGGCGTTCGCGCGGGCCTTCCTCGCCGACCCCGCCGTGCTGATCCTCGACGAGGCGACGTCGAGCCTGGACGTACCGTCCGAGCGGTTGGTGCAGCGGGCGCTGCGCACGATCCTCGCCGACCGGACCGCGATCATCATCGCCCACCGGTTGTCGACGGTCGAGATCGCCGACCGGGTCCTCGTCATGGAGCACGGGCTCATCGTCGAAGACGGTTCGCCCTCCGACCTCGTCTCCGCGGGTGATGGTCGCTTCTCCGACCTGCACGACGCCTGGGTCGCCTCCCTCGCCTGACGCCGAGACGACAGCGGCCGCCCAAGGCCCGGATTCGTCCGGGCGGACTCCGCTGCGGCTGTCTTCGCCTAGCCGGACGAATCAGTGGGGGCCCGACGTCCTCGGTCGCCGAATGCGGTGGATCCTTCGCTAGCCGGCGTGCGCCGAACGGCGGCAGGGATGGCTAGCCTGTCGCTCATGCCAACCCTGACCCTCACCGAGGCGCAAGCCCAGTTCGAACCCGAGCCCGGATGGCTCAACACGGCCAGCTACGGACTTCCGCCGCGGGTGGCCTGGGACGAGCTGCAGGCCATGCTGGCAGACTGGCGGCACGGCCGGACGTCGTGGGAGCAGTGGGACACGTCCACCGGCCGGGCCCGAGCGAGCTTTGCCAGGCTGGTCGGCGTACCTGTCGAGCAGGTCGCCACCGGGTCGGTGGTGTCTCCCTTCGTGGGGCTGCTGGCGTCCTCGCTACCCTCCACGACGCATGTGCTGGTGCCGGAGGGCGAGTTCACGTCCAACCTGTTCCCCTACCTGGCCCAGCAGGAGGCCCGTGGGCTGCACGTTGAGACCGTGCCGCTCGAGTCCTTGCTCGACAAGATCCAGCCCGGAGTGGGTGTGGTGGCGATCAGCGTCGTGCAGTCGTCCGACGGCACCGTGACCGACCTGGGCGCGCTGGCCACGCGCACCCACGACGTCGGTGCGCTGCTCGCGGTCGACGCGACGCAGGCGGTGGGGTGGCTACCCGTCGATGCGCGTCAGGTCGACCTTCTCGTGTGCGGCGGTTACAAGTGGCTCTGCTCGCCCCGCGGGTCGAGCTTCTGTGTGGTCAGCCCGGCGCTGCGTGACACCTTGGTGCCGCAGTACGCGGGCTGGTACGCCGGGGAGGACGCGCACGCGTCCTACTACGGGCCGACGATGCGGCTCGCCCACGACGCCCGACGCTTCGACACCTCACCGGGCTGGCCGGCCTGGGTCGGCACAGCTCCTGCCCTGGAGCTGCTCGAACAGGTGGGGATCGAGCAGATCCACGGCCACGACGTCAGCCTCGCCAACCGGTTCCGAGCTGGGCTCGGGCTGGAGCCGTCCGACAGTGCGATCGTGGCGGCCCAGGTTGCTGATGCCGAGCGCAAGCTGGCGGCGGCCGGCGTACGGGCCGCGTCTCGGGCCGGCAGCCTCCGGGTGTCGTTTCACCTGTACTCGACCGAGGCGGACGTCGACCTTGCCCTCGACGTCCTGGTCGGCTGACGACGCGGCCGGCAGACAGCGGATGCACGGCGGTCAGGCAGAGCCCGCCGGCGAGGACTCAGGAACGCCCACCCGTGCTGCGGCTGGCCGCGCTGTGCGCTCAGAAGAGACCACGACGGCGACCGCCGCGACGACGACCGCGCCGCCGACAACGATGCTGGCGGTGATGGGCTCCTCCAAGACGAGCCAGCCGAGGAAGACCGCGACGACGGGGTTGACGTAAGCGTAGGTCGCGACGAGCGAGATGGGCGCCGCCTGCAGCACCCAGACATACGCCGTGTAGGCCACCATCGAGCCGAACACGACGAGGTATCCCCACGCGAGCCAGGCGTCGGCCGGCCCCGACCGCGGCACGACGTCCTCGCCTGCCACGAGAGCCATCAGGAACAGGCTCAGCGAGCCGGCGAGCATCTCGTAGACCGTGGTCACGAACGGGTCCTTGGGCAGCCGGAGCCGGCTGCTCGACCAGGAGCCGAACGACCAGCAGACGGAGGCCGCGACGATGATCAGGCAGGCTGCCCACCGCACATCGCCGCCGAGGCCGGTCGCGGTCACCAGCCCGACAAGACCGGCGAATCCGAGCAGGACTCCACCGGTCGTGCGTAGGCTCGGACGGTCGCCGGTGGAGATCCGGTAGACGATCACCCAGAGCGGTACTGCCGCGATCAGCAGCGCCGTGATGCCCGACGGAGCACCCATGTGCTCACCCACGGAGACGAGTCCGTTGCCGAGCGCGGGCAACAGCAGCCCCAGCAGCGCACAGCCGGCCAGCTCCCGACGGGTCACCTGCAGCCGCCGGGGACCGCTGCGCAGCATCAGCACCACGGCCAGCAGCAGGCCGGCGACACTGAACCGCCAAGACGCCGACGCCAGCGGCGGCAGGTCTTGCACCATGATCCGGATCGCGAGGTACGTCGACCCCCACACGACATACACGATGCCAAGCGCCAACGCCACCAGCAGGGCGGAGGCGGGCGCGGCAGTGAAGACGGAGCCGTTGTGCTCCGTCAGGGGCGTCTGGGCGTTTTGACTCTGTACCACCCCTGCAGACTATGCGCCCCGGCCGACCGACGTCACCCGGGTTCTCAGCCGTTGGACCACGACTTCCCGCCATCCCCAGCCCGGATTCGTCCGGGTGGGCTCCGCTGGGGGTGTCCGCACCGGGTCGGACGAATCGGTGGGTCGGTGATTAGGAGTCATCGCGCGCCAGTCGGTATCCTCCGGTGAGTTGTGGTCGCTGTCACAGTGCCACGGCGGTCTCCCGGCCACACCACCCCGCGGCTCGTCGACCGTCTACCAGCCTCCACGGTGCCGGCGATCCCAGGCACCGATCGACACCAGGGAGACC
>JBBJMF010000054.1:0-18713 GCA_037719575.1 Nocardioidaceae bacterium
GGCGGCGGACCGTAGCCCGCCATCGGCCCACCGAACTGGTTCACCCCGCCGAACCCCATCGACGCGCGGAACTCCTCCGACGCGCCCGTCGCGTCGAGGAACGCCTCCTCGAGCGTCGCCTCGCGGTTGCCGAGCTCGAACAGCCGCACCCCCAGCTCGTGCGCCAGCCCGCCGACGGCGTCGGAGCTCAACCCGGTGATCGCGAGCCGCCCGTCGGGCTCCGGGACGACGGCCGCCTGCCGAGCGCGCAGCTCGCGCGTGAACAGCTCAGGGTTGTCGACCCGCACCACAACCGCGTTTCGACGGCTTGTCGAGATGAAGTCACTCATCCGCCCGCTTGCGATCAGGCTGCCGCGCCCGATGACGACCAGGCTGTCCGCCATCAACGCCATCTCGGAGAGCAGATGGCTCGACACCAGGACCGACCGGCCCTGCCCAGCAAGGGTCTTCAGCATGTGGCGCAACCAGTGGACGCCTTGCGGGTCGAGCCCGTTGGCCGGCTCGTCGAGGATCAGCGTTCCCGGGTCGCCGAGCAGTGCCGCGGCGAGGCCGAGCCGCTGGCCCATGCCGAGAGAGAACGTCTTCGGTTTCGCGTTGGCGACGTCGCCGAGTCCGACGAGGTTGATGACATCGGTCACCCGGGTGCGCGAGATGTCGTTCGACACGGCGAGCATCCGGAGGTGGTTGACGGCCTTGCGCGTCGGGTGGAACGGCTTGGCGTCGAGCACGGTGCCCACGTGTCGCATCGGCTGCTTGAGATCGCGGTAGAGGACACCGTCGTACGTCGTGACGCCATCGCCGTTGTCGAGACCGAGCATGAGTCGCATCGTCGTGGACTTGCCGGCCCCGTTGGGCCCCAGGAAGCCCGTGACCGAACCGGGCGCGACGTCGAAAGACAGTCCGCGAACGGCAGCCTTGCCACTGAACGTCTTGGTCAGCCCTCGCGCCTGGATCATCGCCATCGACAGCCCCTTCCACCGGGAAGGCGCAATCTTGTCACAGGGCCGGCGAGCACCCGGCTGACGCGCTCTGTGGCGGTGGACGGGGGACGGCGTGTTGCCGGACCCTCTAGCGTTGACCATGATGACCGACCCTCGACACACCCCGCGTTCGCTCACGCAGATGCTGCGCGACTCAGACGACCGCGCGATGCACGAGCTCATCCTGACCCGGCCGGACCTGGCGCTCCCCCACCCGACATCCTTCAGCCAGGTCGCCTCCCGGGCGACGACGCGGGAGTCGGTACGGCGGGTGCTCGACCAGCTGAACGCCCTCGACCTGTGGGTCGCGCAGCAGGCGAGTGCCGACCCTGGACCGGTCTCTGCGCCCGACATCGAGGGCGTTCCGACGGACGTCGCCGCGAGATCGCTTCGCAGGCTCCGCAGCCTGGCACTGCTCTGGGGCGAGGAGGATGCGCTCCGTCCCGTGCGTGCGCTGGCGCCTGAGCTGAAGCGCTCGCCGCTCGTCGATCCCCCGGCCGTTGAACCTCCGACGTTCGAGGGCCGCGAGCATCGCCCTCCGGACAAGGCCGACAAGGTGGCCGCCGGTTCGGCCTTCGAGCTGGTGCGGCGCCTCGAGGTGCTTGCCGAGCACACCGACCACGCCCCGCTGCGGCTTCGGCACGACGGTGGGCTCGCGCAGCGCGAGGCTCGGGTCGTGGGCTCACTCCTCGACCTGCCGGTCGCGGTAGCCGTCGTACACGCCCAGATCGCGCAGGCATCCGGGCTGATCGGCGTGGTGCCGCAGGGGCGCACCGACACACTGCTGCCCACCGCCACCTTCGACACCTGGCAGGAGTGGTCACTGACCGAGCAGTGGGCGTGCGTGACGCGGGGCTGGCGCCAGGGCCACCCGCCCAGTGGTAGCGCGAGGCTCAAGGCCCTGTGCCTTGGAGCGTTCGGCCCACCGGACGACGGGCTGGTGCTCGGCCCGGCCGACCTCCAGCGCTGGCTTTCGTGGCATCTTCCGCGGCTTGCCGAGGAGTCCACCCGCCGGGCCACCCTGATGCTCGCCCAGGCGAGCTGGGTCGGCGTCACCGGCCTCGGCGCGCTCTCGAGCTTCGGTCGCGGCGACGACCTTACGGCGCTCGACCGGTTGCTGCCCACCCGCGCCGACACCGTTCTTGTGCAGAACGACCTGACGGCGGTGGCCTCCGGCCCGCTGACACCCGACGCCGCTCGCGAGCTCGGCGCGCTCGCCGACGTCGAGTCTCGCGGCGGCGCCACCGTCTACCGGTTCACGGTCGACTCGTTGCGTCGGGCCCACGGCTTCGGGTGGACGTCGGCCGAGATCACCTCGACACTTGCGGCACGGTCGCGCACGCCGATTCCTCAGCCGCTCGGCTACCTCATCGCCGACCTGGAACGCACGGATCCGCTCCCCGCTGGCGCTGTCCCTGGCTCGCCCCGGCCCGCGCACCCCGCCCATCGGCGGCCGTTGCGGGCGACCGTCACACCGCTGACCGGAGTCGACGAAGCGTTGACGATCGACGACGAGTCCGCCTCGCTGATCATCTCGGCGCTGCGCCGATCCGCCCGCCCAGAGGCAGCCGTCGATTCGCAGGAGCTGACCGCTGCCGACGGCATGTCGGACTCTCCGCTCGAGACCCTGCGCGAGTCCGTCGAGACCGGCGAGCTCGTGTGGGTGGGGTACGTCGACACGCGGGGGACCGCCGGCGAGCGGCTGGTCTACGCCAACGCCGTCGAGGAGGGGCGGCTGCTGGCCCGGGACAGCCGCACCGCGGAACGCCTGAGCATCCCGGTGCACCGCATCACCGTCGCCCACATCATCCGCGGCGGCTCAGTCTGAGCACGTCCTGCCAAGTAATATCCAGGCCCCACCTTGGGCATTACGGCATCACGTCGTTCCCCCGTACGATAGCGGGGTGGACTTCGTTCGCTACGCCGACTTCGCCGCGCAGCTCGTCAACGCCGACCTCGACTCGGCGGACGACCTGACCGGCTATCTCGACAGCCGGCAGTGGTTGCAGCGGCGCGCTGAGGAGCGCGACCTGGTCCCGCTCCGACGGCTGAGCCGTGAGCTGCGTCCGATCTTCGAGGCCTCCGACCACGGGGACGAGGAAGAGGTCGTGCGGCTTGTGAACCTGCTCCTGGCCAAGCACCCGGTGACGCCCTACATCGCCGGACACGACAGCGAGAGCTGGCACCTGCACGTCGCCGAGCGCGGATCGAGTGTGTCTGCCCTCGTTACCGCCGAGTGCGTGATGGGGCTTGCCACTCTGGTGGTCGACTTCGGCCCGACCCGACTCGGTGTGTGCTCCGCCGACAAGTGTGACCAGGTCTTCGTCGACACCTCACCGAACCAGTCGAGGCGCTACTGCTCCGACCGATGCTCGTCTCGGGCGAACGTCGCCGCCTACCGGGCTCGCCGCAAGTCCGGGGCCGCCCTGTGACCGACGGACCGCTGATCGTCCAGTCCGACAAGACGCTGCTGCTGGAGGTCGACCACCCGCAGGCGCGCGAGTGTCGGCGTACTATCGCCCCCTTCGCTGAGCTCGAGCGCTCCCCCGAGCACATCCACACGTACCGGCTCACGCCTCTCGGGCTCTGGAACGCCCGAGCGGCCGGCCACGACGCCGAGCAGGTCGTCAACGCCCTCCTCACCTTCTCCCGCTATCCGGTCCCGCACTCGCTGCTCGTCGACATCGCCGACACGATGGACCGCTACGGTCGGCTGCGGCTCGACAAGCACCCCGTTCACGGTCTGGTGCTCAGCGGCACTGACCGCGGGGTGTTCGAGGAGGTCGTCCGCAGCAAGCGGGTCGCTCCGCTGCTCGGTGCACGGCTCGATGACGAGACAGTGGTGGTGCACGCGGCCGAGCGCGGAAACCTCAAGCAGGCGCTTCTCAAGCTGGGTTGGCCTGCGGAGGACTTCGCCGGCTACGTAGACGGTGAGGCGCACCCGATCAGCCTTGTGGAGAACGGCTGGAGCCTGCGGCCCTACCAGGTCGAGGCTGTCGAGTCCGCGTGGCACGGCGGGTCTGGTGTGGTCGTGCTGCCGTGCGGCGCCGGCAAGACACTCGTGGGCGCGGCCACCATGGCTCGCGCGCAGTCGACGACCCTGATCCTCGTCACCAACACGGTCGCCGCTCGGCAGTGGAAGGACGAGCTGCTCCGTCGTACGTCGCTCACCGCGGACGAGGTCGGTGAGTACTCGGGCGCTGTCAAGGAGGTGCGTCCGGTGACCATCGCGACCTACCAGGTGATGACAACGCGACGCAAGGGGGTCTACACCCACCTGGAGCTCTTCGACGCCCGCGACTGGGGCCTGGTCATCTACGACGAGGTCCACCTGCTGCCGGCACCGATCTTCCGCATGACGGCGAACCTCCAGGCCCGGCGTCGCGTGGGGCTGACGGCGACGCTGATCCGCGAGGACGGTCGCGAGGGTGACGTGTTCTCGCTGATCGGGCCGAAGCGCTTCGACGCACCGTGGAAGGACATCGAGGCCCAGGGCTACATCGCACCGGCCGAGTGCATCGAGGTTCGCGTCTCCCTGACCGACAGCGAGCGGATGGCCTACGCGACCGCGGAGGCCGAGGACCGCTACCGGCTGGCTGCCGGCTGCGAACACAAGACAGAGGTCGTCACCCGGCTCGTCGAGCTGAACGCCGCCGAACCGACCCTGGTGATCGGCCAGTACCTGGACCAGCTCGACGAGCTGGCCGAGCGGTTGAACGCCCCGGTCATCAAGGGCGAGACGCCGGTGACGGAGCGCGAACGGCTCTACCAGGCGTTCCGGCAGGGAGAGATAGGTCTGCTCGTGGTCAGCAAGGTCGCCAACTTCTCCATCGACCTGCCGGAGGCGTCGGTCGCGATCCAGGTCTCCGGGACCTTCGGCTCCCGGCAGGAGGAGGCGCAGCGCCTCGGCCGGCTGCTCCGGCCGAAGGCCGACGGGCGGACTGCGCGCTTCTACAGCGTCGTCACCCGAGACACTGTCGATGCCGACTTCGCCCAGCACCGGCAGCGCTTCCTTGCCGAGCAGGGCTACGGCTACACGATCGTCGACGCCGACTCCCTCACGCCATGAGGGCACCCGTCCTGCTTGCTACCTGCGGGCGAAGTAGACGAACTGTTGGTGGCCCTCGAAGTCAGGGTTGGTGTCCCGCATGTCGGTCCAGGCCATGTTCGCCTTGTTGTCCAATCCATAGTCGAGCCCGAGGTAGTCACCATGGAATGTGGCGCAGTCGGGGCACTCTTCGACATCAGCTGTGAAGAACGCCGACTGGTTCGGATGGGAGCGTGCCTGGCTGACCACCTGGGTGCTGAAGCTGCCCGGGCCCCCCTCGGCCAGTTCGGCAACATAGGTGTTGTTGGGCCGTCGGTCGTTGTAGAGCACTCCAACGGTGCCGTTGGGCGCCACGTCGATCCAGGGGAACCAGGACTCATTCGTGTCAGGGTCCACCATCAAAGGTGCGGACCAGCGGAGCCCGTGCGCCGAGGTGACAACGGACGCCTCGGATCTGGTGACGGGATGGCGCACGTCATGAACACCGGCACGGTTGTCGGAGAAGCTCAGGTACAGCCGGCCCGATGTGGGGTCAATGGCCAAGGTGCCCGCTCCCCATACCCGCACCTGCATGCCTGTGAGTGTCTGGCGTCCGTCGACGTTGAGCGGGTAGTCCCGGTCGCCGTCCTCGAGGTTGACGATGTGCCGCGGATCGGTGAAAGTGCGTCCTCCGTTGGAGGACCTCACGATCATGTACTGGTCCTCGAACTGCTCGCCTCGCTCCCACGAGGCGCTGTTCTGGCTGTTCATGAAGGCTACGTAGACGGTGCCGCCGGGACCCACCCTGGGCGCCGACCCCTGGTCCTCGTCGCACTCACCGGCCGGACCGTCCTCCTGGTAGGTGCAGTAACGGGCATTGCTCCCTGAGATTTCCTTCGGTTCGGACCAGGTGCGTCCACCGTCGTCGCTGTAGGCCAGCAGTATCGGGGACGAGAGATAGCGAAAGGCGTCACCGTAGAAGCCGGTCCACGTCACATAGATGCGGCCGTAGTAGGGCGACGACGGGTTTGTGTCGACGGTCGCGTCCTCCTTGTCGAAGAACAGGTGTGCGCCCAACCCT
Organism: Nocardioidaceae bacterium; assembly: GCA_037719575.1. GTDB lineage: Bacteria > Actinomycetota > Actinomycetes > Propionibacteriales > Nocardioidaceae > JAWWPG01. The sequence goes on from JBBJMF010000054.1 coordinate 6,089, forward strand.
CGCCCGACCAGGCTGGGCACCTTCCAGTGCAGACCGCCGTCGGTCGACACCGAGGCCACCACGCCGCCGTTGACCGCGGGGATGCCAGAAGACGACTTGAAGCTCAACGACAGGTGCACGACGGTGTTGTGCTTCGGGTCGAATACCGTGATGGGGTCGCTACCGATGACGTTGGGGCCAAGACGCGACATGTTGCCCGTCCGCCATGTGTGGCCGCCATCGAACGTCGTGTAGTACTGGTCGCAGCATGACCCGTAGTCGTTCGAGCTCGCCACCATATGCAGCGGGTCCTCCTGGTCTACCGCCACATTCGGCTCGTTGTTGGGGAACGGGTCATCGCAGTCGAGGTTGACATCAGCGGCAGGTGTGCCCGTGGCGGTGCACTCGTAGACAGACGGCGCATACGGCGGCGTCTTCTCGGTGCTGAACGGATGCTTCATGTCGTCAGCGTCCTCAGCCCCCGCTGGGCCAGGCAAGACAGCGAAGGTCAGAGCCAAGACAGACGATGCAACCAGAGCGAAGAAAGGACGCTTCACGAGGATCCCCTAAGTGATGACTGTCGGCTTCGACAGTTTGCCGGGCCAAATACGGAGTCAACAGATCGACGAGCCGCCACCGCCTCCACCACGGTGAACCGGACATTCCGCGACAACCAGCACTGCCCGAGCCGCCGAGATGGCACTGGGTGAAGTCGGCCGCGGCCCACGGCCGGCTGCAGCTCGCAGGGACCCGGCTACAGTTGCGCGGCATGAAGACTTTCGACGAGCTCTTCGCCGAGCTGTCGCGCAAGGTGCACGAACGCCCCGTGGGATCTCGCACGGTGGCAGAGGTGGACGCCGGCGTACATGCCATCGGCAAGAAGCTCGTCGAGGAGGCCGCGGAGGCCTGGATGGCGGCCGAGCACGAGCCCAAGGACCGCGCCGCCGAGGAGATCAGCCAGCTCCTCTACCACGCACAGGTGCTCATGCTGGCGCGAGGCATCCAGCTTGACGACGTCTACGCTCATCTCTAGGGGCAGCGCGTGCTAAGGATTGCCGTTCCCAACAAGGGGTCTCTGTCGGACGCGGCCTCAGAGATGCTGAAGGAGGCCGGCTACCGGCAGCGGAAGGACTCTCACGACCTCGCCGTCGCCGACCAGGACAACGACGTCGAGTTCTTCTACCTGCGACCGCGCGACATCGCCGTGTACGTCGGCGAAGGCACCTTGGACGCCGGGCTGACCGGACGGGACCTGATGTTCGACTCGGGCGCGCCCGTGCGGGAGCTGATGACGCTGGGTTTCGGAGAGTCGGCTTTCGCGTTCGCCGGACCTCCAGGCCGGTTCGGCTCGGTCGATGATCTCGCGGGTGTGCGGGTGGCAACGGCGTATCCGGGACTCGTGCGCACATATCTCAAGGAGCGATCCGTGGACGCGCACGTCGTCCGGCTCGACGGCGCGGTCGAGACCGCTGTTCGACTCGGGGTCGCCGACGCCATCGCAGACGTCGTCTCGACGGGAACCACGCTTCGGCAGGCGGGACTCGCGCCCTTCGGCGAGCCGCTGATGCGCTCCGAGGCGGTACTCATCGGCCGCGACGGCGGGGCTCAGCCGGCGGATCTGGCGGTGTTTCTCCGCCGGATGCAGGGCGTGCTGGTCGCGCGGCGATTCGTCATGCTCGACTACGACGTCCCAGGGTCGCATGTCGACCGCGCGTGCGTGATCACCCCCGGCATAGAGTCGCCGACCGTGTCACCGCTCCAGTGCGAAGGTTGGTTCGCGGTGCGGGCGATGGTGCCACGCGGCGATGCGCAGTCGGTGATGGATCGCCTCTACGACCTCGGCGCCCGCGGCATCCTCGTGACGACCATCCACGCCTGCCGGCTCTAGCTGTCCTCGGAGTGCAGACCAAGAACGTCTTCGAAGCAGGTCCGGGCGCCGGTGTGGCAGGCCGGGCCGACCTGGTCGACGAGCAGCAGGATCGCGTCGCCGTCGCAGTCGAGCCGAACCTCGCGGACGTGCTGCGTGTTGCCCGACGTCTCGCCCTTCACCCAGTACCGCAAACGACTGCGGCTCCAGTACGTCGCACGGCCCGTCTCACAGGTGCGATGCAGCGCCTCCTCGTCCATCCACGCGAGCATCAGAACCTGCCGACTGCCCGCTTCCTGGACGACGACCGGCAGCAGACCATCGGTGTTCAGGACGAGCCGTCCTGACCAAGGCGATGCGTCGGGCTGATTCACATCGCCATTGTCGCCGCCGTCCGCGGCGCTCAGCGGACCGGGTGACCCCCCTCGACCAAAGCCTTCTTGACCTGCGCAACGGTGACGGCGCCGAAGTGGAAGACACTGGCCGCCAGCACGGCGTCGGCGCCGGCCTCGATCGCCGATGGGAAGTCGGCGGCAGCTCCGGCCCCCCCACTGGCGATCACCGGTATGTCGACAGCATCTCGAACCAACCGGATCAGCTCCAGGTCGAAACCCTGTCGGGTGCCGTCCGCGTCCATCGCGTTGAGCAGGATCTCCCCCGCCCCGAGCTCGGCACCCCGTCGTGCCCACGCGACCGCGTCGAGACCCGGCCTCTGATCACCACCGTGGGTCGTGACCTCGAACCCACTCGGCGTCGACCCGGAGCGGAACGCATCGACGCTCAGCACCACCACCTGTCGGCCGAAGCGGTCCGCGATCGCGGTTATCGTCGCCGGCCGCCGGATGGCTCCGGTGTTGATCGCCACCTTGTCGGCGCCGGCCCGCAGCAGCACGTCCACGTCGTCGACCGTGCGGACGCCGCCCCCGACCGTTAGCGGGATGAACACCTGCTCAGCGGTCCGTCGAACGGCCTCCAGCATCGTCGCACGACCTTCCCGGGACGCGCTGACGTCGAGGAAAGCGAGCTCGTCGATACCCTCCGCGTCGTAGCGCGCCGCCAGCTCGACCGGATCTCCCGCGTCCCGCAGACCCCGAAAGTTGACCCCCTTGACCACGCGCCCTTCGTCAACGTCCAGGCAGGCGATGACCCGCACCGCCAACGTCACGACGCGGTCACCGCAAGAGCGTCCTCAAGGGTGAAAGCTCCCATATACAAGGCGGTGCCGATGATGGCGCCCTCCACGCCCTCCTCGACCAGGCCGGCCAGGGCGCGCAGATCGGCAAGCGTGGCGATGCCGCCGGACGCCACAACCGGCCTGTCGGTGCGCGCGCACACCTCACGGAGCAGCTCGACATTCGGCCCTTGCAGCATGCCGTCACGTGCCACGTCCGTGACCACGTAGCGGGCGCAGCCTTCGGCGTCGAGGCGGGCCAGCACGCCGTACAGGTCACCCCCGTCACGCGTCCACCCCCGAGCCGCGAGCCGGGTCCCCCGCACGTCGAGCCCGATCGCGACGCGGTCGCCGTGCTCGGCGATCACGCTTGCACACCAGACGGGATCCTCGAGTGCGGCGGTGCCGATGTTGACCCGGCGGCAGCCCGTCGCCAGCGCCGCAGCCAGGCTGGCCTCGTCGCGAATCCCGCCAGAGAGCTCGACCGCTATATCGAGCATGCCCACCACCCGTGCCAACCTCTCGTGGTTGGAACCGCGGCCGAATGCGGCGTCCAGGTCGACGAGATGTACCCAGCTCGCCCCGGCCGCCTGCCAGCGCAGCGCAGCCTGGAGCGGGTCCCCGAAGACCCGCTCGCTGCCCGCCACGCCCTGAACCAGCTGAACCGCGCGCCCGTCGGCGACGTCGACGGCAGGAAGCAGCTCCAGAGCAGGCATGGCCACCAGGCTAGTCTCGCGCGACGCGCAAGCGGCCCGCGCCCGAACGCGAGCTCCAGCGTCCTGTCGCCATGAATTGCGGGAAGGTGACTCGCGACACGCCGATGAGAGCGACCCCGTTCCCGCAACTGACGAAGGCGTTCAGAGGCTGGAGATCCAGTTCCGCAGCAAGGCGATTCCGGAGTCACCGGACTTCTCCGGGTGGAACTGGGTCGACCACAGCGGCCCGTGCTCGACGGCCGCGACGAAGGTGTCCGGCCCGTACGACGACAAGCTGACGCGGCGCGCACCACCGTCAGGTCCACCGGCGTCCGGCGACTCGTGCGCGGCGTACGAGTGCACGAAGGAGAACCGCTCGTCACAGATGCCGGCGAACATGGCCGAGCCTGCCGACGCGGAGACGGTGTTCCAGCCGACGTGGGGCAGCACCGGCGCCACCACGGCAGACACCGCCCCCGGCCAGATGCCTAACCCCGGTGTGGATATCCCGTGCTCGTCGCCGCGCTCGTAGAGGACCTGGTGGCCCACGCAGATCCCCAGAAGCGGTCGGCCTCCGGCGCGGCGTCGCTTCACCATCGTGTCCCCGCCGGCGGCACGCAATGACCTCATGCAGGCGGCGAACGCACCGACACCCGGCACCACCACTCCCGGCGCCTCGATCGCCGCCTCAGCGGACGACGTGACCTCGACGTCCGCCCCTGCCCGGGCCAGCGCCCGCTCGCCCGATCGGATGTTGCCGGACCCGTAGTCGAAGAGCACGACCCGTGGCCTCACAGGCTGCCCTTCACGCTCGGCACACCACCCTCACGCGGGTCGATCGTCGCCGCCGCGCGCAGCGCCCGGCCGACCGCCTTGAACTGCGCCTCGACGATGTGGTGCGGGTCGCGGCCGGTCAACACCCTTACGTGCAACGCGAGCGCGGCGTTAGCACTCAGCGACTCGAGGACGTGACGCGTGAGGGACCCGACGTACGAGCCTCCGATGACGACGTACTCCTGCCCGGCTGGCTCACCGGTGTGCACGCAGTACGGCCGACCTGACAGGTCGACGGCGCACTGGACCAGGGCCTCGTCGAGCGGAACGAGGGCATCACCGAAGCGACAGACGCCGACCCGGTCGCCAAGCGCCGACCGCAGTGCCTGCCCCAGCACGATCGCGACGTCCTCGACGGTGTGGTGGGCGTCGACGTCCACGTCACCCTCGGCCCGCACGGTCAGGTCGAAGAGCGCATGCCGGGCAAGCGAGGCCACCATGTGGTCGAAGAACCGGATGCCCGTCGAGATGTCGGTATGGCCCGCGCCGTCGACGTCGATCTCGACCAGCACCTTGGCTTCCTTGGTGGCCCGCTCGATCGTTGCGGTTCTAGACATGGTGCGCCTCTCGTCGGCGGGCGGCGGTGACGGCGGTGAGGGCCGACCGGAAGGCGGCCATCTGGTCGGCAGTGCCGACCGAGACACGAAGCCAGCCGGCGGGGTGGGTCTCCCTGATCAGCACACCGTGCGCGAGGAGACCCGTCCACACTGCGTGCGGGTCGCGGAAGGTTCCGAAGAGCACGAAGTTGGCATCGGAGTCGGCGGCCTGGAACCCTCGTGCCCGCAGCCAGTCCACGGTGGCGTCACGTTCGCGCCGCAGCACGTCGACGGTTGCGAGCATCTCCTCCGAGTGCGCGAGCGCCACCCGGGCCAGCGCCTGGGTGACCGACGAGAGATGGTAGGGCAGCCGCACGACACGCATGGCGTCGACAAGCTCTGCGCTGGCCGCGAGATACCCGAGGCGGACGCCGGCGAACCCGAACGCCTTCGACATCGTCCGCGCGACCGCCAGTCCCGGATACCCGGCCAGCAGGGCAAGGGCGGACGAGACCCCAGTGCGCCGGAACTCTGCATAGGCCTCGTCGACGACCACGACCCCCGTGCTGGCGCCGCACACCGCCTCGACCACGTCGAGTGGCAGCCCGGTGCCGGTCGGGTTGTTGGGCGAGGCCAGCAGGACGACGCTCGGGGCCTCCCGGCGTATGACGTCGACAGCCTTGTCGACGTCGATCGAGAAGTCGTCCTCGCGAGGCGCACCGACCCAGCGCGTGCCGGTCGTGCGGGCATAGGCGGGATACATCGAATACGTCGGCTCGAATGACAGCACCGTGCGGCCGGGGCCGCCGAAGGCCTGCAGGACGTGCAGCATGACCTCGTTCGAGCCGTTGCCGGGCCAGACCCGCTCGCCCGTCAACCCGTGCCCGAGGTAGGCAGCCAGATCGTCCCGCAGGGCGACCGCCTCGCGGTCCGGGTAGCGGTTGAGCCCGCCTGCCAGCTCGCGGAGCACCTCGGCCATCTCGTCCGCCACCGCGCGGGAGGGCCCGTAGGGGTTCTCGTTGACATGCAGCGGCACCTCGACCACGAGCTCGGGTGCGCCGTACGGCCGGATCCCCTGCAGCTCCGGACGCAGCGGGAGGCCGCCGGCCGTCACGCGGTGTCCAGCCGGATACGGATGGCATCCGCGTGAGACGGCAGGTCCTCGGCGAGAGCGAGCGCGACGACGTGTGCCCCGGCCTCGGCCAGCGCTTCCGCCGAGTAGCTGACGACCTGCATGGTCTTGAGGAACGTCCGCACCGAGAGTCCCGACGAGTGGCAGGCGCACCCACCCGTGGGCAGCACATGGTTGGACCCGGCGCAGTAGTCGCCCAACGAGACCGGTGAGTGCGACCCGACGAAGACGGCACCGGCGTTGCGGACCCGCGCCGCGACTCCTGCTGCGTCGCGAGTCTGGACCTCCAGATGCTCGGCGGCATAGGCGTTGGCGACGGCCAGGCCCTGTGCGAGGTCGTCGACGAGCACCACCGCCGACTGGGCGCCGGACAGCGCCGCGGTCACGCGTTCGCCGTGCTTGGCGAGCGGCACCTGCCGGGCGAGCTCGCCCTCGACCGCTCGAGCCAACGCTTCGGAGTCGGTGACCAGGATGCTCGCCGCCATCGTGTCGTGCTCGGCCTGACTGATCAGATCCGCTGCCACATAACGCGGGTCGGCAGTGTCGTCGGCCAGCACCAGGATCTCGGTCGGTCCCGCCTCCGAGTCGATCCCGACCGTCCCCCGCAGCAGACGCTTGGCCGCGACACCGTAGATGTTGGCCGGCCCCGTCACCATGTCGACCGGTCGGCATCCGCCGTCCGGGTGCTCGAACCCATAGGCGAACATGGCGACCGCGCCCGCACCGCCCGCTGCGTAGACCTCGTCCACGCCGAGCAGGGCGCACGCCGCCAGGATCGTGGGGTGCGGTAGCCCGTCGTACTCCCGTTGCGCCGGACTGGCGAGCGCCAGCGACGAGACGCCAGCTACCTGCGCGGGTACGACGTTCATCACGACCGACGAGACCAGGGGGGCCATCGCCGCGGGGACGTAGAGCCCGACGCGCCCGACCGGGACGTTGCGGCTGGTCACCCGACCCCGCCCGGGGAGGACGCTCTCCACGTCGCGGGGCATCTCGGCGACGCAGGTGGCGCGGAGTCGAGCGGTGGACTCCTCGAGGCTGAGCCGGACTTCGGCGTCACTGCTGCGCAGGGCGTCCTCGAGCGCATCGCCCGGGACCCGGATCCGGTCGATCTCGGCGCCGTCGAAGCGCCTTGCCTGGCGAAGCAGCTCGGCGTGCCCGTCACGTCGTACCGCCTCGACGAGCGGACGGACCGCCGCCACCGCCGTGTCGATGTCGAGCGCGGCGCGCGGCAGCAGCGCGGCGTAGTCGAGCGTCCGACCCGCGGCCGCTGCTCCGCGGACGTCACACCGACGGATCATCACCCAAGCATAGAGACGCAGAACTCGTTGGACCACGACCGCCCGTTGGGGGAGAATGCCCGGATGCCCCCAGCCGATCCCGGGGATTCCGCGCGCCCCGAACTCGCGCACGAGCAAGACCACCTGACCGAGTCCCGAGCCGCCCTCGCCCGAATGCGCGAGCGCACCGCCGGCATGGAGGCACTCAGCGGCGACCGCGTCAGCGGCGAGTATCTCAAGTTCACGCTCTACAAGCGGATGAAGGCGTTGGAGGACGACCCCGAGATCCCCTTGTTCTTCGGCCGCCTGGACTACGGAGAGCAGGTGGACGGGTCCGCGGGCCTGCCGGGGGAGCGGTTCTACATCGGTCGGCGACACGTGATCGACCAGCGCGGGGACCCGCTGGTCGTCGACTGGCGGGCGCCGATCTCCCGCCCGTTCTACCGCGCGAGCCGTTCCGCGCCGATGGGTCTTCGACTGCGCCGCCGGTTCGGGTTTCACCACGGCAGGGTGTCGGCCTACGAGGACGAGCCGCTCACCGGTCCCCCCGATGCGGCAGCGACCCCCGCGCACAGCGAGATCCTCGAGGCCGAGATCGAGCGGCCCCGGGTCGGCCCGATGCGGGACATCGTGGCGACCATCCAGCCCGAGCAGGATGACATCGTCCGATCCGAGCTCGACACCAGCGTCTGCGTGCAGGGTGCACCGGGAACGGGCAAGACCGCCGTCGGGCTGCACCGCGCTGCGTATCTGCTCTATGCCCACCGCGACCAGCTGAGCCGCCAGGGGGTGCTGGTCGTCGGTCCGAACGACTCGTTCCTGCGCTACATCGGCGACGTGCTGCCCGCGCTAGGCGAGATCGACGCCAAGCAGACCACCGTCGAGACCCTGGTCGGAAGCGTGCCGGTGCGTACCGTGGACTCGGTTGAGGCCGGCCGGGTCAAGGGGGACGCGCGGATGGCGGCCGTCCTGGAACGCGCCCTGTGGGCGATGGTCCGGCCCGCATCGGAGGCACTCGTGGTGCCCGGGGGCGTGCGTCGGTGGCGGGTCCCCACCTACCTGGTCGACGAGATCGTCGAGGAGCTTCGGACCAGGGGGGTGCGGTACGGCGCGGGGCGGGCCATGCTCCCCCAGCGGCTCGCCCACGCCGTCCTGGTGAAGATGGAGGAGGCGGGCGACTCGCCCGACGACCGGGTGCACGACACCGTCGCGCGCTCACGACCGGTCAAGGCGCTGTGCTCGGACATCTGGCCAGCGGTCGACGCGACGCGGCTGGTGTTGACGCTGCTCGGTGAGCCCGCCGTCCTGGCGGCCGCCGCCGCGGGCGTTCTCACCCCCGAGGAGCAGGCGCTGGTCAGCTGGACCGCGCCGGCACGAGGTCCCCGAAGCGCGCGCTGGTCTCTGCACGACGCGGTGCTCATCGACGAGGCGCGCGACCTTCTGGAGCGCACTCCCAGCCTCGGCCACGTCGTCCTCGACGAGGCCCAGGACCTCTCCCCGATGATGCTGCGCGCCGTCGGGCGCCATTGCTCGACCGGTTCAGCCACGGTTCTCGGTGATCTGGCCCAGGCGACAACACCTTATGGCGTTGGCACCTGGGGGGAAGCACTCGCTCACCTCGGCAAGCCGGACGCCCACCTGGAGGAGCTCACCGTCGGTTTCCGGGTCCCCGGCGACGTGATCGACTACGCCGCGCGGCTGCTGCCGTCGATCGCTCCCACCCTCTCCAAACCCACCTCGGTGCGACGCGCCCGAGGCGAGCTGGCCTTCACCCGAGGGCCGCGGCCCGTCGAGGCCGCCGCGCGCGCTGTCAGCGGTCTCGTCACCGAGCTCGGGTCGATCGGTCTCATCGTCCCAGACGCCCTTGTCAGCAAGGCGAACACTGCCTTGAGCGACGCGGGGGTCGACCACAGCCAGCTCGGCGACATCGACGACATCGAGGCCAGGGTGGACGTCGTACCGGCCTCCCTCGCCAAGGGCCTGGAGTTCGACCACGTCGTCCTTCTCGAGCCCGCAGACATCGCCGCGTCAGAGACCGATGAGATGACGGGGCTGCGTCGGCTCTACGTCTGCCTCACCCGCGCCGTGACCTCGCTCGTCGTCGTCCACGAGAAGCCGATCCCCGTGCCCGGTCCTCGCTAGCGGGAGTCCTGCTTGAGCGCCGTGTCGACGCCGAGCGCCGAGGCCACCACGAGGGTCTGCAGCGGGTCTGGCAGCGCGTGGTGGATCTGCACGACATAGTTGTCCGCGGTCGTGAACATGGTCTTCGCGAAGCCCTCCCACGTCTTGGTGATGCGGGCGACCTCGGTGCCGCTGGAGTCCTGGATGTTGAAGTTCCAGGCCCGCCAGTTCTCGCCGTTCAGCGAGCCGACAGCCTGGCCCCCCGACTCCAGCGAGAAGCGGATCTTGCCGATCACGTTCTGCTGCACGATCTGGCCGATCTCCCTGCCGTCGGCGCCCTCGACGATCATCCTCGACTTCATCAGCTTCGCGGGCCGGGTGAGCGCGAGCACGACCTGGCCCTGCGCGTCGACGACCTGGAACTTGTGGGTGAGGAACTGGTCGACGTTGGACACGAACCGGAGAACCTTCTTCGCGGCGCTCTGCCCCACCTGCCGGACGGCGCCGATCTGCCGGCCGTGCTGGTCGTAGACCGCGAACTCCTGGTTGATCTCGATCAGCTTCGCCTTCTGGTTGACCACGAGCACCGGCTCGGTGAACAGCGAGCCGCCACCCTGCACCTGGCCCGCCTCGACGCCCGCGCGCGTCACGTCCCGCTGGACCTTCTCGGTCTTGCGGTTGACGGTGGGGATGTGCCCGGCGCCGCCCGGCGGGTCGACGGACTGGCGGCCGTGGCTGGCGACGTGCTCGGTCCAGCTCGTGCCGTCGAAGTACCTGTGCTCGTGCCGTCCCCAGGGGTCGGGATACCAGTTGGGGGCATGGCCGGTCGTGTCGTCCACGTGCACAGATTAGCGCGCGCCGCGACAATGTCGGGCGTGGACAACCCGCTCGACAGCGACGTCGACGCGCTTCGACGTCGGTGGTCCACCCGCCATCCCGCGATGTCGCACGTGGGCGCGCTGCTCGTCGCCAGGTACGCCGACCCGAGCCGGGTCTACCACGAGCTCACCCACCTGAGCGACGTACTCGACCGCATCGACGACCTGGCCGATGAATGCCCAGACCCGACCCTCGTCGAGCTGGCCGGCTGGTTCCACGATGCCGTGTACGACGTGCGGCGAGCCGACAACGAGCTGGCCTCCGCGGACCTGGCCACCGCGCTGCTGACGCCGTACCTGACCGGCGAGCAGGTCGGTGAGGTGGCGAGGCTCGTGCTCCTCACCCGGGACCACGCGGTCACCGACGGGGACGCCAACGGTGCGGTGCTCTGTGACGCCGACCTGGCGGTGCTGGCTGGTGGGCCGTCCGCCTATCGCGACTACACGGAGCGCGTGCGGCGCGAGTACGCCCACGTCTCCGACGACGACTTCCGCAGCGGCCGCGACGACGTCCTCCGGCGGCTGCTCGCCCTGTCGGCCCTCTTCCACACGAGACACGGGACCGAGCACTGGGAGCAGCCGGCCCGCGCCAACCTCCAGCGCGAGCTCACCACCCTCCTCACCTGACCATCCGCCCCCCGTCCCCGACGATCCGCCCCTTGTTGCGGACGATCCGCCCCTGTTGCGGACGATCCGCCGGTGGTTGACAGGGTCAGAGGAAAGGCGGTTCAACAAGAGTCAGGGAGGGCCGTCGATCGGTCGGCACGGCAAGGGTCGCGCGCACCCCGAGGGGGACGCTGCGAGACGTCGGCGTGTGGCCGAAGTCGAAACCGGCGACCATCGGAACCGCGAGACTCCTCAGCCGGTCGAGCAGCGTCGCCTCCACCGCGACGGGGTCGCCGCAGTCGCTGAAGTCTCCCAGCACGATGCCGCGAGCCCCCTCGAACCAGCCGCTGCGCAGCAGCTGGGTGAGCAGCCGATCCAGCCGGTAGGACTCCTCGGCTACATCCTCCAGGAGCAGGATCCCGCCGCGAGCCGGTCGAGCGAACGGCGTACCAGTCTCGGACGCGAGGATCGTCAGGTTGCCCCCGATGAGCACCCCCGTCGCAGACCCGTGAGTGACGGCTCGGACGTCCGATCCCTCGAACAGGTCGATGGCAGCGGGCTCGAACAGCATCGAGCGCATCCTCTCGACGCTGTCGGCGCTGGCGGCGCCCAGCGACGTCGTCACATGCGCGTGCAGAGTGGCCAGCCCGAGCCGGGTCGCGACGGCCTGGTGCAGGGCGGTGACGTCGGAGAAGCCCACGAGGATCTTCGGGCGTGCCTCCGCCAGCCGGCGCCAGTCGAGCAGCCCGAGGATGCGTTGCGCGCCATACCCGCCACGACCGGCGATGACCGCAGCAACGTCGTCGTCCATCCAGACGTCGGCGAAGTCCGCGGCCCGGTCCACGTCGATGCCCGCGAGGTATCCCAGCGGATGCGTGTCCAGCGTGTGCGGCTGGACCCGCACCCGCAGGCCCCATGTGCGTAGCCGCTCGAGACCGGCTTCCAGCCGGTCCTCCTGCACCGGGCCCGCGGGCGCCGTCACCGCCACCAGGTCACCTGGATGCAGACGCGACGGGCGCAACAACGCGTTCCCAGATGCCCGGTGTGCCATGGAGGTGGCCTTGCGCAACCGTAGACCACTGCGGGTGAGGCGCTCCAGCAGGACGCGTGACGACACGGGGGATGCGCCTGCTGCTACGAGTGCCTCGTAGGCGTCGGCGGGTACGTCGTAGTGGTCGCGCTCATAGCCCCGCCGCGGCACTCCGTGGGCTGCGGCGAAGGCGTGCAGCTCGTCGTACGAGACGTCGCTCACCAGATGAGCCCACAGCCGCCCATGCGCGGGCCAGGCCGGTGGGTCGATCAGGATCGCCATCAGGCGGTCAGCCGGCTTGCGGGCTCTGTCCCCGCCCGTGACCGACGGCGCTGTCGAGCAGCAGACGCCACGAACGCACGAAGCCGGCGTCGACATGAGCCTTGTCCCACGACCCACCGGGACGAACCGATGCCCCGAGGTGGATCCGCGTGACGCCGGCCTGCACGAGCCACGGCACGCTCTCGGCGCGAAGTCCCCCTGCGGCCACCACCGT
>JBBJMF010000055.1:0-18619 GCA_037719575.1 Nocardioidaceae bacterium
CGCAGTCCGCGAGGGCGAGCGGCCGTGGACCGCGCGGGAGGTCGTCGAGGTCCGGGCCCTGCTCGAGAGCGACGAGGAACGCCTGCAGCTGGAGATCGCAGCGGTCGAGGAGGAGATCGCCCACCTGCTGCGCGAAGGTGGTGAAGGCGCCGGGCACGACCAGGCGGACGTCGGGTCCAACACGTTCGAGCGCGACCACGAGATGTCCATGGCCAAGAACGCGCGCGACAACCTCGTCCTTGTCAGGGACGCGATCGGCAGGATCGACGACGGCACCTACGGGGTCTGCGAGTCGTGTGGCAACGCCATCGGCAAGATGCGGCTCCAGGCGTTCCCGCGTGCCACACTGTGCATGGAATGCAAGCAACGACAGGAACGCCGCTGAGCGACGAGGCGGACCAGGGTCCGGGACACCGAGACGGTGGGCATCGCCGCCCGCTCGGGGGTCGCCACCTCGCAGTATGGGCTTGCGTCGCACTTGTCGCCTACCTGCTCGACCAGGTCACGAAGTGGTGGGCGGAGAGCCAGCTCACGACCGGTGTGCCCCGCCAGGTCGTCGGTGACCTGCTTCAGCTCGAGCTCACCCACAATGCGGGCGCTGCCTTCAGCGTCGGGGCCGGCTACACGATCGCCTTGACGCTCGTCGCGATCGCCGTCATCGCGGGCTGCCTCCGGCTCGCCAGTCGCCTCGGCAGCATCGGCTGGGCGGTCGCCCTGGGTCTGCTCCTCGGTGGTGCGCTCGGCAACGTCACGGACCGGCTGCTCAGGGACCCGGGACCTCTGCGGGGGCATGTCGTCGACTTCCTGCGAATCCCCCACTGGCCCATCTTCAACGTCGCCGACGCCTCGATCTGCGTGGCTGCGGTGCTGTTCGTGGCGCTGAGCGTCCGTGGCGTGCGGTTCGACGGATCGCGAGACCGTGGCCGCTGACGACCGGATCGTGTCGGTCCCGAGCGGCTTGTGCGGCGAGCGCCTCGACATGGCGATCGCCCGGATGTTCGGCGTCTCGCGAACCCAGGCGGCCGACCTGGTGGCTGACGGTCACGTCCGCCTGGACGGCACCAGGCCGGTGAAGTCGGAGCGGGTCGTCGAGGGCAGCCGGCTCGAGGTCACGCTGCCCGCGGTGGCCGAGCCGGTCACGGTGCTCGCTGAGACGGTGCCGGGGCTCGAGGTCGTCTACGACGACCCCGACATCGTGGTGGTGGACAAGCCGGTCGGCGTCGCCGCGCACCCCAGCGTGGGGTGGACTGGTCCGACGGTGCTGGGGCACCTGGCCGCCGCCGGCTACCGGCTGCCGACGGGTGGGGTGCCCGAGCGCCGTGGGATCGTGCAGCGACTCGACGTCGGCACCAGCGGCCTGATGGTCGTCGCGAGGTCGGACGTGGCGTACTCGCGGCTCAAGGACGCCTTCCGGCGGCGGACCGTCGACAAGACCTACCACGCGCTGGTGCAGGGCCACCCGGACCCACTCGCCGGCACGGTCGACGCGCCCATCTACCGGCACCCCAAGCATGACTACAAGTTCGCGGTCGGGGCGGGCGGGCGGCACAGCATCACCCACTACGACACCCTCGAGGCCCACCGGTTCGCCTCTCTGCTCGAGGTTAAGCTCGAGACCGGACGTACCCACCAGATCCGGGTCCACATGAGCGCCCTGCGCCACCCGTGCCTCGGCGACCTTACCTATGGGGCCGACCCGGTGCTCGCCGCCCGGGTGGGTCTGGCCAGGCAGTGGCTGCACGCGGTCGGGCTGTCGTTCGAGCACCCCACGTCCGGCACCTGGGTAACGTTCGCGTCGCCGTACCCCGGTGACCTCGAGCACGCGCTTGAGGTGATCCGTGCCGTCGACTGACACCGGGCCCGTGGGGCTCGTCATCAGGCGGGCACGGTATGGACGAGGGCACCGTCACCGCGAACCTCTACCTGAAGGTGAGATACGACAACCGGGGAGCCATCCCTTCGGTGTCGCACTCCGACGACTCGGTGCGGGTCCGGTTCGCGACGGTGCTGCTGAGGAGAGACGACGTGTGGGTGGCCGAGCATGAGGGGTCCCTCGTCGGGTTCATCGCCCTGCGACGTCCGGACTGGATCGACCAGCTCTACGTGCTCGGGCACTACGCCGGCCGCGGCCGACGTCCGCTACGTCTGGGCACCGGCGGGCTGATCCCTGCCCCGGTAGGAGTGTCGGCCGGTGGCAGCAGGCTGGGACGTCGTAGGCTGAGCGAGCTTCCCCAAAGCCGAGCCGGACCTGGTCGTCGCCAGCCTCCGGGCCGTCGGCAACCGTAAGAACCATCGTGACGAGGAGGCCGTGGGCCCATGCAGCGCCAGGGACTCCAGGGTCTGGAAGGGGTCCGTTGACGAGCAGCGACTCCTTCGTGCACCTGCACTGCCACACCGAGTTCTCGATGCTCGACGGGGCGGCGCGGGTCGGCGAGCTGCTCGACGAGGCGGCCCGCCTGGAGATGTCGGCGCTGGCCGTCACCGACCACGGCAACATGTTCGGTGCCTTCGAGTTCTCCAAGCAGGCGCGAGCCCGCGGGATCCGCCCGATCATCGGCATCGAGGGATACCTGACGCCGGGCACCAGCCGCTTCGAGCGTCGTCGCGTCCGCTGGGGCAACGGCGGGCCCGACGACGTCTCGGGCGGCGGTGCCTACACCCACATCACGATGCTTGCCGAGACCACCGAGGGCATGCACAACCTGTTCCGGCTCTCCTCGCTCGCTTCGATGGAAGGCCAGTACTACCGGCCGCGCATGGATCGTGAGCTGCTCGAGCGCTACCACCGTGGCATCCTCGCGACGACCGGCTGCCCCTCGGGCGAGGTCCAGACCTTGCTGCGGCTGGGCAAGTACGACGACGCGCTGGCATCGGCGGCGTACTTCCGCGACCTCTTCGGGGCCGACAGCTACTTCGTCGAGCTGATGGACCACGGACTCGAGATCGAGCGCCGGGTGCGCACCGACCTGCTGCGGATCGCCAAGGATCTCTGCATCCCGCTGGTTGCCACCAACGACCTGCACTACACGCGGCAGGAGGATGCGGTGGGCCACGACGCCCTGATGTGCATCCAGTCGGGCTCGACGATGAACGACCCCGACCGGTTCTCGTTGGACGGCGACGGCTACTACCTCAAGAGCGCTCAGGAGATGCGCGACGTCTTCCGCGAGCTGCCGGAGGCGTGCGACAACACCCTGCTGGTCGCGGAGCGCTGCGACGTGGCGTTCAGCGAGGGCCGCGACCTGATGCCGAGCTTCCCGGTGCCTGACGGCGAGACCGAGGAGACGCACTTCCTCAAGCAGGTCGAGGACGGCATGCGCGTGCGCTACCCCGCGGGGATCAGCACCGAGGCGCGCGAACGATGCGAGCTCGAGACCTCGATGATCCTGCAGATGGGATTCCCGGGCTACTTCCTGGTCACCGCCGACCTGATCAACTGGGCGAAGCGGCAGGGCATCCGGGTCGGACCCGGCCGTGGTTCGGCCACCGGTGCGATCGTGGCATACGCCATGGGCATCACCGAGCTCGACCCGCTGGAGCACGGGCTGCTGTTCGAGCGCTTCCTCAACCCCGAGCGAGTCTCGATGCCCGACATCGACATCGACTTCGACGAGCGCCGCCGCGGCGAGGTCATGCGCTACGTGACGCAGAAGTACGGCGAGGACCGGGTCGCCCAGGTGGTGACCTACGGAACGATCAAGGCCAAGCAGGCGCTTAAGGACGCCTCGCGGGTGCTGGGCTACCCGTTCGCGATGGGGGAGCGGATCACCAAGGCGATGCCGCCGTCGGTGATGGGCAAGGACATCCCGCTCAGTGCTGTCTTCGACAAGGCCCAGAAGCGCTACGGGGAGGCGTTCGAGCTCCGGTCGCTCTACGAGACCGACCCCGACGTCAGGAAGATCCTCGACACGGCCCGCCAGCTGGAGAACCTGAAGCGGCAATGGGGCGTTCATGCCTGCGCCGTCATCTTGTCGCGCGAGCCGCTGCTCGACGTTCTCCCGCTGCTCAAGCGTGAGCAGGACGGCGCGATCATCACCCAGTTCGACTATCCGACGTGCGAGACGCTCGGTCTGCTCAAGATGGACTTCCTCGGCCTGCGCAACCTCACGGTCATCGACGACTGCCTCGCATCGGTCGCCGCCAACCGCTCGGTGGCGCTGCAGCCCGAGCAGATCCCACTCACCGACGCGACGACGTTCGAGCTGCTCGCGCGGGGCGACACGCTCGGCGTCTTCCAGCTCGACGGCGCACCCATGCGTGCTCTGCTGCGGGCGATGAAGCCCGACTCGTTCGAGGACATCTCGGCGGTGCTGGCGCTCTACCGCCCCGGCCCGATGGCGGCCAACGCCCACAACGACTACGCCGATCGCAAGAACGGGCGCAAGGACGTCGCTCCGATCCATCCCGAGCTTGCCGAGCCGCTCGCTGAGATCCTCGACGAGACCTACGGTCTGGTCGTCTACCAGGAGCAGGTGCAGGCGATCGCCCGCAAGGTCGCCGGCTACTCCCTCGGCCAGGCTGACCTGCTGCGCCGCGCCATGGGCAAGAAGAAGAAGGCCGAGCTGGACGCCCAGCTCTCGAATTTCACCGCCGGCATGGAGGTCAACGGCTTCACTCGGTCGGCGATCACGGCACTCTGGAACACCCTGCTGCCGTTCTGCGACTACGGCTTCAACAAGTCCCACACGGCGGGCTATGGGCTGGTGTCGTATTGGACCGCCTACCTCAAGGCCAACTACCCGGCCGAGTACATGGCGGCGCTTCTCACGAGCGTCCGCGACGACAAGGACAAGTCCGCGGTCTATCTCAACGAGTGCCGTCGGATGGCTATCAAGGTGCTGCCGCCCGATGTGAACGAGTCCGAGGCGAACTTCACACCGATCGGCACGGACATCCGGTTCGGGCTCACCGCGATCCGCAACATCGGCGGGAACGTCGTGGCCGGACTCGTCGGCGCGCGATCGACGGGAGGGAAGTTCAGCGACTTCGGAGACTTTATGACGAAGGTGCCTGTCAGCGTGTGCAACAAGCGGGTGCTCGAGTCCCTGTCCAAGGCGGGCGCCTTCGACTCGCTCGGCTACGCGCGCCGTGCCCTGGTGGCCGTGCACACCGACGCCGTCGACCAGTACCTCGATCTGAAGCGCAACGAGGCCATCGGACAGGACTCGCTGTTCGGCGGCCTCGACGAGGACTTCTCCGCGATCTCCGTCACGGTGCCGTCGCTCGACGAGTGGGACAAGCGCACGTTGCTCGCCTTCGAGCGGGAGATGCTCGGCCTGTACGTGTCCGACCACC
The DNA here is from genome assembly GCA_037719575.1 of Nocardioidaceae bacterium. Taxonomy (GTDB): domain Bacteria; phylum Actinomycetota; class Actinomycetes; order Propionibacteriales; family Nocardioidaceae; genus JAWWPG01. Next base: position 5,296 of record JBBJMF010000055.1, read on the forward strand.
CGCTGACCGGGCTCGAGAACGTCCTCGCACAGGCGGGCGACGTGTCGATCGGCCAGCTCGTCACCGACGAGAGCCGCGAGGACGACTCCACCGTCACCGTAGCGGGACTCGTCACCTCGGTCACCCGCAAGCACACCAAGAAGGGCGATGTCTATGCCGTCGTCACGCTCGAGGACCTCGAGGGAGCCGTCAGCGTCATGGTGTTCCCTCGCGACTACCAGCTCTCGTCGACCCTGCTCGTCGAGGACTCGATCGTCCGGATCACCGGCCGCGTCAAGCGCAGCCGCGACGACGCCCTTGAGCTGGTCGGCAGCGCGATCACGGCCCTCGACCTGACGCGGGGCGCCCGTAACCAGCCGGTGGTCATCGCGCTGCCCGCCGTCCGGGTCACGCCGCCGGTGGTCGAGCAGCTCAAAGACGTCCTCGCGACGCACCCCGGCATCGCGGAGGTCCACCTCAAGCTGCACTCGGCGGGGCGGGTCACGATGATGCGCCTCGACGAGCGGCTCCGAGTGGCGCCGACGCCGGCCCTGATGGCAGACCTCAAGGCGCTGCTCGGCCCGTCCTGCCTGAGCGCCTGAGCGCGCGGCTGCCCGGTGCTCTGGGTGCGCGACTAGGATCGACCGAGTGACGAGCCCTGACGTGACGACCGCGTGGGAGGCGGAGCGGCCGGCGCCACAGGCGTCGGTGGACGGTCAGGTGGCCGGCTTCCTGGGGCTCTGCCTCAGCATCGGTGCCGTGCTTGCTCCCCTCGCCGCCTGGGTCTGGGTGGGACTTGCCGACCCGCCCACCGTGCCGCTCGCCTCCGACGGAGGGCTCTATCTGGGGGAGCGGGCACTCGACCAGCAGTCCGGTGTGACGTTGTGGTTCTTCGTCGTCGGCGGCTGTTTCGGTGTGGTGGCGGGCCTTGCCGTGTGCTGGTTCGGTCGACGCTTCGGCTGGTGGGGCGTCGTCGGCGTCCTCGCCCTGTGCATGGTCGGTGCAGTGGCGAGTCGCTACGTCGGCGTGCACGTCTTCGGGTCTGACCCGAAGGCGGCGGCTGGCGACGCCCAGGTCGGAGAGTCGGTCCGGCTCGGCGTCCAGCTCGATACCTGGGTGGCCTATCTCGGCTGGCCGATCGGCGGTCTCCTCGGCGCACTCGGATCCATCGCCTGCTGGAACCGTTCCGAAACGTCACCAGAGGCGCCCCCGCCATCGCCTACCCTCTCCTTACCTTCGTAGGCGACACGCGCTGCACAGATCGGGGACGACGATGGACGGTACGACACCTCCGCAGGGTGACCCAGGCGCCTCCGCCCAGCCATGGGGCTACGGTCCGGCCGGCCCGCAGCCGCCGTACGACGGCCAGCCGAACACCACACGCGGACTGAGGGCCCTGGTCTTGTCGGTCGTCCTGACGCTGCTGGTCGGCGGCGGCGCCTTCGCGTTCTACCAGGTTGACCCGTTCCATCTCTTCCGGGCCGGTCCGCAGGCCTCGGAGGCGCTGCCGGCCAACGCCGTGTTCTACGCGGGGCTCGACCTCGACCCGACGGCGTCGCAGAAGATCAGCGCGCTGCGGTTCCTCAACCACTTCCCGGCCTTTCGCGAGAATGCGGGTCTCACCGACGCCAATGCCGACGTGCGCGAGGCGCTGGTCGGGCAGGCGATCGACGGTCTGCACTGTCCGGGGGTGGACTACGCGCACGACGTCAGGCCCTGGCTCGGCGAGCGGTTCGGTGTGGCGGTGATGCCGGCTGGGGCGCAGGGCCCCACGCCGGTCGCGGTCGCCGTGCAGGTCAGTGACGACGATGCCGCGCGCACCGGTGTCGAGGCCCTGAACGCGTGCGACGACGCGGTCTCGGGCGGACTCCCGGGGGAGTCGTCGGCGCTAGGAATCTCGTTCGTGAACGGTTACCTGCTGCTCGCGGAGACCCAGTCCCAGGCAGACGCCTACGCCCGCTCGGCAGACGCGCACCCCCTCGCCGACGACCCCGACTTCATGGCCGATCTCGACTCGCTTGGCGATCTCGGTGTCGTGACGTTGTGGGCCGATATCGTCGGGCTTGTCGACGCATACGGCAGCGGTCTCACCGACGCCGGCCAGCTCGATGTGCTCACGTCGACGGTCGGACGCGTTGCCGCCACGGTCCGCTTCGCGAGCGACCACGTCGAGGTCGCGTCGTCGATCTACGGCGACACCCCGGCTGTCGACCACGACGACAACCCGATCGTGAGCCTGCCGGACACGACGGTGTTCGCGATGTCGGAGTCCGGTGGGGATCAGCGGGTGGCAACGGCCTGGAAGAAGAGCATCGCCCGGGCCAGGTCCGGAAACCCGGCCATCGACCGACAGATCTCGCAGTTCGCGGCCCGGTCGGGTCTCTCACTACCGGCGGACCTGGAGACGTTGCTCGGCCACAACGTGCTGTTGGCGCTCGACAAGCAGGGGCTCTCGGCGCAGGCCCTGAGCGCGGACGACCTGTCCGTGCTCAACTTCGGTGCCCGCTTCACCAACGACCCCGCGAAGCTCGGCGCGCTCTACGACAAGCTGGTCGACCTGATCAGGACCGAGACCGGAAGTGACATTCCTTTCGTCCGGAGGGATCTCGAAGACGGAATCGCCGTCGCGACCAACGACGCCTACGCCGCACGACTGGGTTCCCTCGACGGGAACCTCGGCGACTCCGACGATTTCACGTCCGTCGTCGACGACGGTGCAGGCAAGGAGTTCGTGATGTTCCTGAACTTCGACGCGATCAAGGACCAGGTCATGCAGGCGATGGAAGACGGGGGCGTCGAGCAGGCGGTCCTCGAGAACCTGCGTCCGCTGAAGGCGTTCGGCATCACCGCGGAGGTCGACGGTCACTACCAGCACGTCACGATGCGACTCTCCGTCGACGACTGAACGAGGGCTGGGGACCGCTCAGTTCGGACACCACTGGGTCCGGGCGAGCGAGGTCGCGGGAAGCGAGGGGATGGCCCTGATCGCACGCAGCTCGGCGCGCAGCAGCGACGTACCCATCCGCAGCCGGCTCGTCACGTCGGCGCACTCGAGCAGCTGCTGACGGTTGGCAAGGGTCAGCACCATTGCTGCCGCGAGCGTGTACGAGAGGTCGACCGGGTCATGCGGGGTGGGCCCGTCCAGGACGTCATCGGCCCGAAGCTCCTCGACCACGCGGCGATAGGTCCCGAACAGCCTCCGTGCGGTCTCGGCGGTGGTGGCGACATCGGCCGGGGAGCCCCCGCCCGGGTCGGCGAGCCATTCCACGTCCGCCTGCAGGTAGTCGTGGCTCGGGTCGAGGTCCTCGACGTGGAACCGTCGTCGGCCGACCACGATGATCTCGAAGGTGCCGTCGTCGTTGGCCGTCACCTCGGTGACGAGTGCGGCGCACCCGACCCGTTGGATCGTGTGCACGCCCCGCTCGCCGACCTCGTAGCCGACCTTGATCGCCACCACCCCGAACTCCCGGTCACGAGTCGGCGGAAGGGCTATCAGGTCCCGCACCAGTGAGCGGTAGCGGTCCTCGAAGATGTACAGCGGCATGACGACGCCAGGAAATAGCACGGTGTTCAGCGGGAAAAGCGGCAGCGGCTCGCTCACTCTGCGAACCTAACACCGCCAGCAATATCATCGCGGTGAGTGGGAGCCAGCCGGGCTCGCGAAACGTCCAAGGGATATGACCTCGACGATGTCGAAGACGACGCTCGCAGCGGCAGCGCTGGTCGCCGTACTCGCAGCGTGCGGCTCCACGACCTCCCCGGGTACGACGCCGTCGTCGCCCCCGCCGACCGGCTCACCCACGACCTCGCCGCCGGTGACGCCCACCGCGACGGCCCCCCGGGAGCCGGCTCCGGCACGGGAGGTGACGCTGATGCGCGGCGGTGGCCTCCGCCCGGTGCGGCTGCACCGGGTGTTCGCTCTCGACAGCCTTCCGCCCGCTGGCTTCACCAGGACGGAGGTGGCCGCCGTGCTGAAGGCCGCCGGCGACCCGGCGCTGAGAGCTCTGCGGTCGACAACCCCCGGCGAGACCTGCTGCGACCTCTACGTCTACCGGGTGACCGTGACCTGGCAGGACGACAAGTCGACAACCTTCACCACGGTGGACGGCGCCGCGGACCCCCCGCCGCTGCACCACCTCCTCGCCCTCATCTCCTGACCGACCATCCGTCACGTGTGACCGACGATCCGGTTGTGGTCTGCGGCTGGTCCAGTCACAGACGGCAGTGATTGACGGCGGCCGCTGAGCTGCTGCAAGGGCCGGATGGTGCGCGACAAGGGCCGGATGGTGCGCGACAAGGGGCGGATGGTGCGCGACAAGGGCCGGATGGTCGGTTAGGCGAACAGCGCCAGCTCGCTCGGCGGGCCGACCACCACCACGGTCCGGCCCTTCTTGCTCGCGACGCGCAGCTCCCCGGTGTCCCAGTCCCCCGAGAGTGTCGGTGCCTCGGGTCCGAGCTCCTCGAACAGGTCACAGAGCTGCGCTCGCTCCACCTTGGCCACGAACGTGTCGTGTTGGGTCGCGGGGTAGGCGTGCGTGTGGGTGCTCACCTGTCCAGCCTAGGCAACGGGACAAGCTGCAGGCGGCACAATGGGTCCGTGCGATCCGGTGCCGGTACCACGCGACCCAGCAGCGTCCGGCATCTCTACGGACCCACGCTCGCCGTCGGCCTGCTCGGCGCATTCGGGGCCATTGCGGGTGCCGCCCACCCCTGGGTCCGGGCGACCAGTACCGTGCCGGGGCTGCCCACGATTCATGCGTCGGCCACCGGTGCCGACCTGGCGCCGCTGGCGAGCGCACTCGGCGTCGTAGTGCTCGGCGCGTTCGGCGCCGTGGTCGCGACCCGCGGATGGGTCCGCCGCAGTCTTGGGGCGGCAGTCCTGGTGGCATCGGTCGTGATCTTCGTGTCCGCCGTCCATCCTGGCGGCGCAACCGACGTGCTCACGTCGGGACTATCGGCCAAGGGCTGGTCCGGAGGCGGCTACCGGACCTCGACGGAGGTCTGGCGGTGGCTCGTCCTCGCCTGCTCGGTCGCGACCGCGCTCGCCGGAGCCGCCACCACCCGGTACGGCGACCAGTGGGCCGTGATGGGCTCCCGGTACGACGCACCCCGGGCCACCCTGACTTCCCCCGAGAAACCGGCCGAGGAGCTCACCGAGACCGACGTCTGGCAGGCCATCGACCAGGGACGCGACCCCACGCAAGCCCCGTGACCACGGCGGGTGACAATGGAGCCTCATGAGAGGAGCAGCCATCCATGGCGGATGCGCATCACGGAAACACCGCAGCCGCGTGGACCGCTGTCTGCGTGGCTCTCGTCGCGTTCCTCGTCGGCGGCGTCGGCCTGGTGGCGGACAGCTACCTCGTGTTCTGGGTCGGGGTGGGGCTCCTGGCGCTGGCCGCCGTCGTGGGCAAGGTCATGCAGGCAATGGGGATGGGCGACAGCTGACGATGAGCCTCCTTGACGAGATCCTTGCGGGAGTCCGCGACGACCTTGCCGAGCGTCAGGCCGCGACGGGACTCGACGAGCTCAAGCGGCTGGCGAGCCGCCAGGACCCCGCGCTCGACCCGATGCCGCACTTTCGGGCGGAGGGCATCTCCGTCATCGCCGAGGTGAAGCGGGCCAGCCCCAGCAAGGGTCGGCTGGCCGAGATCAGCGACCCGGCCGCGCTCGCCGCCGACTACGAGGCCGGGGGTGCCGCCACGATCAGCGTGCTGACCGAGCAGCGCCGGTTCGGCGGCAGCCTCGCCGACCTGCGGACCGTCCGTCACGCAGTCTCGGTCCCGGTGCTGCGCAAGGACTTCATCGTCACCTCCTACCAGCTGTGGGAGACCCGGGCGGCGGGCGCCGACCTCGCCCTGCTCATCGTCGCCGCGCTCACCGACAACGAGCTCGTCTGCCTGGTCGACCGGGCCCGTTCGATCGGCCTCACCCCGCTCGTGGAGGTCCACGACGCCGAGCAGCTCGCCCGGGCCGTCGACGCGGGGGCCGACCTCGTCGGGGTGAACGCGCGTGACCTGACCACCCTGCAGGTCGACCGGGACACGTTCGCCAGGCTGGCGCCCCTCGTCCCCGACGGCATCGTCCGGGTCGCGGAGTCGGGCGTGCGGGGACCGCACGACGTTCTGGAGTACGCCGGCGCGGGCGCTGACGTGGTCCTTGTCGGCGAGACCCTCGTAAAGGGAAAGGACCCACGGACCGCTGTCGCCGACATGGTGGCCGCGGGTGCCCACCCCGCGCTTAGGCAACGCCATTGACGACCCAATCGCTGCCCGACGCCTCCGGTCACTTCGGCAGGTTCGGCGGTCGGTTCATGCCGGAGGCTCTGGTGGCGCCGCTCGACGAGCTCGCCGCCGAGTGGCTGGCGGCCATGGCCGACGAGGCCTTCGTCGCCGAGTTTGGCCGGCTGCTGCACGAGTACGGCGGGATGCCCAGCCGCCTCTACCACGCCGAGCGGTTCTCCGACGCCATCGGGGCCAGGGTGCTCCTCAAGCGTGAGGACCTCAACCACACCGGGGCCCACAAGATCCGCAACGCGCTCGGACAGGCCCTGCTCACCACCCGGATGGGCAAGCCGCGGGTGATCGCCGAGACCGGTGCCGGGCAGCACGGGGTTGCCACCGCCACTGCGTGCGCCTTCTTCGGGCTCGAGTGCGTCGTCTACATGGGTGAGGTCGACACGGTGCGGCAGGCGCTCAACGTGGCGCGGATGCACATGCTGGGCGCGCGGGTCGTCCCCGTGGCCACGGGCAGCCGCACGCTCAAGGACGCGATCAACGAGGCGCTGCGTGACTGGGTAGCGAACGTCGACACGACCCACTACGTGCTCGGAACCGCTGCCGGTCCGCACCCCTTCCCGTCGCTGGTGCGCGACTTCACCAGGGGCATCGGCGACGAGGCGCGCGCCCAGTGCCTCGAGATGACTGGCCGGTTGCCGGACGCCGCGCTGGCATGCGTCGGCGGTGGCTCCAACGCCATCGGGCTGTTCACCGCGTTCGTCGGCGACGCCGACGTGCGGCTCTACGGGTTCGAGGCGGGCGGTGACGGCTTCGACACCGGCCGGCACGCGGCCACGATCACGGCCGGCCAGGTCGGCGTCCTGCACGGCACGAGGTCGTACCTGCTCCAGGACGACGAGGGGCAGACGATCGAGTCGCACTCGATCTCGGCCGGCCTCGACTACCCGGGAGTCGGCCCGGAGCACGCCTTCCTGCACGAGACCGGAAGGGCGTCGTACCGTCCGGTCACCGATGCCCAGGCAATGGACGCCATGGCGCTGCTCACGCGCACCGAGGGGATCATCCCGGCCATCGAGAGCGCACACGCCCTGGCCGGTGCGGAGCAGGTCGCGGCCGAGCTCGGTCCGGAGTCGACGTTGCTGGTCTGCCTGTCCGGCCGGGGTGACAAGGACATGGACAGCGCCGCCGACTGGTTCGGGCTGCTGCACGGCAGTGCAGGGTCGTGACGTCGGTCGCGGGCACGATCGACGTCGCGAGACGGGAGTCTCGCGCGGCACTCATCGGCTACCTGCCCGCGGGGTTCCCCACCGTGGCGATGTCGGTCGAGCTGGCGCGGGCACTCGTCGACTCCGGGGTGGACGTTGTCGAGATCGGGCTCCCGTACTCCGACCCGGTCATGGACGGGCCGACGATCCAGGCCGCTGCAGCGGCGGCTCTCGCAGGCGGGACCCGGATCAGGGACGTCCTGAACGTCGTCGAAACCGTCGCTCTGCACGTGCCGACGCTCGTCATGACCTACTGGAACCCGGTCGAGAGGTACGGCGTGGAGCACTTCGCCGCTGACCTGGCCGCCGCCGGCGGTGCCGGCCTGATCACCCCCGACCTGATACCCGACGAGGCCGACGCATGGGTCGCCGCCGCCGACGCCCACGACCTCGACAAGGTCTTCCTGGTCGCGCCCTCGTCGACGACGACCCGGCTGCGCACCACCACCGTGGCGTGCCGCGGCTTCGTCTACGCGGCCGCCGTGATGGGAGTGACCGGCGCCCGGACCTCGACGAGCGACGCAGGTCGGATCCTGGTGGGCCGGGTGCGGGAGGTGAGCGACCTGCCCGTGGGGGTGGGGCTTGGTGTCTCGGACGGTTCGCAGGCGGCCGAGGTCGCGTCGTACGCCGATGCGGTGATCGTCGGCAGCGCTCTCGTCGCGGCGGTCCAGAAGGCGGACTCCGACGCCGCGGCGCTGACGGCGGTGCAGGCCCTGACCGAGGACCTTGCCCGCGGGGTACGCGGGGAACTCTCATGACGGGCGGGGAGTTGTCCCTAGGGTGCCGGCCGCCCAGGGTGCGGCGGCACTTCTCTCGACGACACGGAGCATCCGGCATGGCAAGAGGCAACCGCGTGCCTGGCCGCGTCGCCGCCGTTGCCGCCGTCCTGGTCGCGTGCCTGTCCGGCTGCACAGCGAGCCGCACGACGCCGGAGGCGGACAACCCCGGTGGCGCGGTCATCTCGAACCGCAACGAGGACACCACGTTCCACGGTGCCGAGCCGGCGCAGCCCTACCGGATGCCGAACGTCACGCTCACGGCAGACAACGGTCAGCCGTTCAACCTGGTCACCGACACCGCCTACCCCGTCACGCTTGTCTTCTTCGGCTACACGAACTGCCCCGACGTCTGCCCACTGGTCCTCGGCGACCTCTCGGCGACATATCTCCAGCTGCCCGCCCCGGTGCGGGAGCGGACCCAGGTGCTGTTCATCACGACGGACCCGGCGCGCGACACCGACGAGGTGCTGCGCGGCTACCTCGCCCGGTACAACCCCGCGTTCCTCGGACTGACCGGCAGCCTGGTGTCGATCAAGACCGTCGCCGAGGTCCTGGGCGTCCCGGTCTCCGGCATGAAGCGGCTCCCCGGCGGGGGGTACGACGTGGGGCACGGGGCCCAGGTCATCGGCTTCCGCGACAACCGGGCGCCGGTGGTCTGGACCGAGGGCACCGCGGTGCCCGACATGGTGTCCGACGTCATCAGGCTCGCGGGGTAGCGTGACAGGCGATGATCCTCGCGTCGTTCCCCAGCCCCGGCCAGGGCGTCTGGCACCTCGGACCGCTGCCGGTGCGCGCGTACGCCGTGTGCATCCTGCTGGGCGTGCTGGTGGCGATCTGGCTGGGGGAGCGCCGCTGGGTGGCCCGCGGCGGACAGCCCGGCACCATCGGCGACATCGCCGTGTGGGCGGTGCCGTTCGGTCTCGTCGGCGCCCGCCTCTACCATGTCGTCACCGACCCGGAGCTCTACTTCGGTGCGGGGGAGGACCCGTGGACCGCCTTCTTCATCTGGCAGGGCGGGCTGGGCATCTGGGGCGCGATCGCGATGGGCGCCCTCGGCGCCTACATCGCCTGCCGGCGCAAGGGCATCTCCCTGCTCGCCGTCGCCGACGCGAGCGCCCCCGGGATCGTCCTCGCCCAGGCCATCGGCCGGTGGGGCAACTACTTCAACCAGGAGCTCTACGGGCGCCCGAGCACGCTGCCCTGGGCCGTCGAGATCGACCCGGCCCACCGCGAGGCGGGCATGCTGGACGACACCACCTACCAGCCGACGTTCCTGTACGAGTCGATCTGGGATCTGGGCGTCGCCGGCCTGGTGATCTGGGCCGAGCGACGGTTCCGGCTGGGCTTCGGGCGAGCGTTCGCGCTCTACGTCATGGCCTACACGGTCGGGCGGGGATGGATCGAGTACCTGCGTGTCGACACGACGAACCACGTTCTCGGCGTGCGGCTGAACGTGTGGACCTCGGTCGTGCTGTTCCTGCTGGCCGCCGGGTTCTTCGTGTGGTCGTCGAAGCGTCATCCCGGGCAGCAGGTCGTCGTACCCGCTGCGGAGCCGCCGGTGCACGCCGAGGTCGACAGGTCGGAAGGGGTCGAGACGTGACCGGGGGGACCATCGCCGACAACGAGATCAGCCACGAGCACGGCGACGTCACGGGTGGCTGGCTTCGTCCCGCGGTCTTCGGGGCGATGGACGGACTTGTGTCGAACTTTGCGCTGATCGCCGGCATCGTCGGTGGCACGAAGGGCGACCATACGCACGAGGTCCTGCTGGCGGGGCTCGCCGGACTGTCCGCCGGTGCGTTCTCGATGGCCGCCGGAGAGTACACGTCGGTGGCGAGTCAGGCGGAGTACACCCGAGCCGAGATCGAGACCGAGCGCCGAGAGATCCGGCTGCGTCCCGAGGCGGAGCAGGCGGAGCTCGCCCAGATGTACGTCGACCGCGGCATCGACGCGGACCTCGCGGCGAAGATCGCCGCCCAGGTGCACGAGAACCCGGAGACCGCCGTCGCGGTGCATGCGCGTGAGGAGTTCGGCGCCGACCTGGACAACCTGCCCAGACCGTTGCTCGCCGCCGGCTCCTCGTTCGTGTCGTTCGCGATCGGTGCCGCCCTGCCGCTGATCCCGTTCCTGCTCGGGGCGCACTCGCTGATGCCCGCGATGATCGTGAGCCTGCTTGCGCTCTTCGGCTGCGGAGCTCTCGTATCGCGGGTGACGGTCCGGTCCTGGTGGTACGGCGGTCTGCGCCAGCTGGTGCTCGGCGGCGCGGCAGCCGCCCTCACCTACTTCATCGGCGCGGCGGTCGGGGCCTCGATCGCCTGATCTGCGTCGACGGTCGCTGCACCACCCGGTCTCACCCACGACGCGCTCGCTGATGGCCTGAGATGGCACCCTGCTGGGTAGTGTCGACCCGTGCGTAGAGCAAAGATCGTCTGCACCCTCGGCCCGGCGACGTCCACCAAGGAGTTGGTCCGCGAGCTCGTCGACGAGGGGATGAACGTGGCGCGGCTGAACCTGAGCCACGGCACGTACGCCGACCACGAGGCCGTCTACCGGATGATCCGCAAGGCCTCGGACGAGACCGGCCACGCGGTAGGGGTCCTCGTCGACCTCCAGGGTCCGAAGATCAGGCTGGCGCGCTTCGTGCACGGGCCGGTGACGGTGGCTCCCGGCGACTCGTTCACGATCACGACCCGCGACGTCGTCGGCTCGCGGGAGATCGCGGGCACGACGTACGGCGGGCTGGCGAGGGACGTGACCGTCGGCGACACGATCCTCATCGACGACGGCCGCATCACGCTGCATGCGGTCGAGGTGACGGACACCGACGTGCTGACGCGGGTCGTCGTCGGTGGGCCGCTGAGCAACAACAAGGGGATCAACCTTCCCGGCGTCTCCGTCAGCGTGCCGGCGATGAGCGAGAAGGACACCGAGGACCTGCGGTGGGCGCTGCACCTGCGTGCGGACCTCGTCGCTCTGTCGTTCGTGCGCTCCGCGGCCGACGTGGAGGCCGTCCGGGCCGTCATGGACGAGGAGCACGAGTGGATCCCGGTGATCGCGAAAATCGAGAAGCCCGAGGCGATCGACCACATCGACGAGATCGTGAACGCGTTCGACGGCGTCATGGTGGCGCGGGGCGACCTCGGCGTCGAGATGCCACTCGAGGAGGTTCCCGTCCTGCAGAAGCAGGTGACCGAGGCGGCGCGACGCAACGCCAAGCCCGTCGTCGTGGCCACCCAGATGCTCGAGTCGATGATCTCGGCGCCACGGCCGACGCGTGCCGAGGCGTCCGACGTCGCGAACGCGGTCCTCGACGGGGCGGACGCGGTGATGCTGTCGGGCGAGACGAGCGTCGGGGCCTTCCCGGTCGAGACGGTGCGCACGATGGCCCGGATCATCGCGTCGACCGAGGACCACGGGCTGGCTCGGATGACGGCGATCAACTGGCAGCCGGGGACCCGTGGCGGTGTCATCGCCAAGGCGGCCGCGGAGGTCGCCGAACGCGTCGGCGCCAAGTTCCTGGTGGCGTTCAGCCAGTCCGGTGACACCGCACGGCGACTCGCCCGCTACCGCTCGCAGGTGCCGGTCCTGGCGTTCACCCCAGAGCCGGCCGTCCGGTCGCAGCTGGCGCTCACGTGGGGTGTGGAGACGTTTCTCGTCGAGACCGTGCAGCATACTGACGAGATGGTCATGCAGGTGGACAGGGCGTTGCTCGACATCGGTCGCTGCGTCGAGGGCGACGTGGTCGTGATCGTCGCCGGTAGCCCACCCGGCATCCCCGGCTCGACGAACGCGCTTCGCATCCATCGGATGGGCGACGCGATCAACGGAGCAGCCCCGGCCTACCGCTCCCAGCCCGAGGCCGCGACGTGACGGCGCGACGGATGTATGTGGCCACTGGTCTCCGCACGGTCTCCGTGGCGGCGATGTGTGGTCTCGTGCTCGCTGCCTGCGCAGACACGTCACCGGACGGTCCGGTCTCGGGGCCGGTGGCCACCCGGTCGCCGTACCCGGTGCTGGCAAAGCCGGTCGACCCACCGAGTGCCGAGCGCGCGGATCCGCAGGCACCCGACCCGCTCTGGGTCCGCATCCACAAGATGACGCTGATCGACAAGGTGCGCCAGCTCGTGGTGCCGTCGTTCTCGGGCACCGGTGTCCCGACCGGGATCATCGAGGGGATGCATCCGGGCGGGCTGATCTACTTCAGCGGGAACCTGACCTCACAAGCCCAGACCAGGACGTTGTCGAGCGGGATCCAGCGTACGGCGCTCGGCACCACGCTGCCCCTGCTCGTCATGACGGACCAGGAGGGCGGCATCGTCACCCGCATCCCAGGCACCGAGGGCACGCCCGGTGGGGCGGAGTTCCACGGCAGTGCTGCGTGGGCCCACAACACAGCGGTCCGGACCGGGAGACTGATGTCCGGCCTCGGCGTTTCCACCGACCTGGCGCCGGTCGCCGACGTCAACACCGCCGGGTCGGGCGGGGTGATCGGCAGCCGCGCGTTCGGGTCCACACCAGGCGTCGCCTCACGCCTGACGACCTCGCAGGTCTGCGGCTACCACAGTGGTGGGGTGGCGACGACCGTCAAGCACTTCCCGGGGCATGGTTCGACGAGCACCGACAGCCACCTGCACACGGCGGTGATCAGGCAGTCGATCGCGACCTGGACCGCTACCGATCTCCCGCCGTTCCAGGCAGCGGTGCGAAGCGGGGTCGACATGATCCTCGTCGGTCACCTGGCATTCCCTGCCATGGATTCGTCCGGCCGGCCGGCGACTATCTCCTGGCGGCTCAACCATGTCCTGCTCCGCGAGCGGCTGGGGTTCCAGGGTGTGGTGATCACGGATGCGCTCAACATGGGAGGCATCACGTCGTGGGGAACGCCCGGCGAGATCGCGGTCCGCACGATCAGGGCCGGGTCGGACATGCTGCTGATGCCCCCGCAGCCGTCGGTCGCCATCCATGCCGTCCTGACAGCCGTCCAGCGCGGTGACATCGACCGCGGTCGGCTGGACATGTCGGTCTACCGGGTGCTGAAGCTCAAACAGACGCTCGGTCTGCT
>JBBJMF010000135.1:0-5652 GCA_037719575.1 Nocardioidaceae bacterium
AGAGCGACGGCTCGAGCGCACCCGTGCGGGCGCCCCGCATCCGCACCTGCGCCGCCGACTCCTCGCCCGAGACGTAGAGGATCGTGCGGCCGCGCCGGGCCACCTGGGCGGCGACCTCGAGCAGCAACGTCGACTTGCCGACACCCGGCTCACCCGCAAGCAGCAGCACCGCACCGGGCACGATGCCACCACCCAGCACCCGGTCGAGCTCGGGCACGCCGCTCGACAATGACGCCGAGGCGTGTCCGTGCACAGACGGGAGGGGGACGGCAGGGGTGGAGACCGGACCTGCAACAACCCGGGCGACCTTCGGCGCCCCGATCTCGTCGACCGACCCCCAGGCCAGGCACTCCCCGCACCGACCCACCCACTTGGCCGACGTCCAGCCACACTCGGTGCATCGGTAGGTCGTGGCAGCGCGTCTGGCAGAGCTTGTCGTCATGCAGATGACGCTAGGTGAGTGCACCGACAGACCCGGCCGCGACGCGCAGACGACACGGGGCCGCTGCTGGCGTCAGAAGCGGCGGACGCGGATGGTGATGGCGTAGTCAACGTAGGTGCCGTCGTGCCCGTCGAGTATCTGCTCAGCCTGCTCGGGCGAGAACTCGATCCTGACGACCGCTTCCAGGTCGCGTCGGCTCTCGAACTGCCAGCAGATGTCCCGACGCAAGGCGTCCCAGCCGCGGCGGGCGAAGAACGCGTCGACCTGCTCCTGGTCGTACGTCGGCAACGCGCGCCGGAACCAGCGGCCGAACGTGCTCCGGGTGGCGTCGTTGTCGATGACGAACGCCACGCCGCCGGGCCGCATCACGCGTGCCAGCTCACTCAGCCCGGCTTCACAGCCGGGACCGAAGAAGTAGGCCCAACGGGCGTGTGCGACGTCAACGGTATGGTCCGGCAGGGGCAGTCGTTGCGCCGAAGCGGCGGCCACGCTGACGTTACGGAGCCTGCGCACACGCTGACGGGACCTGGCGGCCAGGCCGCGATGCGGTTCGATCCCGATGACGCGGCCTGCCCCGGCGGCGAACCGAGGCAGGTGGAACCCTGCGCCGCAGCCGATGTCGAGAACTGTTGCGCCCGTCCAGGGACGGATCTCCTGCATGGTCTGCTCGATGATCCCATCGGGGTCGACCGCGTGGTTCTCGAGCTCGTAGACGTCCGGGAACCGCCAGATGTTCGGGCTCGGAATGGCCCCGTCAGCTGAAGGGGTGGCGAGGTCGGCCACGCTCAGATGCGTACGTCGCCGTCGTGGGTCCGGAACGTGGCGGCAATGATGCCGGGGGTGCCGTTCGGAGCGACCCACTGGACGGCGAAGGTGCCGAGCCGGTGCTCATCGGGGGTGTCGAGCCAGGACGCGACCCGCCTCGGGTCACCGGCGATCTCGATCTTGGCCAACCCGATATCGCCGGAGGCACCCACCGACGGGTGCTGCTCGGCCGGGCTCTCCCACTCGACGAAGAACGGAAGCTGCGGGTCGGACTGAAGACCCTTGACGCCGATCTGCCGCCAGCGCAGCTCGGTGCCGTCGGGACAGTGCCGGTTGCCGGGGACCGCGTGCCGCTCGAGGCGGTGCTCGACGGTGGTGATGTCGTCGACGGCAACCACCCAGCCCAGCCATCCCCCGCCGGCCTCGGAACGTGCCCGGACGGCCTGCCCGAACGGTGCCTTGTCGGACGCCGGGTGGTCGAGCACCTCGACGATCTCGAGGAACTGGCCGTCGGTGAGGGGAAGCACCCGGTTACGGGTGCCGAAGCGGGGGTGTACCCCGCCGTCCTCAAACTTCTCGCCCAGCAGTTCCGACAGCCGGTCGGTCGTCCCTGACAAGCCGTCAGGCCCGACTGCGAACGAGAGATGGTCCAGGCGCATGCCTCTCATTGTGGCCGTCGTCACTGAGTGACTGTTGGCGGGGGTGCGAAAGTATCGTCTCCTAGCCGCTCGTCGGCAGACGCTCAGCCGACGACACCTCGGCGTCGCGGCTTCTCCTCGGCCCGACGCGCGCGGGTCGGGGCGGCGTCACCTGCAGCCGGGTCGGCCGGGTGCAGCGTCAACCGCCCACGGGTGACCGTGAACTCCTCACAGTGCTCACGGAGCAGGTCGTACGCAGCCTGACCCAACAGCTCGACGAGCTCCGGTCGATACGACACGTAGACGGGCTCGGCGCCGATGTGTGCCTCGGTGTTGCCCGAGCAGTACCAGTCGAGGTCATGGCCGCCCTCGCCCCACCCGCGGCGGTCGTACTCGGTGATGGTCACCTCGGTGTACGACGTCGCGTCGCTGCGCTCGGCCGTGCGGTACTGGCGGCGCACCGGGAGCTGCCAGCACACATCGGGTTTGGTCTCGAGCGGATGACGCCCGTTGCGCAACGCCCAGCCGTGCAGGGCGCAGCCTTCTCCACCGGGGAACCCACGACGGTTCAAGAATATGCAGGCCCCGTCGTGGACGGCGGTCTTGCGCTCACCGTCCTCGTCCGTCTCGATCCAGGCGTTCCGACGGCTGCCGACACCGTGGAGCTCCCAGTCGTCGGGCGTCAGCAGTTTCACGAACTGTTTCACCCGCAGTTCGTCAGCCTTGTCCGAGAAGTGTGCGCCGAGCGTGCAGCAGCCGTCGTCCGGACGATCGGCGTAGATGCCCTTGCAGCCGGCGCCGAAGATGCAGGTCCAGCGCGAGGTCAGCCAGGTGAGGTCGATCCGATAGCGCTGGTCCTCGTCGCTCGGGTCGTCGAACTCGGCCCACGCGCGGGGGAAGTCGAGGGCTACTTCGGGCATTGCCCCAGCCTATGCCGCGCATCTCGACATTTAATGTCGTCGCGTCATCGGCGATCGCGGGGCCGCGGCGGGTCCGCTCGATATCCTGTGCACATGAAAGACAAGGCGTCGTGAGAGAAGGAGTGCTCGACGTCGGTTCGAACACCGCTCACCTGCTGGTGGTCGATGCCTATCGCGGCGCTCCCCCGCTGCCCGCGTCGTCGATGAAGAAGCCGCTGCGGCTGGCGGAGCAGATCACTGAGGGTGGTGCGCTGTCCCATGAAGGGGTGGAGTCGCTCGTCGAGTTCATCCACCAGGCTCTAGCGGAGGCCGAGGACCGGGGCTGTGAAGGGGTCACCGCGTTCGCGACTTCGGCGATCCGTGAAGCCTCCAACACCGACCAGGTGCTGGCTCTCGTCAAGGAGCGCACCGGAGTCGAGCTCGAGGTCCTTGCGGGCGACGACGAGGCCAGACTGACGTTCCTCGCCGTACGCCGGTGGTTCGGCTGGTCCTCTGGGCGGCTTGCGGTCTTCGACATCGGCGGCGGCTCGCTCGAGATCGCCGCAGGTGACGACGAACGACCCGACGTTGCGCAGTCGTTCGAGCTCGGCGCGGGCCGGCTCACGCGTGACTGGCTGACCGAAGGCGTGCCTAGACCTGCGGAGATCAAGGCGCTCCGCAAGCACGTGCGCGCCGAGATGGCCCGTAACGCAGGTCCGCTGCTTCGACAGGGCATAGGTGACCACACCGTTGCGACGTCGAAGACGTTCCGGTCGCTGGCGAGAGTCTGCGGCGCGGCACCCTCTGAGCAGGGCCCCTATGTGCGGCGTCGGTTGGAGGGCGAAGATTTGCGCAGCTGGCTGCCGAAGCTGTCCGAGATGACACCCGAGCAACGTGCCGAGCTGCCTGGAGTCTCCCGGACGCGGGCGCATCAGATCGTTGCGGGCGCCGTCGTCGCCGACGCGGTGATGGACCTGTTCGACATCGTCTCTCTGGAGATCTGCCCGTGGGCGCTGCGTGAGGGCGTCATTCTCGAGAAGCTGGACTCCTTGTAGACGAGTGCTGAGCTATCGCATTCGTCCGAGCCGGCCAGGCTCGCGGTACCCGCGCTCGGTCGGACGAATCGGAGGTGCGGACGGGCTCTAGTCTGGAGGGCGTGACCGACGCCCCGCCCGACTCGACGAGCGCTGTCCGGGTGCCGGGAGCACGCGTTGCCCTGTCGACGGCGTCGGTCTATCCCGAGCCCACCGCGAGCACGTTCGAGTTCGCCGGACGACTCGGGTACGACGCTGTCGAGGTCATGGTCGGGATCGACCCGGTCAGCCAGGACCTCGAAGCGATCGAGCACCTCATCGACTACCACCAGATTCCCGTGTGCGCTGTGCATGCACCCTGCTTGCTGATCACCCAGCGCGTCTGGGGAACTGAGCCCTGGGGAAAGCTGAGGCGCAGCGCTGACATGGCCCAACGGCTCGGAGCCGACACGGTCGTCGTCCACCCGCCGTTTCGGTGGCAGCGCGACTACGCCCGCGGATTCGTCGAGGGCATTGCCGACCTGGAGGCCGACACGGGCATCGCGTTCGGCGTCGAGAACATGTATCCATGGCGGGCGTCCAAGCGCGAGCTCCAGGCATACGTGCCGGGCTGGAACCCCGTCGACCACGACTACGCCCACGTCACGTTGGACCTGTCGCACAGCTCGACCGCGGGCAGCGACCCGATCCAGATGGCGACTGAGCTGGGGCCGCGTCTGCGTCATCTTCACCTTGCGGACGGGAGCGGGTCCGCCAAGGACGAGCACCTGATCCCAGGACATGGCAACCAGCCGTGCGCGGAGCTGCTCGAGATGCTTGCCGGCCAGGGGTTCGCCGGAAGCGTCGTCGTCGAGATCAACACCCGGAAGGCGCCGAGCCGCGCGGCCCGCCAGGCCGACCTCGCGGAGTCGCTCGCGTTCAGCCGGTTGCATCTCGCGGCTCCCGACGCGGGCTTTGCGACCACGGTGAGCAGCGACCCCGCCAGCGACGGCGAGGTCCACCAGAGCCGGGGTCATGACGGCTGATCGGGTCGCCGCCGCCGGCGGCGGCGACCTGCAGCCGGGTTCGAAGCCGCGCGCCGGCCGTCGGCCGGGGAGCCCGGACACCCGCGCTGCCGTCCTCGAGGCCGCGAAGGCATCATTTGCCGACAAGGGCTTCGACCGCACGACGATCCGAGGCATCGCCACTGCCGCCGGTGTCGACGCCGCCCTCATCCACCATTACTTCGGCTCGAAGGACGACCTCTTCCTGGCAGCGCTCGAGATCCCTTTCGACCCCCGTCTGGTGATACCCGAGCTGGCGCGGGGCGGGGTCGACGGGCTCGGCACCCGGATCGCCGAGACGTTCGTCGGGGTGTGGGACGTCGAGACCAACCGGCTGCCACTGATCGCCATGTTCCGGACCGCGATGACCAACGACGAAGCCGCTACCTTGCTGCGCAACGGCATGGCTCGACTCGTCCTGGACACGATCGCGCAGGTGCTCGACGTACCTGACATCGCGCTACGGGCGCAGCTCGTCGCCTCGCAGCTGCTCGGCTTGGCGTTGGCGCGATACCTCCTGCGCCTCGAGCCGCTCGCGTCGCTGCCGGCCGCCGATATCGTCGCGGCCATCGGGCCGACGCTCCAGCGGTACCTGGACGGGGCATGACGACTTCTTGACATGGTCCCGGCGCGGGAGCAGAATTCAACGCATGATGAATTCTGCGGAGCCGGCGGCCGTCGTGATCGATGCGCTGCGGGTGGTCCGGGGCGGACGCGAGGTACTCCCCGGGCTGACCATGGCCATCCCCAGCGGCCAGGTCAGCGGTCTGCTGGGGCCGTCGGGCTGCGGCAAGACCACCCTTATGCGCAGCATCGTGGGTGTGCAGAAAA
>JBBJMF010000056.1:0-18499 GCA_037719575.1 Nocardioidaceae bacterium
CCGATCAGGAAGTCACTGACCACGACTGGCGATACCAGCCCGGCCAGCGCCTTGGCGGTCAACAGGTTCCCCATGTATGCGAAGGGCTCGGAGCACTACCGCCGGGCGATCCCCTTCTCCTCCGCCGCGGTCAGGATGGCAATCAAGGACGGCCAAGGAGTCATCGTGATCCACGGTGTGGACTTCAACGGCAACGGCCGATACGACTTCGCCGGTGCCGGTCGCAGTGACCTCGACCCGAGCCTGCCTGAAGAGGCTACCGCCCCGGCTATCTGCGGAGTCATGCGAGTCAGCAGGTAACGCCGGAGGAACACTCGCATCATCAGCTGAGGCGGGCCTAGTCTTAGCCTCACGCTCAGACAAGACCGTCCGTCCCGTGCAGTCGACGGGACGGGCGGTCTTGTCGTTGCTGGTCACTCGGTAGGTCAGGCTCAACCCGCTGGTGTCCGGATGGACAGCAGTGGCAGGTTGCGCGGGCTCGTCGTACGCTGCACACCGAACCTTCGAGAGAGGAGCACGGAACATGAGCGATCAGCCGGCGGAGCCTGAGGGCCTGACCGACGACGAGATCTCCCCCGACGCGGGCCCCAACCCGCTCGGCGACCCCGATGAGGCGTCCGACCCGGACATCCGCAACACCACATCGGACCAGGACGACCCGGTCGACCAGGCCGACCCCCTGGAAAGGCTTGGCTCCGATGACGATGACGATGACGATGACGGCGACGAGGCGGCGGGCGCTGCCACGACCTCGCCCACGGACTGACCGACGTCCGGCATGACACCGGGTTCCGCCGAGTCATTGAAAACCCGGCGGAACCCATGGCCGGTGCGTCAGATCGTCAGGCTTCCGAGGCAGCGCGCACCCGCGCGGAGGGTATTGTCCGGTGGTCCTATGACTCCTGGGCAGAGACCGGGCCGTTGGCCGGGCCTCCTCAGCGGGGTACGTCGAGGTCGCGCAGCAACCCAGGAAGGAGCGACCCGATAGCGGACGGGGCGTCACCCTCGCCCTTCAAGGGCAACCGAAGCGGCTTGGGTCGGCCGGCGAAGCGCAGCACGAGGCGACCGCTCCCCGGCCACTCGTTGTCGCGGTCCTCTCCCCAGTCCTGGTCGGTGTTCCACAGTCCCGGCTTGGCGTTCATCTCCACGGAGATCAGCGAGCGACGAGACCAGCACGCGACATCCACGGTGGCCCCGCCGACGTCGGCGGCGGCCGGGTCGAGATCGATCGGGGTGTCGGTGAACTGGGCGTAGACCACCCGCGTCTCGGTGAGGACGACGGCGCTTCCCGAGACCTTGCCGTCCTCCTCCGAGTCGCGGCTCGACTCGGTATAGCGGACGTCGTCCTCGCCGACAAGGGCCGCCATCCGTCGTACCAGATGGGGCCAGAGGGACAGCCGACCGCTACTGCCGCTTCCGAAGGCCTGGGCGAGATCTGTGTAGGTGGACATGGAGCCACTTTACTTGCCAGCCGGCACCGCGGTCACGTGAGGCTCGACCTTTGACGGGATCCGCCTCGACTCGGCTCAGCCGACGCCGGGGAAGCGTTGCAAACCAGGGACGTGGAAGCCGGCGATGACGGAGGCCGCCTTGGCGGTCGGGTAGGTCTTGGCGGAGGTCGTCGTCCGCACCCACCGGTTCGTCGACCAGACGTAGGTCACGTCGTGACCGGAGAACGACCGGCCGCCAACGTTTCGGAACGCGAGCCGCTCGGTCATCGCCACCCGGCCGCCGACGATGTGACGCCACCAGCCCAGGTAGTCGCCGTAGGCGGCGTCCACCTGCCACCGGCAACCCAGCGCTGAAGGGCTCCGCTCGACGACCAGGCCAGCGGCTCGGTAGGTGAGCATCGTGTACATCGGAGTGTGGGCCCCCTGCATCGACCCGACGAGGAGCTCGGAGCCCGCGCGGTCGTCGATCCGGGCCGCGCCGGCCCACGCGCCCCCGCCCCACCACAGGTGGACGTCGACCGTGTGGGTGAGCATCGCGCCGCTCGCCCGGGCGACCCGGATCTGCACGGACCGCTCGTCGAGCTGGCGCCAGCCGACCTGGTCGGCACGATCGTCACCGTCCACGTCGACGACGGCCACGACGTGGCAGCGCAGCACGCCAGCGCACGCGGTCGAGCGAGGGACTGCCGGTGTCGACGGGAGGGCCGGGTCCGCGAGGGAGGGTTGGCCGGTCAGCGCCGCGACACCGACGAGGACAGCGGCGGAGATGCTGGTGATGAGCTCGTGCATGGTCATGGCGGTCCTGTGCTCGTGCCGAGTTGCTCTACCATGCAGACGCAGCGACGGACGCCCAGGTTGCCAGCCCCGTATGACGTTTTGGCAACGGTTGCGCCGTCGTCAGGGGAGCGTGAGGACCTCGGCACCGGTCGACGTCACGACAAGCGTGTGCTCGAACTGAGCGCTGCGTCGACCGTCCTTCGTCACGACAGTCCAGCCGTCTTCCCACATTTCCCACTCCTTGGTACCGAGCGTGAGCATCGGCTCGATCGTGAACGTCATCCCCTCCTCGAGCACGGTGTCGTACTGTGGCTCGTCGTAGTGCGGGATGACCAGTCCGGAGTGGAACGCGGTGCTGATCCCGTGGCCGGTGAAGTCGGTCACCACGCCGTACCCGAAGCGCCGCGCGTAGGACTCGATGACGCGCCCGATCACATTGACCTGCCGGCCCGGTCGCACCGCGCTGATCGCGCGGCGCAGCGACTCCTCAGTCCGCTGGACCAGCAGTCGGCTCTCGTCGTCCACGTCACCGGCGGGGAACGTCGCATTGGTGTCGCCATGGACCCCGTCGATGTAGGCGGTGATGTCGATGTTGCAGATGTCACCGTCCTCGAGTCGTCTCGAGTCCGGGATGCCGTGGCAGATGCACTCGTTGACCGATGTGCACAGCGCCTTCGGGAAGCCCTTGTAGCCGAGCGTCGAGGGGTAGGCCCCGTGGTCGCAGAGGAACTCGTGACCGACCCGGTCCACCTCGTCGGTGGTGACACCGGGCGCGACGGCCTTGCCGGCCTCGTGCAGCGCCCGCGCCGCGAGCCGGCCGGCCAGCCGCATCTTCTCGATCGTCTCCGGGGTCTGTACGTCGCCGCCTGAGTGCGGCCGTGGGCGCGGCCGGTCGACGTACTCCGGCCGCTCGATCGACGCCGGCACGGCGCGGCGGGCGGAGACGACTCCGGGGGCGAGGGGCACGCCCCGAGTGTAGTTTCCCGGCGGCTCGGGCAGGATCATGGTGGCGTACGACGAGTGGCCGACCGGGCGGAAGGAGCATGCGCGATGAGCAAGTGGTGGTACTGCGTCGACCACAAGGCAGTCGAAGGGCCGGAGGGATGCGGACCCTCGCACTGGCTCGGGCCCTACGACACCGAGGAGGAGGCCGCCCGCGCCCTGGACAAGGTCGCCGAACGCAACGCGGAGTGGGACAACGACCCCAGCTGGAGTGACGATTAGCCCACCGGCACCGGTACGCCGGGTCGTCAGCCTGGTTCCGTCGCTCACCGAGGCCGTCGGCTTCACGGCGCCCGACTTGCTCGTGGGCGTGACCGACTGGTGCACGCATCCCGCAGACCTGGCCGCGTCTCGGGTCGGCGGGACGAAGAACCCCCGGGTCGACGAGGTGGTGGCGCTGCGACCCGACCTGGTGCTCGTCAACACGGAGGAGAACCGGGCCTCGGACCTCGCGGCTTTGCGCGAGGCGGGAGTCTCCTTGTGGGTAACGGACTACGAGACCGTGCCTGCCGCCCTGTCGGGTCTCGAGGAGATGCTGGCGGCCCTCGGGCTCGGTCGACCGGGGTGGCTCGCGACGGCGGGGGAGGCGTGGCGCGCTCCGTGGACGGGGGCGCGCGTGGCGGCGCTGGTCCCGATCTGGCGGCGGCCCTGGATGGCCCTCGGCAGAGAGACGTTCGCGGGTGACGTGCTGTCACGGGTCGGCGTCGACAACGTGCTGGCCGCGGATCCGGAGCGCTACCCCAAGGTCGACCTCGCCGACCTGCCGCCGTACGACGTCGTGGTGCTGCCCGACGAGCCCTATGCCTTCTCCGCCGATGACGGACCGGAGTCGTTCGACGCGCCCGCGAGGCTGGTCTCGGGTCGGCACCTCACCTGGTACGGACCATCCCTCGCCGAGGCCCGCGACGTGCTTCTGTCCCAGCTGTGGGATTGACCACGGCTCGGATTGACCCGGCAACGTTCTTGGTGACGATGAGCACTCGCACCGGACCGCCCTCGCAGTCGCATGGACGTGGCGTCAGAACGTGTGCTCGGGGCCCGGGAACGTGCCGGCGGCCACGTCGGCAGCGTAGTCCTGCGCGGCCTTGCGGAGCACGCCGTGCAGGTCGGCGTACTGCTTGACGAAGGTCGCCATCCGACCTGCTCGCAGGCCCGCCATGTCCTGCCAGACGAGCACCTGGGCGTCGCAGTCGGGTCCGGCGCCGATGCCGATGGTCGGGATCCGGAGCCGCCTGGTGACCTCGGCTGCGACGTCACCCGGCACCATCTCCATCACGACCGCGAAAGCGCCGGCGGCCTGGAGAGCCAGCGCGTCATCGAGGATGCGGCCGCCGGACCCGCCGCGTCCTTGGACGCGATAGCCACCGAGGCCGTGCTCGGACTGGGGGGTGAAGCCGATGTGCGCCATCACGGGTATCCCGCTCGTCGTCAGCAGGTCCACCTGCGGCGCCATCGCCGTACCCCCTTCGAGCTTGACCGCGTGCGCACCAGACTCCTTCATGAAGCGCACCGACGTGTGGAAGGCCTGCTCCGGTGACGCCTGGTAGGAGCCGAAGGGCAGGTCCGCGACGACGAGCGCCCTCGAGACCGACCGGGCGACCGCCCGCACCAGGGGCAGCAGCTCGTCGACGGTGACCGGGAGGGAGGTCTCGTTAGCGAAGACGTTGTTGCTCGCGCTGTCCCCGACCAGCAGGACCGCAATCCCCGCCTCATCGAAGATCTGGGCCGCGTACTGCTCGTAGGCGGTGAGCATGGCCCACTTCTCGCCGCGCTCCTTCATCTGCAGGAGGTGGTGGGTGCGGATCCGCCTCACCGGCGCGCCCTCGGACGTGGGCTGGGGACCTTCGCCGTACGGCGCCTTCTGCTCGCCCGACTCGCTCTCGCCGGCCCCGGTCATCGACACAGCCTCATGCTGCCGCCTTCGCTGCTCTCGAGTCTCCCCGCTGGAGTACCCGGATCAACCTTCACCCTCGCACGGCGCCGGAGCCAGGGTCGAGGGGCCGCGCCGTTCCCTCGGTCACGTCGCGCCCGCCGTCCGTTGGGCGTTTGCCTGGCCGGCCAGGCAAGTCCGCCGGGGAGGAATCGCCGGCCGGAGCCAGGGGTCAGCGTGCCGTCTCCCGCCAGGCACTGGTGATGGGGAGACGCCGGTCGCGACCGAAGTTGCGGACCGAGATCTTGGGGCCGGGCGGGTACTGCCGTCGCTTGTACTCCGCGTGGTCGACGAGACGCAGCATCCGGGTCACGATGTCCTGGTCGAAGCCCTGCGCGACCAGGTCGACGGCGCTGCGATCCTGCTCGACGTAGTCGTCGAGGATGTCGTCGAGCAGCCGGTAGTCGGGCAGCGAGTCGGTGTCGAGCTGCCCGGGGCGCAGTTCGGCGGATGGGGCCTTGCTGATCGTGTTCTCCGGGATCGGCGGCTGCTCCCCGCGCTCGACCGCCGACGCGTTGCGCCAGCTCGCCAGCTTCCACACCAGGGTCTTCGACACGTCTTTCAGCGGCGCGAAACCACCTACCGCATCGCCGTACAGCGTGGTGTAGCCCACCGAGAGCTCGCTCTTGTTGCCGCACGCGAGCACGAGATGACCGTGCTGGTTCGAGAGTCCCATCCAGATGACCGCGCGGATGCGGGCCTGCAGGTTCTCCTCCGCGACGCCGTCGAGCGTCAGCTGTTTCTGGAACGTCTCGATGAGCTCGCCGATCTCGACGGTGTCCAGGTGCAGGCCGGTACGACGGGCGAGCTCGGCGGCATCGTCCACGGAGTGCCGCGTGGACCAGTCGCTCGGGTTGGAGACCCCGTAGACGTTCGCCGGACCGACGGCATCGCAGGCGATCACCGCCGTGAGTGTCGAGTCGACGCCGCCGGAGAGCCCGAGAAGCACAGTACGGAAGCCGTTCTTGGCGACGTAGTCGCGCAGGCCGAGCACCAGGGCGCCGTAGATCTCGGCCTCGTCCTCTAGCCAGGGCGCACGGGTCGGCGGCCGAGGCTCGTAGGTCTCCACGACGGAAGTGCCCAGGTCCGCACGCCGGACGGTCAGCGCACCGCCGGTAGGGCTGTCGTCGCGGCAGGCAGCGGCGAGCTCGAGGTCGACCACGAGCAGGTCCGACCTGAACTGGGGCGCTCGCGCGACAACGTCGCCCGCCGACACCACGAGCGAGTCACCGTCGAAGACCAGCTCGTCCTGCCCACCGACCATGTTGACGTAGGCGAGCGGGCACCCGGCCTCGGTCGCGCGCTGGATGCACAGGCCGGCCCTGACGTCGTCCTTGTTCGCCTCGTACGGCGACCCGTTGATCACCACCATGAGACCGGCGCCGGCCGCCCGCGCCGCCAGGCTCGGTCCGTCCTGCCAGATGTCCTCGCAGATCGACACGGCAACATCGATGCCGTGCATCCGTACCACGAGTGCCTCCTGGCCCGGCACGAAGTAGCGGTACTCGTCGAAGACGCCGTAGTTCGGGAGGTGGTGCTTCGCGGAGTGGGCGACCACACGGCCATCTGCGATGACCGCCGCCGAGTTCTGTGGTGACCCCTTAGGTCGGCCCACGCGGTCGGCGGCGCCGCTCTGACGGTCGAGGTATCCGACGATGACGGCCAGGTCGCCCAGGCCCGCGGCGCCGAGCCGGGCCGCCAGCTCGGTGGTCGCCCTACGCGAGGCGTCGACGAAGCTCAACCGCAGCGCGAGGTCCTCGACCGGGTAGCCGGTGACGACCATCTCGGGTAGCGCGACCAGGTGTGCCCCCTCAGCGGCGGCGGCCTCGACGGCGTGCACGACCAGCTCGATGTTACCGCCAATGTCGCCGACCGTGGGGTTCACCTGGGCCAAGGCGATGCGCAGCTGAGGCACGTCTCCAGTCTATTCCCCGGGCTTATTGCCCCCGAGCTCGCGGAGCACCTGCAGCGCATCGTCATAACGCCGCGCCCCGACCTGACGTCGAAGCCCCGCCTCGACGCCGGCGATCATCTCGGCCGCCTCGTCGCTGGCGCGCTGGCCGAGAGGGGTACGTCGGACCAGCCGCACCCTGCCATCGTGTGGGTCGCGCTCGCTCTTCGCGAGACCAGCGCGCTCGAGGCTGTCGACCATCTCACCCGTCGCCTGCTTGGTCATCCCGGCTCGGATCGCCAGATCGGTGACCCTGGTCCCCTCCGGCGAGATCATCTGGAGCAGGCGACGATGGCTGGCCCGGGGGACGCCCGGCTCGGACCCTCCCGCAGCGGCGAGCTCTGCGCTCACACGACGCGTCGTCGCATCCAGCCACCTCAGCAGGTGGTCCGGGAGATCGTCATCCGTAAACCGCTTGCGCGAAGTCATAAGCTTACCTTACTATCAGTGAGTAGGCAGGTTGCCTTACTAATCCCAAGCCCTGAGGTGCCGGATGCCCATCCACTCTGTGGCGGAGCCCGAGCTGTTCGACCTCGCTGCTCTGCCGGGTGACCAGCTCTCCGCTGTCACGAGCGAGGCTCTCGGCGTCGATATCCAGATAAACGACGTCTCGGTGTCGCCCTTCCCCTACAACTGGGGAGCCGTCTCCACCGCCGGACTCTGGCGGGTCGACGTGTCGGGCCGGTCGGCGGCCGGCTCCGCGTCGTACTCATTCTTCGTCAAGTTGCTCAGGCATCCCCGGCTCTGGCCATACATCGAGATGATCCCCGAGGGCCCCCCTCGCGATCTCTTCCTGCGCACCGTGCCGTGGCGGATCGAGCTGGAGATGCTGGAGTCGGGCATCGCCGACCTGTTGCCTCCCGGTTTGCGGACGCCCAACCTCCATGCGGCGAAGTCGCACGACGACGACCATGTGGCCCTGTGGTACGAGTTCGTGACGGCGTGGCCAGGGGAGTGGAGTCTCCACGACTATGCGCGCACCGCGTCGCAGCTGGGCCGGCTGGCTGCCCGGCGTCGACTGGGGGCTGCGGTCAACGACCGGCTCCCGGCCTACTGCCTGGTGGAGCCTCGCGAAGGGGCGCTGCGCTACTACGTCGAGCATCGGATCCTGATGGCTACCGTTCCGGGGCTTCGGGACGGAAGAGTCTGGCAGCATCCAGGGCTGGCCAAGGCGTTGGCCGAGCTGGGGGACCCCACCCTGCCTGCGGACATGGTCGCGCTCGCCGACCGGCTTCCCGCGATCCTCGACCTGGTCGAGTCGCTGCCGCAGACCTTTGCCCATGGTGACGCCAGCCCACAGAACCTGCTAGTGCCGCAGGACGCACGCGACACCAGAGTCGTCATCGACTGGGGGTTCGGCACCCCGGTCCCGGTCGGCTTCGACCTCGGCCAGCTGCTCGTCGGCCTCGTCAACGACCGGGTGTGCAATGTGGATCGGCTTCCGCCGATCTTCGAGGCGATCCTGTCGTCGTACCTGGGAGGGCTCGCCGAGGAAGGGTACGACGAGGACCCCGAGGTCGTCCGTACCGGCTTCGTGGGCTCGGTTGTCGCGAGGACGGGGCTGGTGGCGGTGCCGTTCGAGCTACTCGACCAGCCGGCGGTCGAGGAACACC
Organism: Nocardioidaceae bacterium; assembly: GCA_037719575.1. Classification (GTDB taxonomy): domain Bacteria; phylum Actinomycetota; class Actinomycetes; order Propionibacteriales; family Nocardioidaceae; genus JAWWPG01. The sequence goes on from JBBJMF010000056.1 coordinate 8,725, forward strand.
ACGACCTGTTCGTGAACCAGCTGCAGCTGACCCGCTACTTGGTCGACCTGAGCGCCACGTTGGCGGTCTGAGCCGGGGGCGGTGCCAGGTTCTCGATCTCGACCGGTTCCACATCGTCGGCGAGCTCGAAGCCGAACACCCGACTGTAGAAGTAGGCCTCCGCCTCGATCGCCCGGATCTGCGTCGCTGCCATCCGGAACCCGTGCCCCTCACCCTCGAAGACAAGCAGGGCTACCGGCAGGCCCTTGGCCCGGACGGCGGCGGCCATCGACTCCGCCTGGCTGGGTGGCACCACCCGGTCCTCGCGGCCCTGGAGCAGGATGACCGGGCAGCTGATCTCGTCGACGTGGTGGATCGGGGAGCGCTCGCGGTAGACGTCCTGGGCCTCGGGGTACGGTCCCACCAACCCGTCCAGGTATCGCGACTCGAACTTGTGGGTGTCGCGGGCCAGCATCTCCAGATCACCGATCCCGAACAGGCTGGCCCCGGCCGTGAACACGTCGCGGAACGTCAGCGCCGCCAGGGTCGTATAGCCTCCCGCGCTCCCCCCGCGGATGGCGAGGCGCCGGGGGTCGGCCCAGCCGTTCGCCACCATCGCAAGGGCGCCCGAGACGCAGTCGTCGACGTCGACGACCCCCCACAGGCCGCGAAGCCGCTCCCGGTAGGCGCGGCCGTAGCCGCTGCTGCCGCCGTAGTTGACGGTCAGCAGGCCGATACCCCGAGTGGTCCAGTACTGGACGCCCGGGTCGAACATCGGTTTGCTCATGCCGGTCGGCCCACCATGAGACATCACGATCAGGGGAGGAAGCTCGCCCGCAACGCCGACGAAGCCGGGGTTCTGCGGCGCGCTGTAGAAGCCGTGCACCTCCTCGCCGTCGGGCGTCAGCCAGGTCACCGCGTCCGGAATGCTGACGAAGGCTGGCTCGAGCCTCCTGGGGGCGGCCTCGCGCAGCACCTCACTCGAGGCAGGGTCGAAGAGGTCCAGCCTCTCCAGGGTCATGGGTCGGTCGCCGTGACCGAGGAGCAGAAGGGCGCACGTCCCGTCAACGCGAACCGCGAAGACAGCTGTCGCATCGCTCTCGAGGTCCACCCGATCCCCAGATTCGAGGTCGAGGGTGCCCAGTCGCGCATATCCGTCGACAAGCCACGAGCCCAGCAGCACTCCGCTGACGCTGATGCCGTACGACGACATCCCGAACACCCAACTCGGGTCGGCGAACTCGTGCTCCGCGGTCCACAACGCCACCGGCTCGGCCGGCTCGTCGGCGTCCTCCCCAGCACTCACGTCGCAGGCATAGAGGTTCCACCACCCGGTCCGATCCGAGATGAAGACCAGCCTCCCGTCGGGTGCCCACGTGGGCTGACAGACCGACTCGGCCCGGCCGCCGGCGACGACTTGGGACGAGCTCAACCGTCCGTCGCCGTCGATGTCCGCGACGCACAGCTCGGTGCCGTCCCACGGCATGTTCGGGTGGTCCCACTGCAGCCACGCGAGACGTGCGCCGTCGCGGCTCAGCACCCCGGAGTACACGAAGTCGTGTCCGTCGACCAGCACCACTCCGCCGTCGGCGTTGTCGCCGGTGATGTCGAGGCGCACCAGCTGGTTCGTCGGCTCGGCTGCGCCGCCGCCATGGTCCTCGCAGACGGCGAGGATCCACCCACCGGACGACCCGATCCGCAGGTCGCCGAACCTGAGGTCCCCTGAGGGGGTGATCGGCCGCGGATCACCGCCGGCGCCGCTGGCGTTGAGATCGACCCGGTAGACACGACGGTCGTCGAAGTTGCTGAAGACGAGCACCCCGTCCGCGACGTCGTAGGCGCCGCCGCCGTACTCGTGCACCCGCGAGCGCACGTTGAACGGCGCTCCGACGACGTCATGCGTCCGGCCGTCCGAGGTCCGTCGTACGACGACCACCCGGCCGCCGTCGGACGGGCGACCCTCGAGCCAGAACACGTCAGCCCCATCCATGCGGGGCTCGGAAAGAGCCACCGTGTCGGCAGTGAGGGACGCGGCGGTAACGGGGGACGGCCACGACCCGTAGGGCGCAACCTCGCAGACACGCTGGTTCATGGCTCCTGAACCTATCGCGCCAAGCCACCGGAGCCGGCAGTTAACGTGGCTGAAACATCCGCCAGCGAGGATGAGGGCATGGGCAAGCAAGAGGACTTCGTGCTCCGGGCGCTCGAGGAGCGCGACGTCAGGTTCGTGCGCCTGTGGTTCACCGACGTGCTCGGCTCGCTGAAGTCGGTGGCGATCGCGCCCGCGGAGCTGGAAGGCGCCTTCACCGAAGGAATCGGCTTCGACGGGTCGGCGATCGAGGGCTTCGCGCGCGTCTACGAGGCCGATATGCTCGCTCGCCCCGACCCGGAGACGTTCCAGGTGCTGCCGTGGAAGGGTTCCGGCCAGGGCACCGCACGGATGTTCTGCGAGATCCTGATGCCCGACGGGTCGCAGTCGTACGCTGACCCGCGGTTCGTGCTGCAGCGGACGCTGGGCAAGGCAGCCGAGCAGGGCTTCACGTTCTACACCCACCCGGAGATCGAGTTCTTCCTCTTCAGGGACCGGCCGGCCGACGGCGCGCCGCCGGAGCCGGTCGACCACAGTGGCTACTTCGACCACACGTCGCACGAGCTCGGTCACGACTTTCGGCGCGAGGCGATCACGATGCTCGAGGAGATGGGGATCTCCGTCGAGTTCAGCCACCATGAAGGCGCGCCGGGGCAGCAGGAGATCGACCTCCGTTACGCCGACGCCCTGACCACCGCCGACAACATCATGACGTTCCGCGTCGTGGTGAAGGAGGTCGCGTTGAGCCAGGGTCTGTTCGCGAGCTTCATGCCCAAGCCGTTCACGGAGTTCCCCGGTTCCGCGATGCACACCCATCTGTCGCTCTTCGAGGGTGACCGCAACGCGTTCTTCGAGGCCGGGGCCGAGTACCACCTGTCGAAGACGGGCCGCGCGTTCATAGCGGGCCTGCTGGAGCACGCCGCCGAGATCACCGCCGTCACCAACCAGTGGGTCAACTCCTACAAGCGGCTGGCTGGCGGCGGCGAGGCGCCTTCGTACGTCTGCTGGGGCCACAACAACCGGTCCGCGCTCGTGCGGGTGCCCATGTACAAGCCCACGAAGGGTGCCTCCACCCGGGTCGAGCTGCGCTCGATCGACAGCGCAGCCAACCCCTACCTCGCCTTCGCGGTCACGCTGGCGGCCGGCATGCGCGGGATCGAGCAGGGCTACGAGCTCCCGCCCGGCGCCGAGGACGACGTCTGGTCCCTCACCGGCAGTGAGCGACGCGCGATGGGCATGACGGAGCTCCCGCAGAACCTCAACGACGCGATCGCCGTGATGGAGCGCTCGGAGCTCGTCGCGGAGACGCTGGGAGAGCACGTCTTCGACTTCTTCCTGCGCAACAAGCGCGCCGAGTGGGACGAGTACCGCAAGCAGGTGACCGGTTTCGAGCGGCAGCGGATGCTGCCGGTCGTCTAGGCCGTCCTGGAGGGGATTCGGCTGCGGCCGCTCCGCGGCAAGGAACCCCTGAACCGCAGGCGAACCGGGCGGCGTCGGGTGGAATCGTCGGGGGCTAGCCTCGGGGAGTGAGCGCGCGGCTGCTGGTCATCCAGCACGAGGACGACGCCCCGCCTGCCTGGTGGGGCGACTGGCTCGAGGCGGCCGGTACCGAGCTCACGGTCGTGCACGCGCATCGCGGCGAGCCGGTCCCGGGCGACCTCTCGGGGTACGACGGCCTGCTGGTCCTGGGCGGCGCGATGGGGGCGTCCGACGACGAGCTCTGCCCCTGGCTGACGCCGACGAAGCGGCTGATCGCGGACACTGTCCGCGGCGCGGAGAAGGTGTTCCTGGGCATCTGCCTCGGTCACCAGCTGGCCGCGGTGGCTCTTGGCGGCGCCGTCTCGCGCAACCCCGCAGGGCGAGCCCTCGGCCTCACCACGGTCGCGCTCACCGAGGCCGGCCGGCGAGACCCCTGGCTCCGTCAAATCGATCCGGCCGCGCGCGCCGTGCAGTGGAACGACGACATCGTGACCACCATGCCGGCGCACTCGACGGTGCTGGCCGTGGCGCCGGACGGCAGTATCCAGGCGGCCCGCTTCGGACCGCTGGCCTGGGGGGTCCAGTTCCACCCCGAGGTCTCGCCCGACGTGTTCGCCTCGTGGGGCATCGCCACCGCGAAGTCCGACCAGCACGCCAACGACACGCAGCAGGTCGAGGCGGTGGCCAGCCAGGTCAGCGCGGCCGAGTCGGAGCTTCGGGCCACGTGGCAACCGGTGGCCGAAGCCCTCGCGTCGATCATCGCCGCGACCGGCCACCGGGCCCCGCGCCTGACGAGCCAGGGGGCGGCGCCTGACTGGTGGGGGCCGTGACGGTCCGAGCGGACCGAGAGACGCCGCACGGCCGCCTTGCGCGGTTGGGATTCACCGACGTGGCCGCGGCCAGTCGGGGCCTCGACCTGATCGGTGCGGGCCAGGGGAACCTGGTCGTGGCTCTCGGCCAGGCAGCCGATCCCGACCTCGCGGTCCGGTCGCTGACGAGGCTGATCCGAGCCAGCGGTGACGCCGGTGACGAGCTTCGCCACGCGCTCGCCGGCGACGAGCGGCTCACCGCCCGGTTGACCCGGGTGCTGGGCGGGAGCGTGGCCCTCGCCGACCACTTCGCCCGGCACCCCGACGACTGGCACGAGCTCGCCGACCCGGACCTCGACCTCGTGAGGCCGACCGCCTCCGCGCTGGGCGACACCCTCGGCACCGCGTCGTCGGCAGACGACCTGCGCCGGACCTACCGACGGCTGCTCGTCCGGCTCGCCGCGCGAGACCTCACCGGCTGTCTCCGCGTCGACGACGCCGCCGGTGAGCTCGCCGACCTTGCCGCCGGCACGATCGACGCCGCCCTGGCGCTCGCGAGCGCAGAGGCGGGCGTTGATGCAGCGCCGTACCGTCTCGCCGTCATCGGCATGGGCAAGTGCGGGGGGCGCGAGCTCAACTACGTGAGCGATGTGGACGTCATCTTCGTTGCCGAGGCGCTGGACCCGAAGTGCGAGACCGCATCGCTGCGTACGGCGTCGGCGGTCGCGTCCGCGATGATGCGTATCTGCTCGGACCATACCGCGGAGGGCACCTTGTGGCCGGTGGATGCCGGGTTGCGCCCCGAGGGCAAGGCCGGGCACCTGGTCAGGACGATGAGCAGTCACCAGGCCTACTACCAACGGTGGGCGAAGACCTGGGAGTTCCAGGCACTCCTGAAGGCGCGGCCGATTGCCGGTGACCGGGCGCTCGGTGACTCGTTCGTGTCGGCGGTCAGTCCGCTGGTCTGGACAGCGGCAGACCGGCCGAACTTCGTGGGGGAGGTCCAGGCGATGCGGCGCCGGGTGGTCGAGCGGCTGCCGCCCGGTCGAGCGGACCACGAGCTCAAGCTGGGCCCGGGCGGCCTGCGCGACATCGAGTTCGCGGTCCAACTGCTGCAGCTGGTGCACGGGCGGTCGGACCCCGACGTGCGGCAGGCCAACACTTGGCAGGCGCTCGATGCCCTCACCCGGGGTGGATATGTCGGGCGCGAGGACGGTGCCCGGCTCGTCGAGGGCTACGGCTTCCTCAGGACGCTCGAGCACCGACTCCAGCTCGGTCACCTGCGTCGTACCCACGTCATGCCGTCCGACCCGACGGAGCTGCGGACGCTCGGCCGCTCCCTGGGGCTGACCGCGGACCCGGTCGGCGACCTCACGCGCCAGTGGCGCCAGCACACCCATGAGGTTCGCCGCCTGCACGAGAAGCTGTTCTACCGCCCGCTGCTCGGCGCGGTCGCCGCGCTGCCCGAGGAGCAGGTCAGGCTCACCTCCGACGCGGCACGGGACCGGCTCGTTGCGCTCGGCTACCTCGACCCAGTCGCCGCCCTTCGCCACCTCGAGGCGCTCACGGCGGGCGTCTCCCGGCGGGCCGCGATCCAGCGGGCCCTGCTCCCGGTGATGCTGGGCTGGTTCGCCGACGCGCCCGACCCGGACCTGGGGCTGCTGGCCTTCCGCCGGCTCAGCGACGCACTCGGGAAGTCGCCGTGGTACCTGCGGATGCTTCGCGACGAGGGCGCGGCCGCGGAGCGGCTGGCCCGCCTGCTCGCGACGAGCCGGCACGCTGTCGACCTGCTGATGCGCGCGCCGGACGCGACCGCGATGCTGCCCGACGACGCGGAGCTGCGGCCCCGGGAGACCGACGTCCTGGCCGCCGAGGCGACCGTCGCGGCGGCCCGGCACTCGACCCCGGAGGGGGCCATCGCGGCGGTCCGCGCGGTCCGCCGACGTGAGCTCTTCCGGGTGGCAGCGGCCGACATCTTCGGCCTGCTCGACGTGTCGGCGGTCGGAGAGGCGATCAGCGCCGTGACGACGGCGACGCTGCGGTCGGGGCTGGCGACCGCGACCACGGCGGTGGAGAAGCAGCGTGGCGGCCCCCTCCCGATGCGGCTCGCGGTGATCGCGATGGGGCGGCTCGGCGGGCGGGAGATGTCCTATGGCAGCGACGCCGACGTGCTGTTCGTCTACGAGGCCGATGACGACGACGAGCGGGGGGCTCACGATTCCGCGTCGGCGGTGGCCAGCGAGCTCCGTCGCCTGCTCGCGTTACCGGGCGCTGACCCGGTCCTCGCGGTCGACGCCGACCTGCGTCCCGAGGGTCGGCAGGGGCCGCTGGTGCGCTCACTAGCGTCGTACGCCGCCTACTACGAGCGCTGGTCGCACGTGTGGGAGGCGCAAGCGCTGCTCAGGGCGGCACCCGTCGCGGGTGACGACGACGTCGGGGCGCGGTTCGTCGCGCTGATCGACCCGCTGCGCTATCGCCCCGCCGGGCTGTCTGATGCGGACGTGACCGAGGTACGACGGATCAAGGCCCGGGTGGACTCGGAGCGGCTGCCTCGCGGCGCCGATCGGGCAGCCCACGTCAAACTGGGACCCGGCGGGTTGGCCGATGTCGAGTGGACCGTGCAGCTTCTCCAGCTGCGGCATGCCCATCACCATGCCGGGCTGCGCACGACCCAGACCCTACGGGCGCTCGCCGCCGCCGCCGACCTGCGTCTGGTCGAGCCGGCGCAGGCCCAGGTGCTTGCGGAGTCGTGGCGGCTGGCGACGAGGCTGCGCAACGCCTCGATGCTGGTGCGCGGCAGACAGTCCGACACGTTGCCGACCGCGTCCCGGGATCAGGGTGGGGTGGCCTGGCTCTGCGGCTACGGCGCCGGGGGAGTGGGGCGGCTCATCGACGACTATCGGCGGTCCGCCCGAAGAGCCAGTCTGGCGGTCGCGGCAGTCTTCTGGTCCTGACCTGGCGCTCCTCAGCCGGCGGCCTTGGCCGCGTGCGGCACCTCGTGGAGGATGCGGTCGCGCTCCCGGGGGGTCAGGCCACCCCACACGCCGTACGGCTCGTGCACCTTCAGGGCATGCTCACGACACCGCTGGAGGACCGGGCAGTGCTCGCAGTACTGCTTGGCCTGGGACTCGCGGCGCTGCCGGACGGGTCCGCGCTCGGAGTCCGGCGGGAAGAACACGTCCGGGTCGACGCTGCGGCACACACCGTTGTACTGCCATTCCCAGTGCTCGATGATCGGCGAGGGCAGGCGGCTCAAGTTCGCCATGGTGGTCCCTTCCCGGACGGCGGCAACTCCGTCGCTGACAATGACCCCGTCACAACTCTGATCGGCGACCTCGCGTCTGAAATCGCGGCGTAGGCAGGCACTTTACGAGTTATCTCAGCGCGTGTCGAGGGCCCTGGCCATTAGTGGCCCGACTCGTCGCAAACCAAGGAGACCCACGCAACCCTCCATGTCTCGAGGGATCCGGGAGCGACATACGAGCCCGACATGCCGTGTCCAGCGGAGGCCGGTGGCCTTTGCGGAAACGCGAGCAGGGCCGCAGCCGAAGCTGCGACCCTGCTCGGAAGACCTGTGAGATCAGACTGCGCGAACGTTCTCCGCCTGGGGACCCTTGGGGCCTTGCGTGGTGTTGAACTCGACGCGCTGGCCGTCGTCCAACGTCTTGTACCCGGTGGTGTCAATCGCCGAGTAGTGGACGAAGACATCGGGTCCGTCGCCGTCCTGCTCGATGAAGCCGAAACCCTTTTCGGCGTTGAACCACTTAACCGTGCCCTGTGTCATGCTGTTTCCTTCGCGATGAGCTTCGAGACGGCGTTCTCACTGCCTCGGGTTGCGACTGAGTCGTCCGACGCCCGGCCTGTCCAAGTAGACAAAACACCCGCTCTAAGACTGCGGGTGTCGATGACTGCGTATGTCGATGAACGAGCCGAAGTGCCACTGCAACCAGAAGTGACGCTACGCGATGGGGATACGCGGGTCAACCCGGGGTCCGCGGGTCGGGGGACGAGCCTAGAGCTGGAGGGTGAGGATCGGTTGGTTCCCCGGGTTCCGCACCTGGACCGAGGCGATCTGCGACTGTGGAACCGAGGTCGAGCCGTCGACGACGACCGGAGCGCCCGGCTTGGCCTCCCAAGCCGCGATCTGCTGGGTGCGGCCGGACCTGTCCGTCACGACCATCGTGTAGGTGAGCGGAGGGTCGTAGCGGTTGTTGCCGGGGGATGTCTCTCGATACGTGCACCTGACGACGATTCGGGTGCCCCACTCCTTGTCGGTGAGCAGAGCCGTCGCCCGGATCGGCACATCAGGGGACTCCGGGGTCATCTGCTGTGCCGCGACGTTGGTGGGTGGTCCGTCCTGGCTGGGAGAGCGGTCGCCGCGCAGACCAGCGACGAGCGCGACCACCAGGACCGCCGCCGCAGCGATGCCGACGACCCCGGTCGTCAGGCGCTGGCGGAAACGGGTGCGCTGGACCTCGGCGAGCAGCCGAGGCAGCAACGTGTCGGGAACATCGGGAAGGCCCCCGCCTGCTGAGCGCGCCTGAGCAGAGGAGAGGCCCGCCAGCAGCCCCGGCATTCCGGCGAGCTGGCTGACCGCTCCGCGACATTCGGCACAGGACGCGAGATGCGCCTCGTAAGCGGCTCGGTCCGCCGGTGTCAGCGAGCCGAGGAGGTAGGCACCGTCATACGTCGAGAACTCGTCGGTCATCGCCCTACTCCCATCTCCATCAGAACGAGCCGCAACGCAGCGAGCGCATAGTGCAGCCGCGACTTCACCGTGCCCTCGGGCACACCGATCCGGTCGGCTGCCTGGGCGGTGCTCCGGCCGCCGTAGTAACACTCGACAAGAACCTGACGATGGGCGAAGGACAGCCGGCCAAGCGCATCGATGACGAGCCACGACTGCACGACCTCGTCGGTCGTGTCGACGGCGCGCTCCGGTAGCTCGCCGGCCGGGAACTCGGGCCTGACCTGCCGGGCCCGCCACTGGTCGATCGCGATGTTGTGGGCGACCTTCAGGAGCCAGCCGCGGGCCGACCCCTGAGTCTGGTCGAGGACCTTCGGGTTCCGCCAGGCTCGGAGCAGGGTCTCCTGGACGACGTCCTCGGCGTGACCTCGGTCACCGGCGGTCAGACTCAGCGCGTACGACCACAGGGCCCGCGCGTGCTCGTCGTGCAAGGCACGCATCAGGTCGGCTTCTCGGGTCACCACGGCGGTCTCATCGTGTCACCGGTCTTCTCTGACCCGCGTGCGTACGTCGGAGCAGTTGCGCTCTCACACCCGTAGCACGGCCCGCTCACCTCGATGGTTCACCCACAGCCGGGCCGCCTTGCGGCGCTCCCATGCCTCTGCCGAGCTCTGCGTCTGGTCGACATACTTGCTCGGCACCGACACTCGGTGGACGGTGCCGAGCGGCGAG
>JBBJMF010000136.1:0-5517 GCA_037719575.1 Nocardioidaceae bacterium
TGGGAGCGCAACGCCGCCGACGACACGTTCGGCTTCGGCGTGGTGTTCTCCGACGAGACGCTCGGCGGTATCGAGCACGCTGACGGGGGCATCCACGCCGCGATGGAGGCCGAGTTCGCCCGGTGGGACGACATCGACGTCCACTACCGCGGGCAGGTCGTGACCAGCGGCGGACATGGTTTCGCGGCGATGAGCCGGGCGCGGCTACTCGAGATCCTCCAGCAACGCTGCCGGGAGCTCGGCGTCGCCATCCACTTCCTGACGCCCGCGCCCGACATCGACGACCTGGTCGCCTCGCACGACCTCGTGGTGGCCGCTGACGGTCTCAGCTCGGCGATCAGAGGGAGGTACGCCGACTCGTTCCGGCCGACTCTCGAGCAGCGTCGCTGCCGCTACATGTGGCTGGGCACCAGCAAGGTGTTCGACGCGTTCACGTTCGACGTGCGGGAGACGCCGTACGGCGTGATGCAGATGCACGGCTACCCGTACGACGCCAAGGCCAGCACGTTCATCGTGGAGATGCACGACCGGGTGTGGGAGCGGGCCGGCTTCCGTGCCCTGGCCGAGGAGCTCGCGAGCGACCCCGCCTCGCTGCGACCGGGTGTCTCGGACGAGCGGTCGATCGAGCAGGTCCGGGAGACCTTCGCCGACGTGCTCGACGGACACGACGTGATGGCCAACAACTCGCGTTGGATCGGCTTCACCACCGTGCGCAATGACTGCTGGCGAAGGGGGAACGTCGTCCTGCTCGGTGACGCGGCGCATACCGCGCACTTCTCGATCGGCTCCGGCACCAAGCTGGCCATGGAGGACGCGTTGGCGCTGGCGGCCTGCCTGCACGAGCAGCCGACCGACCCGCCGAGCGGTCTCGGAGGAGCCCTCGCGGCCTACGAGGAGGAGCGCCGGCCGGTCGTGCTGTCGACCCAGCGAGCGGCCCAGGCGAGCCTCGAGTGGTTCGAGAACCTCGGCCAGTACATGGCCCAGGAGCCCATGCAGTTCGCGTTCAACATCATGACGCGGAGCCGACGGGTCACCTACGACAACCTGCGCGTGCGCGACCACGAGTTCGTCGAGGCGGCGGACACCTGGTTCGCCGACTCCGTGGGGCGTGCCGGCCACGGCCCCGGTGACGTGCGGCCGCCGATGTTCCAGCCGTTCCGGCTGCGCGACCTGACGCTCGTCAACAGGGTGATCGTCTCCGCCATGGACATGTATCTGTCGAACGACGGGCTGGCCGGTGACTTCCACTTCGCCCACCTCGCCGGCAAGGCGCTCGGCGGCGCGGGGCTCGTCATGACCGAGATGGTGTGCGTCACCCCGGAGGGCCGGATCACGCCAGGATGCGCCGGGCTGTACGCCGACGAGCACGTCACGGCGTTCCGCCGGATCACGGACTTTGTGCACCACCAGACCGACGCTGCGATCGGCATCCAGCTCGGGCACTCCGGCCGAAAGGGGTCGACGAAGCTCATGTGGGAGGGCATCGACCGGCCTCTGGACGACGGCAACTGGGAGGTCGTGGCGCCGTCGCCGTTGCCCTACCTGCCCGGTGTAAACCAGGTGCCACGTGAGCTCTCGTCGGCCGAGATGCAGGCGATTCTCGAGGACTTCGTCGAGGCGACTCGGCGGGCGGAGGCGGCCGGCTTCGACCTGCTCGAGCTGCACTGCGCACACGGCTACCTGCTGTCCAGCTTCATCTCACCGGTGACGAACAAGCGCACCGACGAGTACGGCGGTCCGCTGGCCAACCGGCTGCGCTACCCGCTCGAGGTGTTTGCGGCGATGCGGGGCGTCTGGCCGAGCGGCCGGCCGATGACGGTGCGCATCTCCGCGACCGACTGGGTCGACGGGGGCATCGACGGCGAGGCAGCGGTCGAGGTGGCCCGGGCGTTCCAACAGGCCGGGGCTGACGCGGTGGACGTCTCGAGTGGCCAGGTGACCCCCGACGAGCAGCCCGCCTACGGGCGGTCGTTCCAGACGCCCTTCGCCGACGCGATCCGCAACAGCCTCGGCGTCGCCACGATCGCCGTCGGGGCAATCTCGTCGTACGACGACGTGAACTCGCTGATCCTCGCGGGCCGAGCCGACCTGTGCGCGTTGGGGCGGGTGCATCTCTACGACCCGAGCTGGACGCTGCACGCGGCGGTCGAGCAGGACTACGACGGGCCGGGCGCCCGCTGGCCGCTGCCGTGGCGGCCGGGTCGACGCAAACCCCAGACCGGCCGCACGGACGGCCCCAAGCCACGGCTACAGCTGGTCCGCGAGGGGGAGACGGGCGTCCGGCACCGTCGCTGGCGGCCCTGACATTGTGAATGGCGTCCGCCCACCAGCGCGCAGTCGCACCCGTCTGCACGGACGCAACGAGAGGTCAGCCGCGACCGGTCAGGGGCTGGGCAGCCTGCAGCCCGGCTTGGACAGGGTGATCAGGTTGTTGCTGAGGCAGGTGTAGAAGATCCAGGTCTCCTGCCCGTAGCCACGGTGGAGGTGGACGCTGATGTTGCCGTTCCGATCCTCCTCGCAGGGGTTGTTGATCGTGCAGCGCCGGCCGTTCTCGTTGATGGTGTTGTTGATGCCGATCTGGGTCCGGCTGGAGTCGAGGACCGGGCTGCCCGACGTGCCGCCGATGACCTGGCATCCGCCGTCGGAGTAGCGCAGCGACGTGCGCCACGTCCAGACGTCCTCGTGCAGGCGGTAGGCGAAGCCGTTGAGGTTGCAGTTGTAGGCGATCTTCCAGTAGCCGGAGAGCACCTGGATCGCCTGGTTCTCGGGCGCCGGTTTGGTGCTGGCAAGCGTGAACGCCGGGACGCCGTACGTGCTCTGCAGGTCCCGGTAGGTCTTGGAAAGCTGGTACAGCGCGACGTCCGTGCGCGACATGGTCGCGTAAAGGAGTCTGACGGTGCTCACGGTCCCGGCGGTGGACCCGTTGGAGTTCAGCAGGGTCACGCTGCGGCCGGATGGCTCGTTGACGACAACTTCGTGGGCGCCCATGAAGTCGTAACAGTGGCCGTTGGTCAGCACCAGAGCCTTGTCGGATGCCTGGGAGGTCTGCCAGCGCACGACCGATCCCGAGCAGTTCGACAGCGCGATCGCCCCGCTGAAGTTGGGTGCGGCCGGGCTGTCCTGCGCGACGCTGCCCAGCGCCGGAGTCGAGAGAGCCAGGACGGCCGCGCAGCCGGTGGCCGCCGCCGCGCACAGCCGGGTGAATCGCGACATGTCGAGCACTCCTTCGTCATGGTGGATATCGCCCGACACTAGCGGCCTGCCGTCAGAACCCTTTACGCCGTTCGATGTGCCGAGCCCGGTTGGGCCGTCCCAGCCGACCCGGGCGTTGCAGAGCTGCGTCTTCGTGCAGGTGGCGAACCACCAGGTCTGCTCAGTGGCCGCTCGCCGACGTGTCACGAGGGGCGGATCACAGCTGCCCGCGCCTCCTCGACCTGGCGCCCGATGGTCTCAGCGCCACTGGCCTCGGCAATGGCGGCAGCCTCCTCGACAAGTGCCTGCGCCTCTTCGTGTCGGCCAAGTGCTGCGGAGATGTAGATCAGCCCGACCAGATTCGCGGCGACGCCGGGCAGGAAGCCGATCTCCCGGCGGAGTCGCACGGACTCCTCCAACCGCGCTCGTGCCGCGTCCAACCTGCCGGCGACGTGGTCGGAGATGCCGAGGTGCCGCAGGGCGTAGGACATCGTGAGCTTGTCTCCTGCCTGCGTGGCGAGCTCGTAGGACCGTTCCAGATCGGGCACCGCAGTCTCGTTGTCGTCGCGCACCACCTGGTGAAACGCGCCGGTCCAGAACAAGGCCTCTGCTTCGCCGCGAACGTCGCCGAGCGACCGGTAGAGCCTCGTGGCACGTTCGAACAGCTCGAGCTCGCGCTGGTCCTCGCCCTGGCGCTCGAGGTATCTCGCGTGGACGACTCGGCCTCGTGCCAGGGCGAGGTCAGCCTCCACCGCGTCGAGCTCCCGCTCGGCCGTTGCGAGTGCCTCGCAGTCGCCGCCGAAGACGGCGCGCTCGTACAGCTGCTGGGCACGTTCGACCCACTCGTCCGTGCTCATCGATACCCCGCTGGGTCGGCTGACTGAATCGCGTCGGTGTACCGGTCGACAGGTTGCGGTCGACCGGCGCCCGGCCCGCGAGTGTAGTACGGCTCGACCGTCCTGTGAGGATGGGGGGGTGTCGGAGTTCAGCGCCCTGAGCCATCTCGAGTGCCCGAGGTGCCGGGCACGCCACGACGCCACGGTCCTCCAGGGCGTCTGCCCGGCGTGCGACTCCCCCCTGCTGGCGCGCTACGACCTCGAGGCGGTGCGCCTGACACCTGACGAGATCGCCGTGCGCCCACCCGACCTGTGGCGTTACCACGAGCTGCTGCCCGTCACCGCCCCGGAGCACGTGGTGACCCTCGGTGAAGGGATGACCCCGCTGCTGCCGGCGCCGCAACTCGGCGCAGAGCTTGGCCTGAGTCGGCTCTTCATCAAGGACGACGGACTGCTGCCGACCGGCTCGTTCAAGGCCCGCGGTGCGGCGGTCGGGGTGTCCCGGGCCCGTGAGCTCGGCGCCCGGCGGCTGGCGATGCCCACCAACGGTAACGCCGGCGCCGCCTGGTCGTCGTACGCGGCGAGGGCCGGTCTTCGGATGCTGGTCGCGATGCCGGAGGCGGCACCGTCGATCACGCGCGCGGAGACCTCCGTGACGGGAGCGGAGCTGTGGCTGGTCGACGGACTGATCTCCGATGCCGGACGGCTCGTGGCCGAGGCGGTGGCGGAGAGCGCGCAGGACTGGTTCGACGTCGCGACCCTCAGGGAGCCGTACCGCATCGAGGGCAAGAAGACGATGGGGTTCGAGATTGCCGAGCAGCTGGGCTGGCGGATGCCCGACGTCATCGTCTACCCCACCGGCGGCGGGGTCGGGCTGATCGGGATACACAAGGCGCTGTCGGAGCTCGTCGCGCTCGGTTGGGTGAGCGGGCCGCTGCCGCGGCTCGTCGCCGTCCAGTCGAGCGGGTGCGCGCCGATAGTGCAGGCCTTCCTGGCGGGGGCTCGGGTGTCCGAGCCGTGGCCGGATGCCGCGACCGTCGCCTTCGGGATCACCGTCTCGAAGGCACTCGGCGACTTCCTCGTGCTCGACGCGCTGTACGAGACGGCGGGTACGGCGATCGCGGTGCCCGACACCGACCTGCTCGCCGACCTGGCGCTCGCCGCGAGGCTCGAGGGTTTGTTCATGTGTCCGGAGGGCGCGGCGACGGTGACCGCGGCTCGTTCGCTGACGCAGCAAGGCTGGATCCGACCCGACGACGAGGTGGTGCTGCTGAACACCGGCGCGGGAGTGATCTACCCCGACACCGTCGAGTCGACGCCCACTTCGGTCGCCGTCGATGGGCGCATCACCCCGGACTCGTCGGCTCGGGCTTGACGTCTGCGCCGATCTCCCTGGCGATCGCTGCGGCCACTAGCATGGGCGGGCACCTGGCCGGTGTGGCGCAACTGGCAGCGCATCCGACTTGTAATCGGAAGGTTGGGGGTTCGA